>CANIKY010000025.1 GCA_947468085.1 Paracoccaceae bacterium | reverse complement strand
GTGTTGCCACTGCCGGTTAGGGTCAGGTTCTCGACATTCGCAAAAAGCGTCAGGCTGACTGAGCTTTCCACCCTATCGGCCGAACCCCCATCGCTGGCTTCCACGACAACATCAGTGGCGCTATCCACGATATAGAGGTCGTTGCCACTCCCGCCCGTCAGGCTGTCGTTGCCAGTGCCGCCATCAAGGCTGTCGGAACCATTCCCGCCATACAGGCTATCATTGCCGTCAAGGCCGTAAAGACTGTCATCGCCAATCAAGCCGGACAGACTGTTCGCAGTGCCGTCGCCCGTCAAACCATCACTGTAGTCAGAGCCGATCAGGTTTTCGATGCTGACAAGCGTATCCGTGCCACCACCACCGGTATTCTGGGCGGATGTTTGCGAAAGGCTTACGAATACCGCACTCCCGCCTTTACTGTAGATGGCGGTATCATTGCCGTCATCTCCGGCCAAGAGATCATCGCCTATGTTGCCATAGAACGCATCATCGCCAGAACCGCCGTAGAGCGTGTCATCATCGTTATAGTTGAACAGAATGTCATTGCCGTTGCCGCCGTAAAGAACGTTTTTGTGGCCTCCAGCATCTAAGCTGTCATCGCCGTCCCCGCCAAAGAGCGTGTCGTCGTTTAGCCCACCATCCAAGGTGTCATCGCCGTCACCGCCATTCAGCAAGTCATTATCTTTGTTACCTTCGAGTTGGTCATTGCCGTCACCGCCATCCAGTGTGTCATTGCCATCGCGACCAAAGATCGAGTCATTGCCATTCTTACCAGAAAGCGTGTTTGCGTTGTTATCGCCTGTCAAACTGTCATCGTAACCAGAGCCGATCAGGTTTTCGATGCTGACAAGCGCATCTGTGCCAGCACCGCCCGTATTCTGGGCAGATGTTAGCTGCAGATCTACCGATACCGCACTTCCAGCCGATGAGTAGGTGGCCGTGTCAATGCCATCGCTGCCGCCAAGACTGTCATCACCCGCACCGCCATCCAGCGTGTCATTGCCAGCCCCGCCGTCCAGCGTGTTCGCGTTGTTATCGCCGGCCAAACTGTCATTGTAACCAGAGCCGATCAGGTTTTCGATGCTGACAAGCGTATCTGTGCCAGCTCCACCTGTTGTCTGGGCAGATGTTAGCTGCAGGTCTAGCGATACCGCACTTCCAGCCGATGCGTAGGTGGCCGTGTCAATGCCGTCCCCACCAGTCAGCGCATCGTCCCCAGCACCGCCGTCCAGCAGATCGTCCCCAGTACCGCCGTCCAGCGTGTCATTGCCGTCGTTTCCGTTCAGCAAGTCATTGCTATCAAGGCCAGACAAACTGTTGGCACCACTGCTACCCGTCATCACGTTATTAGAAGCGTTGCCTATCCCATCAATAATGCCACTCGTTAGGGTCAGGTTCTCAAAACCTGCCAAAAGCGTATAGGTAATTGAGCTTAGGACAAAATCATTCCCGCCCGAATCTGAGACCACGTCATTAACGCTATCAACGTAAAAGGCGTCATTACCAATACCGCCGTATAGGGAGTCATTGCCCGAGCCGCCATCTAAGTTGTCATCGCCTGAGCCACCATCTAAGTTGTCATCACCAGTCCCACCAGACAGGGTGTCATTGCCAGCGCCGCCCGTCAGGCTGTCATTCCCAGTGCCGCCGTCCAGCGTGTCATCGCCAGCGCCGCCATCCAGCGTGTCATTGCCGCCAAGCCCGTTCAGCGTATCGTCAAGTTCGCCGCCCGTCAGTGTCTCGCCGTCTGCCGTGCCGTTGAGTTCCAGCGCAACGGGGCCAGCGCTTGGCAGACCTTGGCCGTAAATAACATAGGCCGCCCCTGCATTAGTACCGCCGACGTCGCTGTAGGCCGCCCCGATGATCAGGTCGTCATACCCGTCCCCGTTGACATCGCCCGCAGCAGACACACTGGGGCCATTCGAGAAATAAACGGCCGCACCCTGCGCGATGAAGCCTTCGTTTGCGGTGAGAGAGCCTAGATCGATGACATCTTCTCTGGGTCCAGTCGTGCCGTAAATGACATAGGCGGCCCCTCGGCTGTTGGTCGCATAGTCGAGGCGTGGGGCCCCAACGATCAGATCGTCGATACCGTCCCCGTTGACATCGCCCGCAGCAGAAACACTGGTGCCTGCCCTTTCCGCAAAGGCTGTGCCCTTGATGACAAACCCTTGGTTAGACGTCAGTTCGCCAAGGTCAATGTTCGCCCGTGTGGCGCCCGATGTGCCATAAATGACATAGGCTGCACCTGCGTCGATACCACCCGCGTCATTTCTCCGCGCCCCAACAATCAGGTCGTCGATACCATCCCCGTTGACATCGCCCGCAGCAGAAACACTATGGCCTGCTTGGTCATCATCGGCTGCGCCCCGCATAACAAACCCTTGGCTTGGGAGCAGAATTTCAAGGTCAATGACAGCTGGCAAGTTTTGGCTCGCGCCGTAAATGACATAAGCCGCACCCACATAGTTGCCGCTTCCGTCTGCGGCGTATTTTGCCCCGATGATCAGGTCGTCGTAGCCGTCGCCGTTGATGTCACCGGCTGCAGAAACGCTGTCGCCTGCATAATCATATTCACCGGCACCCTTAATGGTGAAGCCTTGGTTCTGCGACAGCCCCGCAACGCTAACGGGGCCAATAAAGGGTTCGGTTGAACCATAGATAACATAGGCCGCCCCCGCATTGTCGGCGCCTGCATCATTTTCCGAAGCCCCAACAATCAGATCATCGACCCCATCCCCGTTCACGTCGCCCGCAGCAGAAACACTAATGCCTAACACATCCCAGTTGGCAGCGCCGGTAATGGCAAACCCTTGGCTCGGCGTCAGCGCATCAAGGTTAACATTGCCAAGTGAGGGTTCGGTTGAAGAGCCGAAGATAACATAGGCCGCCCCTGAATTGTCACCCCCTGCATCATTCCGATACGCCCCGACAATCAGGTCATCGATACCGTCCCCGTTGATGTCACCTGCAGACGAAACACTGATGCCTGCACGATCACCACCGGTGGCGCCATGAATGGTGAACCCTTGGCCTGACGTCAGTTCGCCAAGGTCAATGTCCGCATGTGTCGACCCCGTTGTGCCATAAACGACATAGGCGGCCCCTATATCATAGTTTGCATCTTTAGCCCCGACGATAAAGTCATCAATCCCGTCCCCGTTGACATCGCCCGCAGAAGACACACTAAAACCGGCCCTATCCCCTGCTGCCGCACCTGTGATGGTGAACCCTTCGCGCGGTTTCAGGGCGGTCAGGTCAATCTCGTTCGGGATGGATTTTACGCCGTAAATAACATAGGCCGCCCCTGCATCCTCAGCGCCCTCGTCATTCGAAGAAGCCCCGACAATCAGGTCATCGACCCCGTCGCCGTTCACGTCACCCGCAGCAGAAACACGACCACCCGCAGCATCACCGTCCGCTTCACCCGAAATGGTGAAGCCCTCGCGTGCGGTTAGTGCGCCAAGGTCAACGACAGCGTCCCTAGGGCCATCCGTGCCATAAACAACATAGGCCGCGCCGGCGTAACCGTTGTCACCTGAGTGATATAACGTGCCAATAAGGATGTCATCGATCCCATCCCCGTTCACATCGCCCGCCGCAGAAACACTAATTCCTGCAAAATCGGGCAAGGTCCCCAGCAGCGTGAAACCCTGCCCTGGCAACATGGCACCAAGATCGATGTCCGCGCCGGCCCCACCCTGTTTGCCGTAGATAACATAGGCTGCGCCCGTCGCACCAAAACCCAATTGGCTATCGAAAAAGCCGAAGCCAACAAAAGGGGCCCCAATGATAAGGTCGTCAAGACCATCGCCGTTGACATCACCCGCAGATGAAACAGATTCACCTACGTCACCAACAGCGGACATGTCCGTGATGGCAAAGCCTTGGCTTAGATTCATCGTGCCAAGGTTTATGACAGACGGGATGACCCCGCTTGATCCGTAAACAACATAGGCGGCACCTGAATCCCCGCCGTAGCCTGGCGCCCCGACAATCAGGTCGTCGATCCCGTCCCCGTTGACATCACCGGCGGAAGACACGCTGGTACCTGCGTCATCGTCGGATGAGGCACCGAAAAGGCTGAAGCCTTGGGTTGCGGTCAGATTGCCAAGGTCAATGTCGCCGCTGGCGGATGAACCATAGATCACATAGGCAGCCCCTGCGTCGTCGTTAATAGAGGTCGCCCCGACAATCAGGTCATCGATACCGTCCCTGTTGACGTCACCGGCAGCGGAAACACTGTCGCCGATAAAATCAAATGGTGCGCCACCGATAATCGAGAACCCTTGGTCTGACGTCAGGGTGCCAAGGTTAATGTTATTATGTGACCCGCCTGTCGTGCCGTAAATGACAAAGGCAGCCCCCGAATTGTCGCGATCAAGCGCATCGAAACCAGTCGACGCAACGACAAGGTCATCTGCGCCATCCCCGTTAATGTCGCCAGCGGCAGACGCGGCCTTTATGATAATGGCAATGGTACCCTGAACAACGAACCCTTGGCTTGGGGTTAGATTGCTAATAACAAGGTCATCCCGTGTGGCATCTGTTGTGCCATAAACGACATAAACGGTGCCAACAGGGTCACCCGTTCCGACAATAACGTCATCGATCCCGTCGCCATTAACATCCCCCGCAGAAGAAACACTGTTGCCAGCATTATCATAGTCTGCGGCCCCTTGAATTTTAAACCCTTGGGTCGGGGTCAGGGCGGCTAGGTCGATATCTTTTGTGCCGTAAACGACATAGGCCGCACCGGCATAGGAACCGTCAACGCTGTTTCCAGAAGCGCCAACAACAATATCATCGACCCCGTCGCCGTTAACATCGCCAGCGGCAGAAACACTGATACCCGCGTAGTTATATTCAGAAGCCCCCTGAAGGATAAATCCCTCGCGGGCGGTCAGCGCCCCAAGGTCAATATTCCCACGGGTGATTTCTTTTGACCCATAAATAACATAGGCCGCACCGGCATAGTAGCCGCCCGCTCCATTCGACGAAGCGCCGACAATCAGATCATCGACCCCGTCGCCGTTGACGTCGCCTGCCGATGAAACACTGATACCTGCTGAATCATATTCATTGGCACCTATAATTGTGAAGCCTTGCTCCGGCCACAATTCGGCAAGGTCAATGTTGGCCTGTGTGGTGCCTTTTGCGCCATAAATCACATAGGCCGCACCGGCATAGTAGCCGCCCGCTCCATTCGACGAAGCGCCGACAATCAGATCATCGACCCCGTCGCCGTTGATGTCACCCGCAGAAGAAACACTCATCCCTGCACGATCGTAACTGGCGGCACCCTTAATGACAAAGCCTTGGGCCTGTGTCAGCGCGACAAGGTCAATGTTGTCATGCGTAAGGTCTTTTGTGCCGTAGATGACATAGGCAGCCCCAGCATTCTCGTTTCCATCCACGTCTGCCTTAGACGCGCCCACAATGAAATCATCGATCCCGTCGCCATTGATATCGCCCGCAGACGAAACACTGCCGCCTGCCTCATCGAATTGTGAAGAACCTGCGATTTTGTAGCCTTCGTCGTCAGACATATCAGCAAGGTCAACGTCACCGCGTGTGAAACCCGTTGCGCCATAAACAACATAGGCGGCACCCGAATCGACACCACTTGTGTCGTTTTTCCTTGCCCCAACAATCAGGTCGGCGACACCGTCGCCGTTGACGTCGCCGGCAGAAGAAACACTGGTCCCTGCCTTATCAAAATCTGCGGCACCCTTAATCTTGAACCCTTGGGCGGGTTGAAGATCGCCAAGGTCGATGTCCGCCGATGGCCCGCCCAGCGTGCCATAAACAACATAAGAGGCACCCGTATACACCCAATCTTGGTCGTAATCCGGCGCCCCAACAATCAGGTCGTCAATGCCATCGCCGTTCACGTCACCCGCAGATGAAACACTGGAACCTGCAAGACCATATGCATCTGCACCAAGAATGCTGAACCCTTGGTTGGGTTGAAGATCGCCAAGATCAATAGTCGCTGATGGCCCGCCATTGCTGCCATAAACAACATAGGCGGCCCCTGAATTGTTGCCGGCCGTGCCATCGTGCTCGTGCGCCCCAACAATCAGGTCGGCAATTCCATCCCCATTGACATCACCGGCGTCAGAAACACTCCGACCGGCGGCGTCAAAGTTAGCGTCACCTTGAATTTTAAAGCCTTTGGTCGCGGCCAGTGTGCCAAGATTGATGATTTTTTGTTGTGTCATAACTTTACGCTCCAAAGTACACTCGACCTTTGAACGTAGGGATTTAAACGTTCAATTCAGGGGGTAAGATGGCGCTTAAGATGTTTGGGTCAATAAAGATCTTGCAGTTGGTGGCGTTTAGTCTGTGCATGTTGCTCTATAGACACAGAGCCCGCCCTTTGCCGCAACCAACCTGTTCGGGATTTTAAGTTTAACCCCATGTCTTTATTGTATTTCCGCAGCAGACTGGCCCCAAATCACAAGCCGATCAGCGCCCCCCCACTTTAGCCACCCCGACTTCTTCAAAGCCCAAGCCTGCCCCAAGTTGACTGTCGGCGCAAAGCCCGTCAGACACTCAAAAGTTGACCAATTTTGCTACCATGATATAAGGAATTGCCGTCATGCCCGACGATCGTGTGCCACTGTTCACTCTAACGACATCGCGCGGATTTACGTCTTGGCTGGATTTGGTGGGCGGATCGCTGGCTTTTACGACCTATCAGGGCAACAAGGTGTTCTTTCTGGGTCGTAAGGCAGATGGCACCCTATCGGTGTCGGAACGCACCTTTCCGCGCAGCATGGGGCTGACCGTAGCGCACAACGTCCGCACGCTGTATCTGGCAACCGAAGTGCAGCTTTACCGCTTTGACAACCTTTTGCCCCCCAACGCCACCGAGGGCGAAAACGATGCCGTCTTTGCCCCCCACCAGACGTGGATCACCGGCGACATCGACATCCATGACGTGGGCCTGGGCGCGGATGGCCAGCCCATCTTTGCCAACACCCTGTTCAACTGCCTTGCCACCACGGCACAGGGCCATAGTTTCCGCCCGCTGTGGCAGCCGCCCTTCATTAAAAAAATGGCGCCAGAGGATTGCTGCCATCTCAACGGTCTTGCGATGGAGGCGGGGCAGCCACGCTATGTGACCTGCGTGTCGCGGTCGGATGTGGTTGATGGCTGGCGCGACCGCCGCACCGATGGGGGTGTGGTGATTGACGTGGCCTCGGGCGAGGTGGTGGCCTCAGGTCTTTCGATGCCGCATTCGCCGCGCATGCACGGTGGCAAGCTTTGGCTTTTGAACTCGGGCACCGGCGACTTTGGCTGGGTTGAGGACGGCCAGTTCAACCCGCTGACCTTCTGCCCCGGCTATGCCCGTGGCCTTACCTTTGCTGGCCCCTACGCCGTGATTGGCATCTCTCGCGCCAGAGAGAACCGCACCTTCGCAGGGCTAGCACTGGACGATGCGCTGCGCGCTCATGATGCCGATGCCCGCACCGGCCTGCTGGTGATCGACACCCGCACCGGTGCTATTGTCGAATGGGTGCGCATTGAGGGTGTTATCGATGAACTCTTCGACGTGGCGTTCTTGTCCGGCATCCGCAACGCCAAGGTCATCGGCACCAAAGGCAAAGAGATCAACCGAATGATCTCGGTTGCGCCTGAAATGCTGCCAGACGAGCCTCCAATTCCGTGATCTCCAACGTGCGGCGGAAGGGGTCCACCAAGCCCATGATAAGGGACAGCTCTGTGAGGGTCAGCTTGGCCAATGATACCGATTCCAACACCGCCCCCAGCGGCCCGTGCGGCACAGGGCTGGCTTTGAGTCCCCCTTTTGTGCCCTGTTCATGACGGTGGACTTTGGTGATGGTGCCGTCGATCATGGCGTCTTCGGAGTCGACGTCCTCGGCTAGTGCGCTGAACATATAGTAGAACGCGTCCGCTTTGACCCATCTGCGGAAGCGTTTGAAAACCGTGTTCCAGCCACCAAACTCCGCTGTAAGGTCGCACCAAGGACAATCTGTCTGCGCGGTCCACAGCAGGGCCGCCACGAACAACAGTGGGTCCAGCACGGTACGGCTGGGGTCACATTTTCGACCAAAACAGTATGGGTCGACGATTTCTCATTGGGCGTCAGTCAGTATCGTGCGGATCAAGGTAGCCTCCCATTTGGGAACCTTGGATCACTCAAATCCTGTTTTGGGAACCCTCAAACGTCAACACGCCCCAAGCTACCGCCCGCATCCGCACAAGAATTTCGTTCTAAAAGAGCCCAACGGTGGGATATTTTGGCCAATGCGAAAGGGCAAAGCTAGGATGGGCCATTGGCCGATGTTGTGCGCCACTTTCCTGTGATGCTGGACGGCACGGACGGAAATCAGCGGCTTTGGCGTTGAAACCTCACGCGGTTCGGGCCAGATTGTGCCCAGAGATGAAAAGGACTTTCGATGGCGGATACGATCACGGTCGAGGCGATCACACGGCGCCGCAAGCGTTTCCGGCTGCGGGGGCGGATTGTCTGGCCTTTGCTGATCCTAGCCCTCGCGGTCGGCGGTTATGGCTATTTGCAGACCCGCACCACCGCCACCGCCGTGATCCGCTATACCACGACTGAGGTAAAACCCGCCGACATCACCGTGACTGTGACTGCCGTGGGTACCGTGCAGCCGATCCAGCAGGTTGATGTCGGTTCCCTCATCTCGGGCACGATCTCCGAGGTGGATGTCGCGGTCAATGACACCGTCTCCAAGGGTCAGGTTCTGGCCCGACTCGACACCTCCTCGCTGGAGGCGGAGTTGGCGCGCGATCTGGCCATGCTCTTGGCCCGCAAGGCCGAGGTCGAGGATGCGCTGGCCACACAGGAGGCCGCCATTGCCACCCTCGACCGCACCCAGAAGATCCATGACAAGGGCTTGAACTCGAACGAGGAACTGGCCGTGGCCAAAACCGCCAAGCGCCGGGCGAATGCGGGCCTTGCCTCGGCCCTTGCCAATGTGCAGGTGGCCGAGTCCGATGTGAAGCTGAGCCAGACCAACATCAATAAGGCCGTCATCGTGGCACCGATCGACGGCATGGTGTTGGACCTCAAGGCCGATCTGGGCCAGACCGTCTCTGCTTCCACCACCACGGTGGTTCTTTTCACCCTGGCGCATGATCTGGGCCAGATGGAGTTGCAGATCGACGTGGACGAGGCCGATATTGGCAAGGTGCAGGTCGGCAATTCTGCCGCCTTTAATGTTGATGCCTATCTGGGGCAAAGCTTCCCGGCAAAGGTGTCGCAGATGCATTTCGCCCCGCAGACTGTCGATGGCATCGTGACCTATCCAACCATCCTTGCCATCGACAATTCCGACCTGCGCCTGCGTCCCGGCATGACCGCCTCGGCCGATGTGACGGTGGAGGAGGTCACGGATGTGCTGGCAGTGCCCAATGCCGCCCTTCGCTATTCCCCACCTGTGGCGCCTGCCGCCACGCGCCGCAGTTCGGGCCTTTTAGGCATGCTTTTCTCTGGTGGGTCACCGGGGGATCGCAACCGACCGAACACCAGCAAGACCAATGCCGTGACCAAAGAGGGTTTTCGCGACCTTTATATCCTGAAAGACGGTGAACCCATCCGCATTGCCGTGAAAACCGGCGTCACCGATGGTGACACGACCCAAGTTCTGGAAGGCCCGTTGACCGCTGGCGATCTGGTCATCACGGCGCAGAGCAACCGATGACAGCCGCAGCCACCCCTATGCTGGAACTGCGCCATCTGTCCAAGATCTACGGGGTGGATGAGGCCAAGGTCTATGCGCTGGATGACGTTAACCTGACCGTGCAGAAGGGTGAGTTCATTGCCGTCATGGGCCCGTCGGGTTCGGGTAAGTCGAGTGCGATGAACATTCTGGGTTGCCTTGATACGCCAACCTCGGGCCAGTACCTGCTGTTTGGCACCGATGTGACCGGGCTTGACCGTGATCAAAGGGCGCTGCTGCGGCGGCATTTTCTGGGCTTCATCTTTCAGGGCTTCAACCTGCTGGCGCGCACCACCGCCCTAGAGAACGTCGAACTTCCGCTGATCTATCAAGGCATTCCCGCCGATGAACGCCGAGAGCGGTCGATGGATGCCCTAAACAAGGTCGGCCTGCAGGGCAGGGCCGATCACCGCCCTTCCGAGCTTTCCGGCGGCCAGCAGCAGCGTGTTGCCATCGCCCGCGCCATCGTCACCAAACCGGGCCTGATCCTTGCTGATGAACCGACCGGCAACCTCGACTCGGCACGTGGGCGCGAGATTATGGAGCTTTTGGTGCAACTCAACCGCGAGGAAGGCCTATCGGTCCTGATGGTCACCCATGAACCTGACATGGCCGATTATGCCAACCGCATCGTCACCTTTGTCGATGGAAAGATCCAATCTGACAAGGTCAGGGACCGTCATGCTGCTTGAAGCCCTGCGCCTCGCCCTCAGCACGGTGTTTCGCAACAAGTTGCGCTCGTTCCTGACGGTGCTTGGCATCGTGATTGGGGTCGCCTCGGTCATCGCGATGGTGACTGTGGGGCAGGGCTCTACCGCGCAAGTGCAGTCTGATGTGGCCTCGCTTGGATCGAACCTGCTTATGATCCGCCCCGGCGCCCCCGGTCGCGGGCCCGGCGGCGGCTCCAACGATGCGGCTCCGCTGACGCTGGCCGACATGCAAGCCCTGCTGCGCTATGTGCCCGACATTGTCGCGGCAACCCCCAGCTCCTCGCGCAGTCAGACGGTGGTCTTTGGCGAGATGAACCACACCGTCCAAGTCACCGGCACTGATGACGCCTTCTTTGGCATCCGTGGCTGGACGTTGGGCTTTGGCCGGATCTTCTCGGACGGCGAGATGCGGATCGGCACCCCGGTCTGCGTGCTGGGCACCACCACTTCCGCCGCCCTGATCGGTGAGGGCAACCCGGTGGGCACCACGATCCGCGTCGGCAAAATCTCGTGTGAGGTCATAGGCCTGCTGGCCAAGCGCGAGGCTTCAACCTTCGGGCAGGATGACAACGATATCATTGTCATGCCGCTCAAAGCCTTCCAGCGCCGGATATCCGGCAACAAGAACGTACAGTCGATTTCGGTCACCTTCCGCGACGGCGTCAGGGCCGAGGACGTCACCGCCCAAATCCAAAGCCTGATGCGCGAACGCCGCAAGCTGACCGACGATCAAAACGACGACTTCAACGTGTTCGACATGAAGCAGATATCCTCGGTGCTGACCGGCATCACCGGGGTTCTGACTGGGCTTTTGTCAGCGGTGGCGGCCATCAGCCTGCTTGTGGGCGGCATCGGCATCATGAACATCATGCTGGTGTCCGTCACTGAACGCACCCGTGAGATCGGCATCCGCATGGCGGTGGGGGCCACCGAATCCCAGGTGCTGATGCAGTTTTTGGTTGAGGCGATTGTCCTGTCGCTGATCGGCGGCATCCTTGGCATATTCCTCGGCCTTGGCCTTGGTGCCTTGGGGTCTTACGCGCTCAACATCGGGTTTCTGCCGGATTACCGGATCGTCGTGGCCTCTTTCATCTTTTCCGCCGTCGTAGGCGTGGTCTTCGGCTATTTTCCAGCCCGCCGTGCTGCACGACTCGACCCGATAGAGGCGCTGCGGCATCAATAGCACCACCTTGAGCCTGCCGAAGCGCGCCCAAGGACCAAATCAGTGCTTTAAAGCAGTGCATCTTGGCCTTGACCAAGCCTCGTTGACGCTAGCCGGTCCAGCGCTTCCAGATAGTCCGGCCGAGGCGGCGGCAACTGCGCAGGGCGTCGTTGCTCGAAACGGCCCCTAGCTGTTTGACACAGGCTAAGTTTGTGGCTTAACGAGAGGTGCGATCTTTGCGGCCAAGCGAGTTCCCATATATAAGCCCATCACGTCTTCCGTGGCTAAGTAGATCGTCTCGACGACCGGAAAAGAAGACACAGATGCTGCGGTACGCTATCGCATTTCGACACAGGCGTAAGGTCTGTCTTTGCCCTGTGGCGCCGAGAATACGAAGCAATTCCGACTAACGTTACCATCACCCACCACGCTACGAAGCGAAAATTTGTAGAAAATTTGCTTTGCAATGTCGGGCTACCCCGGGACCGCTCCGGTGGATGTCGCCGCGTAACACTTTGCATCCAAATGGGTAAAGCCACCAGAAGCCTGCAATAAAATGCCCATGAGCATGCCTCGCACAGGAGAAGCGGTCAGTCATTCGCGCGGTGGCAGGTGACTGTGAATAGCCCCTAGTGGGATCTCTAGAACCGACCTTAAGAGGCTTTTGGTGTACGCATCCACAGGCCGCGCGCAAAGCTCTTCGCCCGTGTTGATTTCGACGATCTTGCCATTGCGCAGCACGGCGATCCGGTCGGCGATGGCGCGCACCACCGCGAGGTCGTGCGAGACGAAGATCGCTGCAACGTCATGCTTTCTCGCCAGATCGTGGATCAGTTTCAGGACCGCCGCTTGCACCGATACGTCAAGCGCGGTCGTGATCTCGTCGCAAAGCAGCAGGTCCGGCTTGGCCGCAAAGGCACGCGCGATGGCGACCCTCTGGCGCTCACCGCCGGAAAGCTGTGCGGGCATCCGGTCCAGCATCGCAGCCCCCAAGCGCACTTCGGCAAGCAGATCAGCCGCCTTCGCGCGGAGCTGGGAACGCGGCACCTGCCCGTAAAGCATCAAGGGTTGGGCAAGAAGGTCTATGATGCGGTGCCGGGGGTTCAACGAGGCATCCGGGTTCTGGAAGATCAGCTGGATCGACTGAAGGTGGGATAAAGGGCGGGTGGTGGCGCGGGCCGCAAGATCTTCAGCGCGGTTATTGGACATCAGCCTGATATGGCCCGCAGTTGGTACGGCCAACCCAGCAATCGCCGCTAGAATGGTAGACTTGCCTGAGCCAGATTCGCCAACAAGCCCCAGCACTTCCCCCCTGACCACAGTGAAGCTCACTTCCTCAACCACGGGCTTGGGCGCTTTATGGGCGAATAGGCCCTGCTTGGCATAGCTGACCGACAGCCCTTGAACGGCAAGAAGGGGCGCGCCCTTGGCAAATGCAGTATTGGTGGGATGGGAAACTTGGGCGGGCGCCATGTTGGGGCGCAGGCACGCAATCTTTTGGCCCTCCTCGACCCAACTTAACTCGGGGCGCAGGCTGTGGCAGGCGTCCTGCACCAGTGCGCAGCGCGGCGCAAAGCGGCAGCCAGATGGCAGATGGAACAGCGAGGGGGGGCTTCCCTCGATCGGCGACGGCAGGCCTGCCGCACCGAGGCGCGGGATCGACGCCATAAGCGCCTGAGTATAAGGATGAAGGGGCCGGGCCAGAACCAAAGCCAGCGGCCCTTCTTCGACCATGGCACCGGCGTACATCACCCCGATCCGGTCACACAGGCGCGCCAGAACGCCAAGATCATGACTGACGCAGACCATGCTAACTTTGGCCCGATGCCGAAGATCGACCAGCAAATCCAAAAGTGCCGCCTGCGTGGTGACATCCAGCCCGGTTGTGGGCTCGTCCAGCAAAAGCACGTCGGGCTCACCGGCCAAGGCCATGGCGATGGCGGCACGCTGCACTTGTCCACCCGACAACTCGTGCGGAAAGCGGCGCGCGGTCACGGCGGGTTCTGGCAGGCGGGCCATGCCCAGAAGGTCAAGCACCCGCGCCGCCCGCCCGCGCGCGCTCAGCGCGCTGTGCAACAGCAAAGCCTCGTCGATCTGCGCGCCGATCCGACGGCTGGGGTTTAAGGCGGTTACCGGATTTTGCGGAATAAGCGCGATCTTGCTGCCACGGACGGCAGCAAGGGCCGCATCCGTTTGCCCAAGCATCGGCCTGCCGTTCAACCGCACCGATCCGCCCAAGGGCTGCAAACCCTGCCGCATCATGCCCATAAGCGACAAGAGCAGCGTGCTTTTCCCAGAGCCGGATTCCCCCGCGATGCCAAAGCTTTCGCCTGCACAAAGGGTGAAGGATACGGTGTCGACCACCAGAAATCCTGCTCCTCCGACGCGCAGGTTCTCGACCTCAAGCTGTGGGAAGGCTTGTATCATGCCCCCGGCACCCGACGGTTGCGCGCGACACCGGTCGCACGGGCCCAGGCGTCGACGGCAAGGTTCATGCCGATCACCAGCGAACTAAGCGCCAGCATCGGCCAGATCAGCGCCCAAGGCGCGCGCTGCATGATGCCGCGCGCGTCTGCAATCATCTGGCCCCAATCCGGCGTCGGCGGGGCAACCCCCATTCCAAGAAAGGATAAAGAACTGACTGCAAGCAATATCCACGACCATTGCATGGCGCCTTGAACGGCAAGGCTGTCTCGGACATTGGGCAAAAGCTCTGTCGCCGCAATCGACCACCGCGAATGGCCGCGGATCTGCGCGGCCACGACAAAATCCCGTGTCACAAAATCAAGTGTCGCCGCCCGCGCAAGGTAAACCACGGACAATCCATAAGAAAACCCAAGCACCGGCACAAGGGCTACAGAGCTGCTGCCCAAGGCCGCAACAAAAAGCATCACCATCAAGATCCACGGGATCGACATCATGGCATCCACAAAGCGCATCACAATCGCATCGGCCCTGCCCCCGATCAGGGCCGCAAGAATACCAAGGGCCGATCCCCAAGCCATCGCGATAATCGTGGCCAGCGTCGCGATCAACATCGCCTCACGGCCGCCAAGCAGGGTGCGGCTGAACACGTCACGCCCCAACCGGTCGGTGCCAAACCAGTGCGCCAGCGAGGGCGATTGCAGCATGGCCGCCGCATCCTGATGGGCTGGATCCTGCGGGGCGATCATCGGGGCCGCGACAGCGGCGGCCAGATGCAGACAAACGATCACAAACCCGATACGCCCCGACCTTTGGGCCAGCACATCGCGCAGAACTTGCGGCACAGCCAAAGGGCGCACCCCCCTCATTGCCGCCGCGTCCTGAGCCGGGGGTTGAGGATCAAGGCCACAAGGTCTGCGCCAAGATTGGTCAAAACATAGATAAGCCCAAACAGCAGGGCAATGGCTTGCACCAAGGGCAGGTCCTGATCGGCCACCGCATCCACCGCCAGGCGCCCAAGACCGGGGAAGTTGAACACGCTTTCCACGATCACCACCCCACCCAAAAGCCACGCCATCGTCAGCCCGATGATGCTGATCGCCGGCAACAGCGCGTTTGGCACCACATGGTGCCAGATGACCCGCCGCCGTGGAACACCTTTCAGCCGCGCCATCTGGGCAAAGTCGCTTTGCATCACCTCGACCACCGAGGCCCGCACCATGCGCAAGATATGGGCGGCAAGGATGAAGATCAGCGTGGCCGCAGGCAGGATGGAGGCCTTGACCAACTCAAAGGCCGGCGCTTTGTAACCAATTGTCACCACACCGGCAGCCCAGCCCAAGATGACCGAGAACACCAAGATCATCAACGTGCCCGAGATGAATTCTGGCACCGTCATGGCAAAAATAGCCACGCCAGAGATGGCCATGTCCAGCGGCCCGTCTGGATTAAGCCCAGCCAACACCCCAAGACCAAGGGCAAGCGGAATGCCGATGACAGAGGTCACACCTGCAAGGATCAAGGTATTGCGCAGCCGCCACCCCACGATTTCGGCAATCGGACGCTCGCGTTGCATAGATATGCCCAGATCACCGCGCAAAAAGTCGCCCGCCCAAGTGACAAACCGCCAGACGGGGGGCTGATCAAGGCCCAACCTTATGTGACAGGCCGCCAGCATGCTGTCAGAGGCGCCACGTCCAAGATTGACGCTGCACGCATCCCCCGGCATGAGTTCAAGCGCAAAGAACACGACCACCGCGATGATCACCATCGTGACAAGCGCCAATCCAATCCGTTGCAGCAAGACCGCGGCCATCGCCGAGAGGGGCTTTTATTCGGCCATGCCGACCAAATGCCAGCGGATGTAGTCTTCGTCTTGCGGCGCAATACCGGTGACGCGCGACGACATCACGCGGCGGCCGTTCTCTTGATAGGCGATCAGGGTTCCGCCTTCTTTGAACAGAATTTCTTGCGCTTGCACGTAAAGCGATCGCGCCTTGTCAATGTCCAGCGTTGCCCTCGCCTGATCCAACAGGGTATCATAGGCCGCATTTGCAAAGTGGCTTTCATTCCACGCGGCACCCGACCGGTAGGCCTCGTTCAGGAACTGATCAGCCGGGCGCTGGCTCCACGAAGTGACCGCGTTTTTCTTCAACCAGATATCATCCCAATAGCCATCTGACGGAGCCACCGTCAGTTTGACGCGAATGCCCGCCTTGGCCACTTGCTGCTGATAAACTTCGGCATATTGCACCATGCCGGGTTCCAGATCGGCGGTGAAAACCTCGATGTCGATGCCATCGGGATAGCCGGCTTGGGCCAGCAAAGCCTTGGCACCGGCAATGTCTTGCGGGCAGTCAAGGTTGGCACGGAACGGATCGCTGGCCATCACCGGTGTATCACAACTGACGATCCCATTGCCTTCGCCCGTCATCAGGGCAAGCATTTCAACGCGGTCCACCGCAATCCGCAGGGCCTTGCGGATGCGCGGATCGTCAAGCGGCGGTTGGTTGCTTTGAAAGGCGATGCCAAACCATCCCCCCGCCGGATAGCTTTGAACGGTGAAGTCAGGATTGCCAGCATAAAGCGGTTCCTGATCGCGGGTCAGGCCATTGTAGTCGATCTGCCCGCCCAGCATCGCCTGATTGCGCGCTTCGGAATCCGGGATGGCTGTGAACTCGATCTTATCTAACTTGGGGGCCCCTTCCCAGTACGCGAGATTGGCAGACAGGATCGTCATGCTTTCAGGATCAAAGCTGTCCAACTTGAAGGGCCCAGTGCCTACCCCATAAGGCGCTGCGGCCCCTTCGGGCAACATCCTGACACGGTAATCCATCAGCAAAAGCGGCAGGCCCGCATGGGGTGTCGACAAGCGTATCCGCGCGGTCAGCGGGTCAATAACATCCACGGCTGCGATGAAGCCCAGAACGTCGGTCACGGGCGATTCCAGGGCAGGATCCTTGACCCGCTCTAATGTGAACTTTACATCCGCCGCATCAAAGGTGCTGCCGTCGTGAAAGGTCACCCCAGGCTGCAGCGTTAGCGTCCACTCCGTGGCGGTGGCGTTCGCTGTCCAGGTCTGCGCCAGTTCCGGCGCCGGACGGCCATCCACATCCTGACGGATCAGGCGGCTGTAGATCAGGTCATTCACCTCATAGAACCGGTTGGCCGAGATCGGATCAAGACTTTCGCTGCCCCCAAAGCTTAGATCATTGGCCCGCCGCAGGACGCTTTCTGCCTGAGCCGCGCTGGCAAGTGTCATCAAGATGACAAGGGGTGTCGCTAAGAGTTTGGTTGATAACGAAAGTATCATAGCGATGGGTGTCCTTGTTTGCTTTTCGAAACAAAACATGCGAGGCCTGATGTCTCGCAAGCTTGGGCATCGTCATTGATATCAGCTAGATCGTAGTAGCATGACACCCACAAGACAGTTCGACAAGGGCGCTGGCGGTGTAGACTTAGGAGCTACAATGCAGATTGTGACGTACAACATTCAGTGGGGCAAAGGTCAGGACGAGGTTGTCGATCTGACTCGCATCGCCAGTACCGTCGCCAAAGCCGACGTGATCTGCCTGCAAGAGGTAGAGCGCCATTGGCGCGACATGGCAGACAGTGACCAAGTCGCGCGACTTATGGCCCTTTTGCCCGATCACCACGCGATTTTTTCGCCAACTGTCGATCTGCATGATCATCGCAACACCGCTGCCAAGGGCCGCCGCCAATACGGCCTGCTGCTCTTGTCGCGCTGGCCCATCTTGTCGACCCGAACCTTTCCCCTGCCAAAGTATCCCGTGCATGGCAGCCTGAATGACACTTCGGGCCTGCAAGAGGCGGTGATTGCCCCGGGCGGGCAAGGACTGCGCATTTACAACACGCATCTCAACTATCTGTCTCAGCGCCAGCGCCGCCTTCAGATTGAAGAAATCTTGAAGATCATCGCCGATGCGCCGCACCAAGGTGGTCCGATCGTTGGGCCGGGCGTGCCAGAGCAAGAGTATCGTCAGGATTGGATTGCCATAGGGCCCGAAGATGTGCCCGCAATGCCTATCCCTGCCATTCTGACCGGCGACTTCAATATGCGGCCCAATTCCCCGAACTACGACCAGATCGTGGGCGAGCGTGATCCTTTCTACGGCCGCTTGCCCGACCTTGCCCGCTTCAGCGATGCCCTAACCCTTGTCGGGCAGCCAGAGCATGAGGGGTCTACCCATCCTGAGGCGGACCCGGCAGGATATCAAAGGATCGACCATGTCTTCGTGTCGGGGGATCTGGTCGGATCTGTGACCCGCGCATGGATCGACACTCAGGCGAAGGGCTCGGACCATCAGCCGGTCTTCGCCGAACTTTCGTTTCCATAGCTCAGGCAAACCCTCAACGCATCAAGGGTGGCGTTATGTATTCGACGGCAGCCAAGGTCGACCTTTCCAGCACAATAATGTCACAAGGCATCTATCTCCCCGTCAACAAGGCCAGAACCTTAGGCGGGGTCAAAGGCAATCGTGACACAGGTTTTCCAATTGCATTGGCCACGGCGCAGGCCACTGCAGCGCCCACGTTTAGAATTGGCACCTCGCCTGCGCCTTTTGTCCCTAACAGGCCTGCGGAGGGTGCGCCCTCGAAAAGATCAATGTCGACCGAGACGACATCTTCGGCCATGGGCAGAAGGTAGGTTTCAAATCCGCGCTGATCGAAGGCCCCGTCCGGGTTGATCGTGATCTCATCATGCAAAGCATATCCCAAGCCCTGCACGACCCCGCCCTGCACCTGACTGCGGATGGCGCGCGGGTTCAAGGCACGGCCCACATCCTGCACGACGCGGTAGGCAAAGGTTGCGGCAATAACGACCAGTATCGCAACGACCTCCATCCTTGTTGGGAACTCAGCGTCCTCGCAGAAATGCTATGCCTTTAGAAACCTCCTCTGCGGTTAGGTCTTTGCTGATTGGCGCACTGGAATGGATCGTGCCTGCACGGCCCCGCAATGTGCCAGCAACATCGCCCCAGCGCGACCAACGATGTACGATCAAGAAACGTTCCCCAAGGTCAACAGACGGAAGCACCGTTTCGATCAGCCAGCGCCGATGAAATATTGCGGAAGGTAGCACTTTGGTAAGCCGCGCCACTGATTTTTCGCGACCAGAAACAGAGCGATAGGCCACGCCGTTGACTAGAGCCGCTTCTCCTGACGCCAGCCACTTCGTGAAGTTTCGCTGGCAGTAATACGGCGACACCCATGGCGCTCTGGGGTCAACAACCGACGAAGCAGCAAGATCCCCTCGAAAACCATCCGCTGCTCCCATGCTGCGGAATTCACTTGGGGTCATGATCGGGTCAAACCCGCCGTTGTTGTCGAGGATGATGATGGGCGCATTCGCCACATCGCCGATGAAGGCGGGAGGTGGAAACGACAGATCAAAACCGTGTTCAGAGTTGTCCGCAAAGGTGGCTTCATCATCTGGATGAATGGTGCCGCGCAGCGCAGACCAGTAGGATGCCAAGGATTTCATGGTGTCAGCTTTCAAGATGTCGAGGCGCATTGCCCTGAAGATTGATAGGAAGTTGGTGTTGGTCGGCGATGCGGCGTGCCTGCGTTAAGGCATTCTTTTGCCACCGGCAGTCGCTTGGCGTGCGTGGTAAGATCACGGTGCCAGTGGTGCAAGCTAATGTGATACGTTTTCCTCGTTGTTCGAGTGCGAGGACTGAGAGCCCGCTTTTTTCACAAAGGGAACGACATTTACGAGCGTGTTTGTTCATATTCTCTGTCCTGAGTGTCTTCGGAGCGGCTGACGGTGTTGAAGCGGATCAGATTGTTTGAAGTTAGCCATTGTTCCGGCAGGCCGCAGTTGATTGCTACCTAAGGGATGGATACTTTGATCGTTGAGTCGAGCAGTTGAGCATCGGGCTGCGGGTGTAGATCAATGGCAGAGCGGCGGCCTTCCAGCCTTAAGACGACAATCCGGTTCCCTTCACCCGCTCTGGCACGACAAACAAGTTAGCACTATGGCAGGCCACCCGGTTACGCGGCCTTTTTTCTTGGGAAAACAAAGGTTCATGGCCTAAAGATAGCCTTTTTCCTTGAACGACAGTTGCTGGGATTTGCCAATGATCAGGTGGTCATGCAGCACGATCCCCAGCGCATTGGTTGCATCTTGCACCTGAATCGTCATCGAAATATCAGCTTGCGATGGCGTTGGGTCGCCTGACGGGTGATTATGCACCAAGATCACTGCCGAGGCGTTGAGTTCCAGCGCCCTTTTGACCACTTCGCGCGGATAAACAGGCACATGGTCGACCGTGCCGGATGATTGCGCTTCATCGGCGATCAGGGTGTTTTTACGATCCAGAAACAGAACACGGAACTGTTCGGTTTCACGGTGCGCCATGACGGTTTGGCAATAATCAAGCAGAGCGTTCCACGAGGCGAGGACAGGTCGGTTCAATACGCGCCCGCGCATCAGGCGACCCGCCGCCGCCTCGACAATCTTGAGCTCTTGAATGATGGTCTCGCCCACGCCTTTGACCATGGCCAGCCGTTGCGGGCTGGCCGAAATCACATGGTTAAAGTCGCCGAACGTGTCCATCAGCAAATGCGCCAAGGGTTTGACATCTTGGCGTGGGATAGCGCGGAATAAGAGAAGTTCCAGCAACTCGTAATCCGGCAAGGCCGCAGCACCCCCTGCCATAAAGCGGTCACGCAGGCGTTTGCGGTGGTCAGTAATGTAAGAGGGCAGTTTTGTGGGTAGGCAGGTGGAAAACGCCTCATCCTCTGCCCCTTTGGGGGGGAAAAGCGGAAGGGCTTGTTCATGAAATCCATTCGGTGCCATGAGTGTACTCTGGCATAGCCATGGTGAAAAAAGGGTTAACGCAATTACAAAAACAAACGCCACAGCCCTTTTGGGTGCGGCGTTTGGGTCAGCTTTGCGGTATGAAAAACTTAGCTTTTCATACCGTCCCAAAAGCCTTTGACCTTGGCAAAGAAAGACGAGCCTTCCGGATTGTTATTCTCAGCACCAACTTTTTCAAACTCGGCCAGCAATTCTTTCTGGCGCGACGTCAGGTTGACTGGGGTTTCCACGGCCAACTCAATCATCATATCCCCCGCCACTCCACCGCGCAGCGCAGGCATCCCTTTGCTGCGCAGGCGCAACTGCTTGCCCGTTTGGGTACCCGCCGGAACCTTGACCCGACTTTTGCCGCCGTCAATCGTGGGCACTTCCACCTCGCCGCCCAAGGCTGCGGTGATCATAGAAACGGGCACGCGGCAGAAAAGGTTCACCCCGTCGCGCTGAAAGATCGGGTGGTCGCGGGTTTCGATGAAAATGTACAAATCGCCCGTCGGTCCGCCGCGCATTCCGGCCTCGCCCTCGCCCGACAGCCGTATGCGGGTGCCAGTCTCCACGCCAGCGGGGATATTGACCGATAAGGAACGCTCCTTTTGGGTGCGACCCGCGCCACCGCAGGCCTTGCAGGGGTTCTTGATCGTCTGGCCGGCCCCTGCGCAGGTTGGGCAGGTGCGTTCTACCGTGAAAAAGCCTTGCTGGGCGCGTACCTTGCCCATGCCCGAACACGTCGGGCATGTGACAGGTTCGGCCCCGCCTTCGGCCCCCGTGCCACTGCAAACATCGCAGGCGACGGCGCTAGGCACAGTGATGGTTTTATGGACGCCCTTGAAACTTTCTTCCAACGAAACGCGCAGGTTGTAGCGCAGGTCAGACCCGCGCTGCGCCCGGCTGCGCCGTCCACCTTGGGCAGCTTGCCCGCCGCGACCCATAAAGTCGCCGAACAGGTCTTCGAACACGTCCGAGAAGGACGCGCCGAAGTCACCATTTCCACCACCACCCCCGCCCGGCCCACGCCCGCCTTCAAAAGCCGCATGGCCATAGCGGTCATAAGCCGCCTTTTTATCGGCGTCTTTCAGAACATCGTAAGCCTCGTTGATCTCTTTGAACTCGGCTTCGGCGTTAGGATTGTCGGTGTTTCGGTCGGGGTGCAGTTCTTTGGCCTTCGTGCGGTAGGCTTTCTTAAGCTCTTCCGCCGAGGCGCCTTTGGATGCCCCCAAGACTTCGTAATAATCGCGCTTTGCCATGGCAGGACCTTTGTATCAAGAATGCGTTTGGGCGACCCCTTGGGGGGCCGCCCTTAGCCGGTTCTGCGCGGGTTACTTGCGCTTGTTGTCGCCAAGATCTTCGAAGTCGGCATCGACGATGTCGTCATCAACATCGCGCGGCCCGCCCTCGTCACCACTGCCTTCCGAGGCTTCGGCCTGCGCCTTGTAGATCGCCTCGCCCAGTTTCATCGCGGCGTCCGTCAGGTTCTGGATGCCACCTTTGATCTTCCCGGCGTCTTCGGTTTTGATCGTGTCTTCCAAAGCACTCATCGCCAGTTCGATCATCTCGACGGTCGACGGATCGACCTTGTCGGAATGTTCGGCCAGCGACTTCTTAGTCGAATGCAGCAGGCCCTCGGCTTGGTTCTTGGCTTCTACCAGCTCGCGGCGGGCCTTGTCGGCGTCGGCGTTGGCTTCGGCGTCTTTGACCATGCGTTCGATATCGGCATCCGACAACCCGCCCGAGGCTTGGATGGTGATCGCCTGTTCTTTGCCAGTGCCCTTGTCTTTCGCCTTGACCGTCACGATGCCGTTGGCGTCGATGTCAAAGGTCACTTCGATCTGGGGCATGCCGCGCGGGGCGGGCGGTATGCTTTCCAGATTGAACTGGCCCAGCATCTTGTTATCGGCCGCCATCTCCCGCTCACCTTGGAAGCAGCGCAGGGTCACGGCGTTTTGGTTGTCTTCAGCGGTGGAGAAGATTTGGCTTTTCTTCGTAGGGATCGTGGTGTTGCGGTCGATCAGACGCGTAAAGACACCGCCCAAGGTTTCGATGCCCAAAGACAGCGGCGTCACGTCCAGCAGCACCACGTCTTTGACGTCGCCTTGCAGCACGCCCGCTTGAATGGCGGCACCGGCGGCCACAACTTCATCGGGGTTCACGCCCTTGTGGGGCTCTTTGCCGAAGAACTTGGTCACCTCTTCAATAACGCGGGGCATGCGGGTCATACCGCCGACCAGAACCACTTCATCAATGTCCGATATGCTGACGCCCGCATCTTTCAGCGCCGCTTGGCACGGCCTGATCGAGCGTTTGATCAGATCGTCACACAGGCTTTCCAGCTTGGCGCGGGTCAGTTTGACCACCAAGTGAAGCGGTTGGCCTGAATTGCGGTCCATGCTGATGAAAGGCTGGTTGATTTCGGTCTGCGAGGACGAGGACAGTTCGATCTTGGCCTTCTCTGCCGCTTCTTTCAGGCGCTGCAGGGCCATTTTATCCAAAGTCAGGTCAACGCCGTGTTCTTTCTTGAACTCATCGGCCAAGAAATTCACGATGCGCATATCGAAGTCTTCACCGCCAAGGAAGGTGTCGCCGTTGGTCGATTTGACTTCGAACAGGCCGTCGTCGATTTCCAGAATGGTGATGTCGAATGTACCGCCGCCAAGGTCATAGACCGCAATGGTTTTGGTTTCTTTCTTGTCCAAACCGTAGGCCAAGGCGGCGGCGGTCGGCTCGTTGATGATACGCAGCACTTCAAGGCCCGCGATTTTGCCAGCGTCTTTGGTGGCTTGGCGTTGCGCGTCGTTGAAATAGGCGGGCACGGTGATGACGGCTTGGGTGACGGTTTCGCCCAAATACGCCTCTGCCGTTTCTTTCATCTTTTGCAAAATGATCGCCGAGACTTGGCTGGGCGAGAACTTTTCGCCGCGCGCCTCAACCCAAGCATCGCCATTGCCGCCGCTGACGACTTTGTAGGGCAGGTTCTTCATGTCTTTCGCCAACAACGAATCATCCGCGCGGCGGCCGATCAGGCGCTTGACGGCGAAGATGGTGTTGGTGGCATTGGTCACTGCTTGGCGCTTGGCGGCTTGGCCAACAAGACGCTCGTTATCGGTGAAGCCCACGATCGACGGCGTGGTGCGCGCGCCTTCGGAATTTTCAATGATACGGGGCTGGCTGCCATCCATGATGGCGACGCAAGAGTTGGTGGTTCCCAGGTCGATGCCGATGATCTTGGCCATGACGTTCCCTTTTCTTAGGCGAAGTTATGAAGCGGACCCCATTAGGCATCCAGCCTCGTTCCCAAACTGAACCGACGGGGGCATTTTGACGACACCCTCTTTCGGCTTCGTTGGGTATATAAGGGGGGGTCGCGCGTGCTGCAAGCGCCGCCAGAGCAAGAAATTCGCCTGAATTTGAAGGAATCGGCAGTTTTGGTGCAAAGCAGTATGGCCCCAGGTGATGCAAAGCTAAACTGGGTCGCTGTCTGCGCGACCTGATGCTGCGCTAACTTGCCGTTCATCCGCAGTTTAGCGATAAGGGGTTACGCTTTGTCAAAGGGCACGGGGTCTGTGCCAATCCCCGTTGCAAAGGAGAGTTGATGGATTTCGATCATATGATTCCGGTGTTTCGCCGGCTGGCGCTCGAAGCTGGTGCGCGGATCTTGCAGGTCTATAACGGCCCCGATTTCGAGGTGAAATCCAAAAGTGATTCCAGCCCCGTAACTGAAGCCGACGAGGCGGCGGATGCCTTGATCTCGGCCGGATTGCGGGCGGCCTTTCCCGATCTGGTGCTGATCACCGAAGAACAAGCCGCCAGTCACGCGCAGCGTGCATCCACGTTTTTGATCGTCGACCCTTTGGATGGCACCAAGGAGTTCGTGCAACGCCGGGGCGATTTCACGGTGAACATTGCTTACGTCGAAGACGGCGTGCCACTGCGCGGGGTGGTCTATGCGCCCGCACAGGATCGTCTGTTTTATACGCTGCCCGATGGAACTGCTGTGGAGGAGACAGGGGCCTTTGACCACGATTTGGTGGGCGATTTGCACCGACTGTCTGTGGCCCAGCCTGACAACGCGGCATTGCGGGTTGTGGCCTCAAAAAGCCACCGCGATGCGGCGACCGATGACTACATCAGCCGATACGCCGTGGCTGATATGAAAAGCGCAGGGTCAAGCTTGAAGTTCTGCTTGCTGGCAACCGGTGAGGCCGATCTTTACCCGCGCCTTGGCCGAACGATGGAATGGGACACTGCCGCTGGTGACGCTGTTTTGCGCGGCGCAGGCGGCTGCATGGTGCGGTTTGATGACCATACACCCTTGACCTATGGCAAGGCAGGCTGGGATAACCCCTTCTTCATCGCCTATGCGCCCGGAGTGGATTTGCAAAAATGACTGTCCTCATCGCCATTCCGGCCCGCTATGCCTCGACCCGGTATCCGGGTAAGCCTTTGGTGGCGCTGCGCGGGCCAGACGGTGAGAAAACTTTGATTCGCCGCAGTTGGGACGCGGCGATGACGGTGCGTGGGGTGGACCGTGTGGTGGTGGCCACCGATGATGACCGCATAAAAGCCCATGCCGAAGCGTTTGGAGCCGAGGTGGTGATGACCTCCTCTGCCGCGCAAAACGGCACTGAACGCTGTGCTGAGGTGGTGCAGCAGTTGACCGGCTTTGACGTCGTGGTGAACCTGCAAGGCGATGCGCCGCTGACACCGGCGTGGTTTGTCGAAGACCTGGTGGCGGGCTTGCTGGCTGACCCGCAGGCTGACATCGCCACCCCTGTACTGCGCTGTGATGGCCGCGCCGTGGCGGGTTTTCTGGCTGACAGGCGGGCAGGCCGTGTGGGGGGAACGACCGCCGTCTTCGGTGCGGGTGGTCGCGCGCTGTATTTTTCAAAAGAGGTGATTCCCTATACTGGCAAAACCTACGACGAGGCCGCGCCCACGCCGGTGTTTCACCATGTGGGCGTCTATGCCTATCGCCCCGCAGCCCTTGCCGCCTATCCAAGCTGGCCCACTGGCCCGTTGGAGCAGTTGGAAGGGCTGGAACAGTTGCGCTTTTTGGAACAGGGCCGCAAAGTGCTTTGCGTTGAGGTGCAAGCCCGCGGTCGCCAGTTTTGGGAGTTGAACAACCCCTCGGACGTACTCGTGATCGAAGCAATGATGCGGGAGATGGCCTAGCAGCTTTCAAAATAACTGTCTGATTTTGCTTATTTTAATGAGAAATGTAATGGATTGGTTTAAGAAATGTATCAAAAGCTGAGCGTGTTTCCCCCATTTTCCCTGTGTCAGACCTCTTCTTTCAGCATTAAATCTGCTAACGAGAGCCCTGAAGGGTTAACCTTGGCTGAAAAGATTGGATAAGAACCATGGCAGCAGTTCACACGCGACGCATCCAAAAAGTCACCAAAGCCATATTTCCCGTCGCAGGCATGGGCACAAGGTTCTTGCCGGCGACCAAATCTATCCCCAAGGAAATTCTTACCTTGGTGGACCGCCCTCTCATACAATACGCCATTGACGAGGCACGCGCGGCGGGGATCAAAGAGTTCATCTTTGTCACTTCGCGCGGCAAATCGGCCTTGGAAGACTACTTTGACCATTCTCCCGAACTTGAAGCCACCCTGCGCCGTGCTGGCAAAGACGCTTTGCTAGAGATTTTGCGCGAAACGAACATGGATTCGGGGGCCATCGCCTATGTGCGGCAGAATCGTCCGATGGGCTTGGGTCACGCGGTTTGGTGTGCCCGCCGCTTGATTGGGGATGAACCCTTTGCCGTCTTGCTGCCCGACGATGTGATCGCCGCTGAAAAGCCCTGCCTGCAACAAATGGTTGAGGCTTACGCCCAAACCGGCGGCAATATCGTCGCTGCGATGGAGGTGCCGTTGGCAAAAACCGCGTCTTACGGCGTGCTGGATGTGCAAGAGGATATGGGATCAATCGTGTCAGTCAAAGGCATGGTCGAAAAGCCAAAAGCTGGCACAGAGCCGTCGAACCTTGCCGTGATCGGGCGCTATATCCTGTCCCCGAAGGTTATGCTCAACCTTGACAAGCTGAAGCCTGGCGCTGGTGGTGAAATTCAGTTGACCGACGCCATCGCCCAAGAGGCTGAGATCCCGGGTCACGTCTTTGGTTATCGCTTTCGTGGCCAGCGCTATGATTGCGGCAGCAAGGCAGGGTTTTTGCAGGCAACGGTGGCCTTTGCCCTATCGCGCACTGACCTGCGGGATGAATTCTTGACCTATCTGAACGACATGGTCGCGATGCAAAAGGCGGCGCAATAGGTTTAACGGGCTGGTGCGCGCTGCGCCATTAGGCGCGTCCGTCCGTTCTGCACGATTTGGCCGTCTTGGTTCTTGACGCAGAGGTCTAGCGTTAGCATCCCCTTATCGACGCCTGCCGCCCGTTTGGCCGCAACCGTTATTGTCGCACAAATGCTGTCACCCCCATAAACTGGCGCGCGAAAGGACAAATCCCAGCCAAGGCTGGCAAAGGTGTTCGCCTGCACTTGGGCAGAGGATTTTAACCCTTCGACCAGTGACAAGATCAGCAGGCCATGGGCAACACGCCTGTCAAAGCCATGGGCGCGCGCGCCTTCGTCAGACAGGTGAATGGCGAAGCGATCTGTGGTGAGGGTGGCAAAGGCGTCGATGGCTTGGGTTGATACGTTGGCCCAATCGGTCAGCCAGGCATCGCCGACCTGCAGTTGATCATAAGTGAAAAGTCCGGGCTTCAGCATTTATCCCTGCCCCGCCTGCGTCACAGACAAGTCCGCGCCCGGCAGTAGGCCGTGGCCTATGCTGTGACCGATCAGGCCGATGGGCTGGCCCATCCTTTTGGCGGGACGTGTCGTACCACCGCGCGGCCTGATTGCAGGGTCTAGACCAAGATGGTTGATCAAATGTACACCCCTTTTTGTTCGCATGCATACGGGCCTGAAAAGACCCTTCGGGACCCATCAAGCGCTCGTGGGCAGTGACTGTCGGTTGCAGCCTATACAAAGCCATCGAGGCCCTCAACGGCCCATTGCCACCGCCATTGACCTGCAAGTGAAGGTAACGGGACGGAAAGATACTGTACAAATTCGCGCCCTCGCCCCACCGGCTATTTGGCCTAAAACTCCTGCAATAGAGCCGATTTTTACCCAAAATTAGTCTGTCGCCAACGCTGCACGCCATCCTTTAAGGCGGGCATTTGGCATAGCTTTACACGCAAGCCATCTGGTCCACGAAAGGCGCTATAACGGCCTCATCGGTTCGGGGTGTGGGGCAGGGGCGGAATGTGACCGTTTTATGAGAAAAATAGAAGATTTGCGCCGCGATCTTTGTGCCGCCTAAGTCTCGGCCTGTGGCGATGAGGCGGGCTTTGCGCATTGAGTTTACCTCCCTAATAAGGCGTTTTTGGATTTGCGCCCAATCCAGGTAAGCGGGCCAAGCCTTGGCGGTAGCTTTGCCTGTAGGGTGACAAAGTGCAGGGTTTTTGCCACGTCGATCAACCCCAAGCCCGCAGAAAACAATGTGACCCTATCGCGCCACTTCCCGCCTTGCCTCTGCCTGCCCCTTTTGTCACCTTGCCCTAAAGGCAGGTCGCAAACGCACACTTCCTTTTTCGCGCAGGCCTTAGTCTGCATCCAAAACTGGAGGCCATGATGTCAAACGATCCTTTGCTGCAGCCCTACAAACTTAAACACCTGACCCTGCGCAACCGTATCATGACCACCAGCCATGAACCCGCCTACCCTGAAGACGGTATGCCCAAAGACCGCTACCGCCTGTATCATCTGGAACGGGCAAAGGCAGGGGTGGCGATGGTGATGACGGCGGGCTCTGCCGCCGTTTCGAAAGATTCGCCGCCGGTTTTTAACAATGTTTTGGCCTATAAGGACGAGGTGGTGCCATGGATGCGCCGCATCGCCGATGACTGCCACGAGGCGGGGGCTGCGGTGATGATCCAGCTGACCCATCTTGGGCGGCGCACGCGCTGGGACAAGGGCGATTGGTTGCCGGTGCTGGCCGCAGGCCCCGGCCGCGAACCCAGCCACCGCGCCTTTCCCAAAGTGATCGAAGATTGGGACATTACCCGTGTGATCAACGACTTTGCGGACGCCGCTGAACGGATGAAAGAGGCGGGTCTGGATGGGGTGGAATTTGAATGCTACGGCCACTTACTAGACCAGTTCATGTCGCCTTTCACCAACGCACTGCCTGCCCCTTATGGCGGCAGCCTTGAAAACCGCGCCCGTTTTGCGATGGAGGTACTGGCTGCCGTGCGCAAACGGGTGGGCGAAAACTTCTTGCTGGGAATGCGCTATACTGCGGACGAGGCCGAGGCAGGCGGTATTGACGCCAACGAAGGCATAGCGATCGGCAAGATGTTTCGCGACAGCGGCATGGTCGATTTTCTCAACATCATCAAAGGCCGCATCCATACCGACGCCGCCATGACCGATGTGATCCCAATCCACGGCATGAAATCGGCCCCGCATCTGGATTTTGCCGGTCGCATGAAGGCCGAAGTGGGTATGCCCACCTTTCACGCCGCGCGCATTCCTGATGTGGCAACGGCGCGTCATGCTGTAGCCTCGGGGCAATTGGACATGGTGGGTATGACCCGCGCCCATATGGCCGACCCCCATATCGTGCAAAAGATCATCGAAGGGCGCGAACATGACATCCGCCCCTGTGTTGGGGCCACCTATTGCCTTGACCGTATCTATCAAGGCGGCATGGCGCTTTGCATCCACAACCCCGCCACGGGCCGCGAAGAAACCATGCCCCACACCATCAAACCTGCCGCCACCAAACGGCAGGTCGTGGTCGTAGGTGCAGGCCCCGCCGGGCTAGAGGCGGCACGGGTAGCGGCAGAGCGCGGCCATAATGTGACGGTGTTTGAGGCAGCTTCCGAAGCCGGCGGCCAAGTGCGCCTGATCGCCCAAACCAAACGCCGCGCCGAGATGATCGGCATCACCGACTGGCGCTTGGCGCAATGTGCTGCGCTTGGGGTGGAGTTTCGCTTTAACACTTGGGCCGAAGCGGGCGATGTGACCGCTTTGAACCCCGATGTGGTGATTATTGCCACGGGTGGCATGGCGCAAAAGGACATTCTGGCCTTTGGAAATGAGCTGACAGTTTCCGCCTGGGATATTCTGTCAGGCGATGTAAAGCCTGGCCAAAACGTGCTTCTTTATGACGATGCGGGCGACCATACCGCGCTGCAAGCAGCCCAGCTTTTGGCCGAATCTGGCGCCGTGGTTGAGGTGATGACCCCAGACCGCAGCTTTGCCCCCGATGTGATGGCGATGAACCTAGTGCCCTATATGCGTGCCATTCAGGATAAGAAGGTGACCTTCACTGTGACCTATCGGCTGACCTCTGTCGCCAAAGACGGCAACCTGATAAAGGCCACGATCGATAGCGATTATAGCAAATTGGGCATCACGCGCAGTTTTGATCAGGTTGTGGTCAACCACGGCACAGCGCCGCTGGATGAGTTGTATTTCGCTCTCAAGCCCCGATCAGTTAATCTAGGTGCCGTGGATTATGACGCGCTGATTGCCAGCCAACCCCAAACTTTGGGTGGTGGGCCGGCTGGTTTCCAAGTGTTCCGCATCGGCGACGCGGTCGAGGCGCGCAATATCCACGCTGCAATTTATGACGCCCTCAGGTTGATTTCAGTGATTTGAGAAATTTGAAAATGCCGAAAAATTAATCATGTTTCCGTTATTCATGATTTTTTGCCATTAATTCAAAAGAAATATCTATGAGTGCCTCAAAAAAGACAAACATATCTCTTTGTATACACTATCGGATCAAAGGATATGACGCAGATTGTCAAATCCCCGAGTTGCCTGGAGATGAGATTGTCAATAAGCCAGATGTTCCACGATTACAGTGATATCGTTTTGCTGTCTGCGGGCCCACTTTCGGCCCTGGCCAGCCCACAACTTGCCCGTCATTTTGACCTACCTCTTGCCTCGGCCGAGGCGGTTTTGTCCAAGGGCAGCGGACTGGTCGCCACACAAGTGCAACGCGAGAGAGCAAAAGCCGCGATAGGGCTTATGGCAACCTTGGGTGTACGTCTTGCAGCGGTGCCCATTGGCGAGGATGCTGCCATAGACCTGTGCGACCTTTCTTTGCATCTGACAGACCTGCGCGCTGCTGGTTTTGTTGAACAAAAACTGCGTGAGTTGGGCCTTTGGACTTCGCCTGACACGCCAGATTTCTATGGCCCGGGCGGGCTGCAGATCCCCGATCTTAACCATGAACTGGCCCAAGCCGCGGTTCTTGCTTTTGCGGGCACTTATGGTGTGGATGTGATTTCACGCGCGCAAATTGATGCGCTTTACGACCTTTTTCTGGCGTCAGACCAAAGACGTTGTGACCATAAGCTGCAGATCAATCACCTAGCAGATATGGGATATCACGCCGCGAACCCTTGGCCAGCCTTGGCCGTCGGGCTTGATCGCCAGATGCTGGCACATTTCGAAACACGGTTTCCAAACCATGGTTTGGTTTGCGTCAATCAAGCCTTCCAGCGCTATAACGTAATCTTGACGGGGCTTGGCGATGTCTCGATCAGGGATTTTGTCGATTTTCTGACGGTGCGTGGCCATACACCTTCGGTGGCTTTCGACGGGTTCATGCATGACCAAGGTTTGACGATTGAATATGCTCTCAGCCGAAAGGCTGCCGAACAGTTTGTGGCAGACTATGCCGTGATTGGCTTGCAGGTTCGGGCGGAGTTTGTTCGTAGCCAAGAAAAAGTCATTAAAATTTCACAGGTTAAACCCGGATTCATAAAGGTCGCCTAAGTTAGGGCTTGGGTAGATTACGGGTGTAGGAATGGCTAGGCACGCAAATGCTGTGGCAGTTCTCATCAAGCGGAAGACTTATGTTGTCGAAAGTGGTCATCACGGTGGGGCGTGGAAGATCGCATTTGCCGACTTTGCGATGGCGATGATGGCCTTCTTCCTGTTGATGTGGCTGATAAATGCGACAACCGAAGAGCAACGCAAAGGGATCGCTGATTACTTTGATCCGACTGTCATGATTGGTGGCACCGCTTCGGGTGGTGACGGGTTGCTGGGTGGACAATCCATTCTAAATGACAAGACATTGACACAGACGGGTACAGGCCAATTTGCTGGTTTCGCTGTTAAATTCGATCGTGCCGAGGCAGAGTATGTACCGAATGAAACCGTGCAGGGCGCTGGGTTGCACACCGGACAACGGTTGGATCGGGCGGGTCGTGGACCCTTTCGGCAAGCCTCTGGATGGAAAGCCTATTTTTCGTGGCCCCGTATCGCGCCCATTGTTGGCGGCTGCCCCCGCTGCTGCCACGCGGCGCAGTTTGGGCGAGAGGTTGCAAACCGGTGTCGCAGTATTTGACACGCTTTTGCCCGTGGTGCGCGGCCAAAGGATCGGGCTTTTTGCAGGCTCTGGCGTGGGCAAATCGACGCTTTTGGGCAAGTTTGCGCGGGGGATTACGTCGGATGTGGTGGTGATCGCCCTGATCGGTGAACGTGGCCGCGAGTTGCGCGAGTTTGTGGAACGCGTGCTGGGCCCGCAAGGCATGGCGCGCGCAGTTGTGGTCACGGCAACTTCAGACCAATCAGCGCTGGTGCGTCGGCGCTGTGCTTGGGCGGCGATGGCCGTGGCAGAACATTTCCGCGATCAGGGACTGCATGTGCTGATGTTGGCTGATTCGGTCACCCGCTTTGCTGAAGCGCACCGCGAAGTTGCCTTGGCGGGCGGAGAGGTAGCCAGCTTGCGCGGGTATCCCCCGTCGGTCGCGCCTGCCATCATGGCTTGGGCGGAACGCGCGGGGCCGGGGCCGGAAGATGGGGGCGATATCACGGCCATTTTTTCGGTGCTGGTGGCAGGGTCGGATATGGAGGAGCCGGTGGCCGATATTCTGCGCGGCGTTCTGGATGGCCATGTTGTCATGGACCGCAAGATTGCCGAACGCGGGCGCTATCCGGCGATTGATCTGTTGCGCTCTGTCTCGCGCAGCTTGCCGCTGGCAGCGTCGGCGTCCGAAAATGCTGATATCGGACAGGCCCGGCGCCTGTTGGGGGCTTATGATCGGGCAGAGCTGATGATTCAGGCGGGGCTTTACAGCGCGGGCACAGACCCTTTGATCGACCACGCCGTGCAAGTTTGGCCTGCCCTTGACGGATTTTTGGCCCAAGATTCGCCAGAAGATGGCATCACTGGCAGCTTTCGCCAATTGCAGGCGGCGCTGCAACCGCTGTCAAAGTGACCCTTTGGCCTGCTGAAGTAAGGTCAATGCGATTGATGTGCCGCTGGAAAGGCTCAAAAGCTGGTCGGCCTGTGAACGAGAGAGGAACCGTTTGATCAACGTCTCGGACTTGGTGTTGTCTGCGAATTGGCTGATACCGCTGTCGCCAAAGACAGCGGAAGCTTTGGTTTTATAAAGGCCCAACTGCTGATCAAGGTTCAGGGCAGACGTGCTTGTCGGCAGTCCCAACGCTTTTTGAAATACTTGGGCGAGCGGAGCACTGCCCAGAATGGTCAGCCATTTGGTGTTTTCACTGCTAGACGCGGCGGCCAGCGGTGCCAATTCGCGCTGCGCGTTCATGGCTAGGCGCAAATACTCATCCTGAGTGCCAACGGCGGTTTCAAAGGCGCGCGCCTTATAGGCTGCAAGGATTGTGGTCGCAAAATCAGCAGACTGGGTCGCGGGCACCGTTCGATCAAACCGAAAGGCGTTGGCCAGATGCAGATAGCGCTTATCGGCCAATCTGTTGGCCAAAGCCGCGCCGGAGGTGATGCCATCAGTCAAGACCTTTTTGATAAAAGCCTTGTTGCCGATGTCGGCCTCTAGCCCGAACGCCCCCAGGGCGACTTTCAGAAGCCTTCGATCGCCCACAAGGTGATCGGCGGTTGTTACCTTGCCGATATTGGCGCGGAAATAGTCAGTGTCCCGCGCCATTTCGGGGGTGGCTTGCATGGCGGCCGTTTGGGTCGCCATGGTGCGTTTCAGCATTGCCCAACCTGCCGCGCCAGACAGGGGCAGAATGGGCACAAAGCTCATTTTGCGGCGGCGGCAAAAAGCCGTTCTTCGCGTGGCAGAAGGGTGCGAAGGGCCTTAAGTGCCTGATAGGGCTGATCTTCCAGAACAGCTTTGGTTGCGATGTTCAGCTGAGTGCGGCTGTCTTGATCGATTAAAACCTGGCTTAACTGTTCGATGCCGCGCAGCAATTGGTGGCGCGTATCGGTGATGCTGGCATCGCCGGTCAAGACAAGTTGCGCGATATAGCAGACCCGTTTGACGGGCGTGTTCGCCTCTTGTGGGTGGATGGCATCGCGCAGGCGCAGAATATTGGCGTTGGGGGTCATGATCGCCAGACGTGACCGCTTTTCGCCGTTTTCGATCACAGCGCCATTGATCAAAACCCGTTCATGCGGGCCTAGTTTAAGGACAAGTCCACTCATTGCTTGCCCCCTTCGCCGCGCAGGCCGCGCATGACGGCTGTGTTGATGTCAACCAAGACCTCGACGCTGGCGCGATTGGCCAGTACGGCGCGGGAATGGTTTGTTGTGAATTCGTAAAGATAAAACAGTTGCGCGCGCAGGGCCGAGGGTAGACCATTGCCCGAATCGGCCACATCAACGGCCAAAGCGCACCAAAGTTGAAGGTTTTCGGTTACAGCTGTGGCAAGCTGCGGGAAATCGTCTTTCCGACGGGCCCAAGCCATGGCCATTTTCTGGGTGCAGCGTGCCAAGAGATCGTATTCGTGGGCGCGTGCAATGCGAACGGGAGCCTCGCGCTGGCCGTAGGCCGCGTGGGCAAGAGGGGATGCTAGAGTCAAAATATGTCCTTCCGGAGGTTTGCGGGAATTGGCGCAGGCTGAACGGCGGGGGGATTAACCCCCCGACGGACTGCTTTACCGGAACAAAGACAAAAGGGACTGCGACTGCTGGTTGGCAATGGAAAGGGCCTGGGTCGACAGTTGCTGCTGCACTTGCAGGGCCTGCAGGCGGGCCGAAGCCTCCTCCATATCCGTGTCGACCAAAGTACCGATACCGGTTTTCATCGCATCAGCCAGGCTGTTTACGAAGTTTTGTTGCGTCGATATCTTCAACTGTGCCGTCGCAAAGTTGGCAGAGGCGGTGATGGCTGTGTTGATTAGGGTTTCAATGCTGTTTAGGGCGGCTGTTGCACCCGCTGCGGTACCGATGGTCATGCCCGCCAAGGCACCCAAACCACCTGCGCCGGCATTGGAAAATTGCGCCCCCACCCGGTAATCGACACCGCCGGTGTTTTTAAAGGTCAGGGTTGCGTTGCTGGTGACAAATTCATAGTCGACCGTCATGCCGGCTACACCAAGGGCCTCGGCCGCCAGCTTCAAGCCAATCGCAACAACTTCGTTGGTGTTCGTTGCGGCGACATCGGCCGCCGTTATGGTGTAGGAGGCTGTCTTGCCAGCGACGGAAACAGACACGTTGTCACCTGCTGCAAACGCGTTCGCCCCAGTGCCTTCGGCAATGACAAGCACACCAGTACCGGTGGTTCTGTTCAGTGCAAAGCCCGCCACATCTGCGCCGGTAGACGCACCGTCAGACCCTGTAAACACGGTCTTTGCTGTATAGTTGCCAACGGATAGGTTTTGATTTGTGACGGTGATGAACGTGGAAGTCACCGCTGCGCCATTCCGGTCAATAGAGGCCAGAATGTTGTTGCCTCCCGCTGCGCTAATCAAATTCAAACCGTTGAACTGTGCCCCTTTGACGGCGTTGATGATGTTATCGCGATAGGCCGCAAGGTCGGCTTGTAGTTTGGTGCGATCAACGTTGTTGGATTGTGCCGCGATGATCTTGTTTTTGATTTCCCCCAAATTATCGGCGATAATCTGCGACGCATTTGCCGCGACACCGACAGTTGCCAAGCCAAATCCAAGGTTGTCGGAAACGGTTTTGAACGCGCTGATATCGGTATTGATCACCTTAGAGACGGCCCAAATAGCGGGGTTGTCCTTGGCTTCACCCACCCGTTTGCCGGATGACACCTGCGACGTAACAGCGTCCAGATTGGAATGGATTGACTTAAGGGTTTGAAGCGCACTCATGGCACTATTGTTGGTCAAAATTGACGACATTCTATGTTCCTTTTGCG
>CANIKY010000024.1 GCA_947468085.1 Paracoccaceae bacterium | reverse complement strand
GGCACTTCGGCACTTTCCACTTCGGGAAGGACGCGGATCAGGTGGGGGGAATCTTCGGTGACGTAATCGGGCAGAACCCCGATGCCAAGGTGGTTCAAAACAGCCTGCAAGACGCCGAAGTAGTTGTTGACAGTTAGGGTCGAGGGGATGTCATGGCTCATCAACTCGGCCACCAGCAGGGCCCCTGCGGCCACTTGGGCTGTGCCCGCGTGCTGGCAGATCAGGCGGTGCGAGGTCATCTCGTCCATCGTTTGGGGGATGCCATGTTCTTCCAGATATTTGGGCGTGGCAAACAGGCGCATTTTGATCTGCATCAGGCGTTTGCGGATAAGATCCGCCTGCTGGGGTTCTTTCATGCGAATGGCGACATCGGCCTCGCGCATCGGCAGGTCTAGGACGCGCTCTTCCAGCATCAGATCGATTTTGAGGGCGGGGTACTTCGAATACAGGGCCGCCAAACGCGGGGCCAGCCACAGGGTGCCAAAGCCGGTGGTGGTGGTGACGCGTAACTCGCCAAAGACCTCATCCTCGCTATCGCGAATGCGGGCTGCCGCGGCGTCCAGCCTGCGCACCATCTGGCTGGTGGCATCAAACAGCAACTCGCCCTGTTCGGTCAGGATCAGGCCGCGCGCATGGCGGTGAAAGAGGGTGACGGAAAGCGATTCCTCTAAAGCGCGGATCTGGCGGCTGACGGCAGATTGGCTGAGGTGCAGCACCTCACCGGCATGGGTAAGCGAGCCCTTATCGGCCACTGCGTGAAAGATGCGCAGCTTGTCCCAATCCATCATCGCAAATTCTCCCATAGTTTAGGCTAGCATAGTTTTTTGTCTGCCCCAAGGTCTGCGCCCTGTAAACTGCTTTGCTGCTGCGGGATGCCTGTTTGCGCGGCATTGCTCTTGGGGGGGTGGGTGCACTATCCTAAAGTCGCAAGAAATTTACCAAGCAAAGGGCGTAGCATGGCAGTGGGCATATTCGATTCCGGCTTGGGCGGGTTGACCGTTTTGGACGCCGTGGCGCGCAAACTGCCCGCAGTGCCTTTTGTGTACTTCGGTGACAATGCCCACGCACCTTACGGGGTGCGCACGCATGATGACATTTTCAACCTGACCTGTGCTGCCACCGAACGCTTGTGGGACGAAGGGTGCGATCTGGTGATTTTGGCCTGCAACACCGCCTCGGCCGCAGCTTTAAAGCGGATGCAGGAAACTTGGGTTCCCTCTGATAAGCGGGTTTTGGGCGTGTTTGTGCCCCTGATCGAGGCGCTGACCGAACGGCAATGGGGCGACAACTCTCCTCCGCGCGAGGTGGCTGTCAAACATGTGGCGCTGTTTGCCACGCCTGCCACGGTCGCCTCGCGCGCGTTTCAACGCGAACTGGCTTACCGCGCGGTAGGAGTGGATGTCGAGGCGCAGCCCTGCGGTGGGGTGGTGGATGCCATCGAACAAGGTGACGAGATTTTGGCCGAGGCCCTGGTGCGCAGCCATGTCGAGGCGCTGAAACGCCGGATGCCCTATCCGGAAGCTGCAGTCTTGGGGTGCACCCATTACCCGCTTTTGGCGCGCGTCTTTCAAGACGCGCTTGGGCCAGAGGTGAGGGTTTATTCGCAAGCCAATTTAGTGGCAGAAAGCTTGGCTGACTATTTGCAGCGCAGGCCGGCGTTTTTGGGGGCGGGGACGCTGGCTAAGTTCCTGACCACGGGCGATCCGGCCTATGTTTCCAGCAAAGCCACACAATTCTTGCGCCGCGCGATCACGTTCGAGGCGGTTTGACCCCAAAGGCGGGTACAGCGGAAGGCCTGCGCACAGATAGGCTGACCCAATTGCATGAATGACAAAAGCCGCATCCTTGGATGCGGCCTTGGACTTCAGCAGATGGTGCTTTTGGCCGTTAAATCCAACCGTTTGACTGGGCGATGTGGACAGCGTGGGTCCGGTTGTTCGCGCCAAGTTTCAAGAAAGCTTTGCGCATCAACATTTTGACGTTGTTTTCAGACTGACCGATACGGTGCCCGATTTCTTTGTTTGACGCCCCAACCAAGACCATTTCAAGCATCGAAATTTCAGATTGGTTCAAGACAGCGGTTGACGAGGTTGCGGAAAGCTTCTCGAAGGCGGCAGATTTGAAGAAACTGCTTGGAAAAAATATCTCGTTTGACAAAATGAGGTTCAAGGCTGGGATCAAGGCTGTCAAAGGCATATCCTTGGGAACAAATCCTCTTGCGCCAGCCTTGATCGCCTTAACAACCAAAGACTGATCGGCGCAGCTAGAAAAAATCACGACCTTGGTATCGGGGAAGGTTGTGACAAACTTTTCGATGCTGGCTATGCCATCCATTCCTGGCATGATCATATCCAAAAGGATAACATCGCAATGCTTTGCGCTGGCAGCTGCTAAAGCGCCCTGAAATGTGGGTTGCGACGTTACCGTGCCGTTGATGCGGGTTTCTAAAAAGCTGCATATGCATTCGCTGATCATAGAGTGATCATCCGCCACAATCACGCTAATGGGTAAGGACCCCACGGACGCTTCTACTTTTTGTTCCGACATTGACATTTGTTCCACCCATTAGATTTGGAAAGCTATTAAATAGAGATTCCATCTCGGTTTGCCAGACACTACCCGCGTACTATATGCTATCTTTAGGATATATGCACTACACAAATAGCGATTCAAAAACTCCTCTAGGTTGCAAGGTCACAAGGTTCAACGAGAGGTGGTTTTGCAGCGTTTTAGGGGCTTTTTCGTCTTTGTTTGGGCACCAGAGTTCAGCATCCAGATGAATTTTTTGAAAAAAAACATGACAAAACAGCATGTTGAATGGATCGTAAACCTTGGCGCCATGGGTTTTGGTCTGGCAAAGGCTTGCTTTTTGATCTGTTTAGGGCCATCTTGGGCGATCAAGGAGGCTGAAATGCACGTAAAACGTGTTTTTGCGACAGTGGCGCTGACGCGTCGGGTGATTTTCGGCGCATTGCCGGCGGCTTTATTGCCAACACCAGGCATTTCACGCGCGGCACGGCCTTTAGAATGGGCGCGGCGGGTTGATCGCTTTGTGGCGCATGTCCCAAACCTATATCAAGTCAATGTTCAGCTTTATCGCTCGGCGCAGCCTGATTCTGACGGGCTTCGCGCCTTGCAAGAGATGGGTGTCAGGTCTGTTTTGTCGTTGCGCCAAACTATGACGGATGGGCAGTTGGCCACCGGTACGGACCTAGCGCTGTCTCGTGTGCCGTTAAAGGCGCGGTGGGTGGGCGAAAAGGATGGCGCGAAGGTGGTGCAGGCAATGCGGGAACTGCGGGCGGGGCTGAAACGCGGGCCAGTGCTGGTGCATTGCCACCATGGAGCTGACCGCACAGGATTGATCTGCGCACTGTGGCGTATTTTGGACTGCGGTTGGTCGCGTCAATCGGCGATTGATGAGGTGATCGAGGGCGGCTATGGCTTTCACCCGATCTGGTTCAACATTCCGCGCTATCTGCGCGAGGTGGATTTGGCCGATCTGCGCGATCGGATAGGCACATGATTTCTTATGATGTTTGGCAAACCGAGCGCTTGGCGGCCTTGGTGGCCGAGGATGGCTGGTTAAACTTGACCGACCGTGTGGAAATTCCCCAAGGCCCCCAAAACATTGGGCGCGCACGAGGCAACGATCTGGTTTTGTCGGTTGGGCCGCAACATTTGGGGGTGCTGATGGCAACAGCGCACAGCGCTGTGTTGCGTGTGGCTGACCAAGACTTGGCCTTTACGGCGCAAGGCGGCAATCCGATGCTGCGGGTTTTGGGGCTGTTGTTGGAACTGCACAGTGTCGAGGGCCAACCCGCCTTGCGCGTGCGCGACCTTAGCCTGCCGCGCAGTGTTAAGTTGACGTCTTATCCCTTTGATCCCACTTGGATTATCACAGCAAAGTGGGAGACTTTGGCCACCCCACAGGCGCAATTGGTCGATCAAAAGGGGGCAGGGGCAACCCAAGTCACCCTCACCCACCGCGCGCATTTCACGCATGAAGGCCAAGATGTCACGCTGCTTGCCACACATTGGAAAGCGGGCAAACCGATGTTTGTGATTCGCGATGCCACGGCGGGGGCGGAAACCTATGCCGCCTCGCGCTTTTTGATCGCAGAGCCTGCTGGCGAGACGATCACGCTGGATTTCAACCGCGCCCACAACCCGCCCTGCGCCTTTAGCGATTTTGCTATCTGCCCTTTACCGCCACGCGAAAACCGCCTTCCATTTGCCATCCGCGCCGGAGAGCGCAAGCTGGGCTGATGGCCCAGTGCCGGGGGGCACGCCCCCCGGACCCCCGTGGATATTTGGGCACATATGAAATAGGGGGGTGCGGGGGGCAAAGGGACTTGCATCCGCGCTTTGGCTAACCAAAGAGGGGGGCTAAGATTTTGACACCGAAGGGGACGCCACATGATCTATAACATCGCTATCCTTGGGGCCTCGGGCTATACGGGGGCGGAACTGGTGCGCTTGATTGCCACCCATCCCCAGATGCGGGTCGCGGCGCTTTCGGCGGATCGCAAAGCGGGCATGACCATGGCCGAGGTTTTCCCCTTTCTGCGCCATCTGGATTTACCCGTGTTGACCAAGATTGAGGAGATTGATTTTTCCAAGATCGACCTGTGTTTTTGCGCCTTACCCCACGGCACGACGCAAGCGGTGATTGCCGCTTTGCCGCGCGATTTGAAGATTGTCGATCTGTCAGCCGATTTCAGGCTGCGCGATGCGGCGGCCTATGCCCAGTGGTACGGTCAGCCCCATACCCAGCCTGAGTTGCAGGCCGAGGCGGTTTATGGCCTTACGGAGTTCTACCGCAGTGAGATTGCCGCCGCGCGGTTGGTGGCTGGGACGGGCTGTAATGCGGCGACAGGGCAATTCGCGCTGCGTCCGTTGATTGCCGCCGGGGTGATTGATTTGGACACGATCTTGATTGACCTGAAAGCGGGGGTTTCGGGGGCGGGGCGCAGCCCGAAAGAGAATTTGCTGCATGCCGAGTTGTCGGGGGGCACGCATCCCTATTCGGCGGGTGGCAAGCACCGGCATTTGGGCGAGTTTGACCAAGAGTTTTCCAAGATTGCCGGTCGTGCGGTGCAGGTGCAATTCACACCGCATTTGCTGCCGATGAACCGCGGCATTTTGGCTACGGTTTATGTCAGGGGCGATCCGGCGGTGGTCCACCAGACTTTGGCTGCGGCCTACGCGGTTGAACCGTTCTTGCAAGTGCTGCCCTTTGGCGCTTTGCCTTCGACCCGGGATGTGGCGGGGTCGAATTTCTGTCACATCGGGGTGATTGGCGATCGTTTGGGGGGACGAGCGGTTGTGGTGACGGTGCTGGATAACCTAAATAAGGGCTCATCGGGCCAAGCCTTGCAGAATGCCAATCTGATGCTGGGCCTGCCAGAGACGATGGGGCTGATGTTGGCCCCGATTTTTCCGTGAGGGCACCATGGCGGGCATGAAGGGGTTGAAAAAGACACGGCGCATCCAGATCATTGTGGCGGCCTTTGTTGCGCTGGCCCTTTCGACTGCGCTGATTGGCTATGCCATGAAAGACGGGATCAATTTCTTTCGCGCGCCGTCGCAAGTGGCCACGATGCCGCCCAAGGCCGGAGAGGTGTTTCGCCTTGGCGGTTTGGTGGAAGTAGGGTCTTTGGTGCGCGGGCAGGGCGATGTGATCACCTTTGCAATCACCGATACCAAGGACACGATTCCTGTCGCTTTCAAGGGCGTTCTGCCGGATCTATTTGCCGAAGGGGCCGGCGTGATTGCCATGGGGCAAATGGACGATGGCACCTTTGTCGCCAGCGAAATACTGGCCAAGCATGACGAGACCTATATGCCCAAAGAGGTGATTGACGCCTTGAAAGCACAGGGTGTTTTCAAAGCCGCCGCCCCGTAAGAACGCTGGGTTTTAGGGGAATTAACTTTCTTGCGGCATCCTCGCCCCGGTCATCAAATCCGGGGGCCCTATGCCAAACGTTCGCCAAATTGCCGAAGACATCGTGGTCCGCGAGGGGGGCTATGTGAACGATCCTGCCGATCCGGGCGGGCACACGCAACACGGCGTGACGCTGGGCACGTTGCGGGCCTTGGCGCGGGATGTGAATGCCGACGGGGTTGTTGATGTGGCGGATGTGCGCGTCCTAAGTGCGGCGCAGGCGGTTGAGATTTTTCTGACCCGCTATTTTGACCGCCCCGGTCTTTGCCTATTGCCCGATCCTTTGCAGGCCCCTGTGTTTGATATGTATGTCAACGCAGGGCCCATGGCCATTAAATTGCTGCAAAAGGTGCTCGTGTCGCAAGGCCACAAGGTGCGGTGTGATGGCGTTCTTGGCCGCGCCACTTTGGCCGCCATGAAAGCCTGTGACGCGCAGGCTTTGGTTGATTTGTACGGAGCCGCGCGGCGCGAATTTTACTACCAGCTCGCCGATGCCCGCCCCGCCAGCCGCAAGTATGCGGTGCGGCGCGATGGCGGCAAAGGCGGGTGGATCACGCGTGCCGAGGCGTTTTTGCCCCCTGCCTTGCACTTCACCCAAACCCAACATCAGGCCCGCGTCGCGGCCTGGCGATGAAAGGACATCCAATGGATTTTAACAAAATCGTCAGCACAGCCGAAACCTTGGCACAAGAATTGGCGACAGGGGCCGCTGGCCCTTTGCCGCAGGTGCAGCCCCAAACCCCCACGGGAAAGGCGGGCTATGACCGTTTGATTGACGCGCTAAACCGCTTGCCACGCCCGCTTATGGCTTTGGGCGCTTTGGGGGTTTTTGTGGTGGCGGGCCTATATCCGGCTTGGTTTGAAACCCAAATGCAGGTTTTAGCCTCTGTTCCGCAGCCTTTATGGTGGCTTTTGGGCGCGGTGATCACGATGTTCTTTGGGTCGCGCGAGGCGCATTACATTCGTCAAAAACCATCTTCAAAAAGCTAAAATCCTCCCGGTCGCCCATGCTTTGGGCGGCCGCGGCCTTTGTGGTAAAGCACCTGTCCTTGACCTGCGTCTTCCTGTCTGGCATCCCGCAGGGGACAAGACAGGATTTGATCAGATGAATCTCTTCGCCGATATCCGCGCCCTTGTGGTGGCAGAACTCACCGCCATGACGGCAGAAGGGGCCCTGCCGGCGGGGCTGGACTTTGCCCATGTCGCGGTAGAGCCGCCCCGTGATGCTGCCCACGGCGATATGGCGACCAATGCCGCGATGGTGCTGGCCAAGCCTGCGGGCCTTGCGCCACGCGCGATTGCCGATGCGCTGGCGGTGCGTTTGGCCAAAGACGCGCGCATCATGGCGGCTGATGTGGCAGGGCCGGGGTTTTTGAACCTGCGGCTGTCTAATCTCGTCTGGCAAAGCGTGGTGAAATCGGCCCTGACAGATGGGGCGGATTATGGCCGTTCAAACGCGGGCGGGGGCCGCAAGGTGAATGTGGAGTTTGTCTCGGCCAACCCCACGGGGCCGATGCATGTGGGCCATGTGCGCGGGGCTGTGGTGGGGGATGCGCTGTCCAACCTTTTGGCTTTTGCTGGGTGGAGCGTTACGCGGGAATATTACATCAACGACGGCGGCGCGCAGGTAGATGTGCTGGCGCGGTCTGCCTATGAACGCTACCGCGAGGCCAATGGGCTGGAACCTGAAATTCGCGAGGGGCTTTATCCGGGCGATTATCTGGTGCCCGTGGGTGCGGCCTTGAAAGAGAAATACGGCACCAGCCTGCTCAATCAGCCCGAATCGGTCTGGCTGACGGATCTGCGCGACTATGCCTCTGCGATGATGATGCAAGAAATTCGCAACGATCTGGCGCAGTTGGGCGTGCGGATGGATGTCTATTCCTCGGAAAAAGCGCTGTACGGTACGGGCCAGATCGAGGCTGCGATCCAGACGCTGCGCGATCAGGGGCTGATCTATGAAGGCACGCTGGAACCGCCCAAAGGCAAAGTCCCCGAAGATTACGAGGCGCGGATTCAAACCCTGTTTCGCTCTACCGCGCACGGCGACGACGTCGACCGGCCTGTGATGAAATCGGACGGGTCTTGGACCTATTTCGCCCCAGATATCGCCTATCACTTCGACAAGGTGCAGCGCGGTTTTGACGAGTTGATTGACATTTTCGGCGCCGATCATGGCGGCTATGTCAAGCGGATGAAAGCGGCGGTTTCCGCCCTTTCGGGAGGCCGCGTGCCTTTGGATATCAAGCTGGTGCAACTGGTGAAGCTGTATAAAAACGGCGAGCCGTTTAAAATGTCAAAGCGGGCCGGTACTTTCGTCACCCTTCATGATGTGGTGGAACAGGCGGGCGCGGATGTCACGCGCTTTATGATGTTGACGCGTAAAAACGACGTGGCTTTGGATTTTGACTTTGCCAAGGTGCTGGAACAGTCAAAAGACAATCCGGTGTTTTATGTGCAATATGCCAATGCGCGGATCAATTCGGTGCTGCGCAAGGCGCAGGCGGCGGGGTTGGATGTGTCGGATGCCGCCCTTGCCAAGGCTGATCTCACTCAATTGTCGCATCCTGCCGAAATTGATATGGCCCAGCAAATCGCCGAATGGCCGCGTGAGGTTGAAATTGCCGCCAAAGGCAACGAACCGCACCGGATTGCGTTTTTCCTTTATGAACTCGCGTCAGAATTCCACGGGCTATGGAACCGCGGCAATGACGACCCCAGCTTAAGGTTCATCCAAGAGGGCAAAGACGCAACATCTTGCGCAAAAATTGCCCTCGCCCGTGCCACAGGCGTTGTTATTTCGGCAGGATTGTCTATTCTGGGTGTCAAGCCGGCAGAAGAGATGCGCTAAAAAATCTTAAACGCGGCGACGAGCAACAAAAAGTGGGGGCGGCAAAGTATCGCACCTCACATGTGAGGCGAGATGGCAGTTTTTAATTTTGACGAGCAAGGCTCGGCTTACTCTAGGGCCTATGGCAACCGGAATGGGTCGCTTGTCGACGCGCAACGATGGGTTAGCATTGGCGGGGCGGTCAGTTCTGTAGCGCTTGTGCTGGGGTTGGCGTATTGGGGCTATGCGCTGGCGGTGCGCGATGTGGCAGGCGTGCCCGTGATGCGCGCGGCCACGGGGGTTATGCGTGTTGCCCCTGCCGATCCGGGCGGCGTGCAGGCCTTGAACCAAGGGTTGACGGTAAATGCCGTGGCTGCCATGGGCACGTCGGCCAAGTCGGCAGATACAGTAACGCTTGCCCCCTTGGCAGTCGCGCTGCAACCCGATGACGTGCCGGTTGTACCCGTTGACGGCACGCTTGATCAAACCGCCAATGGTCAAATCCCTATGCTTGGCACCGGTGCAATTTCTGCCACCGCCGTCGAGGCGACTGCCACCGTGCCAGAGCCGATGCTCACCCAAGACAGTGTCGATGCTGCCGTGGCCGCGGCTTTGGCCGAAGCTTCGGGCGAAACGGCTGTCCCCGCCGCAAGCCCCACCTTGCGCCCCATGCCGCGACCGGTTGAGTTGGGCGGCACAGCCGTTCCGGCGGATGACATCGCAACCAAAGGCATGGCCGTGCTGGAAAAAGCGCCCAGCGCCATTATGGCCGGCACAATTCTTGCGCAATTTGGTGCATTTGAGACGCCTGAGACCGCGCGCGCCCGGTTTGGCGACTTGGTGCAAAACTTTGATGGCTTGATGGCTGGCAAGTCCATGGTCGTGCAACAAGTTGAAACCAACGGGCGCATGGTTTACCGCCTGCGTGTCGAGGGTTTTGCCAATGAGGCAGAAGCCAACAGTTTTTGCGCGGCTTTGCAGGCTGAAGGCGTAGAATGTGTGCCGGTCGCGCAAAGATGACAATCGGGCGCGGCGCAGCGATCTTTGGCTGCGCTGGCCTGACACTTGGGCGGGATGAGGCTGCGTTTTTTCGCGCCTATGATCCTTTCGGGTTTATCCTTTTTGCGCGCAATATCGAAAGCCCCGATCAACTGCGCCGCTTGACAGCCGAATTGCGCGCCTGTGTCGGGCGCGATGCGCCGATCCTTGTGGACCAAGAGGGCGGTCGGGTGCAACGCCTGCGCAGCCCCCATTGGCGAGAGTGGACCCCGCCCTTGGATTTTGTGATTGCCGCTGGCCCTCACGCCGAGCGCGCTCTTTACCTGCGCTATCAGATTATCGCGCGGGAATTGGGCGCTGTCGGCATTGATGCCAACTGCGCGCCCGTGGCTGACCTTATCACTGATGCCACGCATCCTTTCTTGAAGAACCGCTGTTACGGGTCTGATCCGGATCAGGTTTCTGATTTGGCGCGTGCTGTTGCGCAGGGGCTGCTGGATGGCGGTTGTTTGCCTGTGGTTAAGCATATGCCTGGACATGGCCGTTCATTGGTAGACACGCATCATGAGTTGCCAAGTGTCGATGCTTCACGCCAAGCGCTGGAAACGTCCGATTTTGCGACCTTCAAGGCGTTAAATGATCTGCCCATGGCAATGACCGCCCATTTGGTTTTTACGGCTTATGATGACCTGCCCGCCACGCAGTCACGGGTGATGGTGGATGTTATCCGTTCCCAAATTGGGTTCGGCGGTTTGTTGATGACCGATGATTTGAACATGCAGGCGCTGTCGGGCAACTTGGCCACCCGCACCGCCGCCGCCATGGCCGCAGGCTGCGATCTGGCCCTGCAATGCAACGGTGATCTGGCGGATATGCAGCAAGTGGCAAGTGCTGCGGGCAATATGCGCGACCCAACCCGCCTGCGTGCCCAAGCCGCTCTTGCATGGCGCAAACCAGTCGTAGCCGTTGACATTGCAAAGCTTGAAGCCGACCTTGCGGGCCTAATGCGAGATGCGCCCCATGGCCCGAACTGACGACTGGACACAAACATCCTCTCCCGCCGACCGCTTGGCGGAGGAGGCGTTGATCATTGATGTCGAAGGTTTTGAAGGGCCGCTTGATTTGCTTTTGACGCTATCGCGCACGCAAAAGGTTGATCTGCGGCGTATTTCCGTGCTGCAATTGGCCGAGCAATACCTGAAATTCGTGAACAGTGTCGCAGCCTTACGCATCGAACTGGCAGCTGATTATCTGGTGATGGCGGCGTGGCTTGCTTATCTTAAATCCCGCCTGCTGCTGCCACCAGAACCGGGCGAGGAAGGGCCAAGTGCGCAAGATCTGGCGGCCCATCTGGCGTTTCAGTTGGAACGGCTCTCGGCCATGCGCGATGTCGCAGCACGGCTTATGGCGCGCGATCAGCGCGGGCGCAATTTCTTTGCCCGTGGGCAACCAGAGACTGCCTCGATCCACCGCGCCTTGCGCTATGACGCCACGTTGCTTGATCTGATGCGCGCTTATGCCCGTATCCGCACCCGCGATGACTTTCGCCCCTATGCCTTTGACCGTGAGAATGTTTTCACAATGGAGCAGGCGTTAGGGCGGATGCGGGGATTGTTGGGCTATATGGGGGGTTGGTCGGACCTTAGCTCGTATTTGCCCGAAGGCTGGGGCACATCGCCGACACGTCGACGGTCTGCCACGGCGGCGCATTTTGCCGCCGTTCTGGAACTGGCCAAGCGCGGTCAAGTTGAACTGAAGCAAAGCGAGATCTTCGCCCCGCTTTTGATGCGCGCCAAGGGAGTGGTCTGATGGACCCTGCGGAACTCAGCCTGTTTGCTGCCCCGCCCATGGGCGAACAAGAACGGATGGTGGAAGCGGTGCTTTTTGCTTCGAGCGAACCTGTCACGCTGTTTGACCTTCAACGCCGGATGCCGCAAGGCTGTGATCCGGCCGAAGCCTTGGCCCATCTGACCCGCCGGTATGAGGGGCGCGGTGTGCAGTTGGTGCAAATAGGTCCCGCCTTTGCCTTGCGCACAGCCCCCGATTTGGGCCATTTGATGCACAAAGAAACGGTTGAAACCCGCAAACTGTCGCGGGCGGCGATCGAAACTTTGGCCATCGTGGCCTATCACCAACCCGTCACCCGCGCCGAGATTGAAGAGATCAGGGGTGTGGCCGTCAGCCGTGGGACGGTGGATCAACTTTTGGAACTGAACTGGATCCGCCTTGGCCGGCGCCGCATGACGCCCGGTCGGCCTGTGACCTTTGTTGTTACGGAAACGTTTCTTGATCATTTTGGCCTAGAATCCGCCCGCGATCTGCCCGGCCTGAAAGAATTGCGCGCCGCAGGCCTGCTGGACAGCCGGCCCTTGCCCGAAATGCCCGCAGCCCCAGACGAAGACGATACCGCCCCGTCTGACCAATCCGAACTTTTTGAGGATTAAGATGAACCGACTGATTTTAGCCACGCTGCACCGCGTCATGGGCCAAACCGTCAACAAAGGCGTCCAAGTCGCGCTGAAAAAAGTGGGCGAAAAAGCCCAGACGGCGATTGAGTCCACACCGATGGACACAAAGCATCCCCCAGGCACGTCCGAAACCGTCAAACTGGCGCATCACTTGGGCAAGATTGCGGGCAAGTTTCTGGGTTAAGTCCTAAGGCTTGGTCGCCCCATAACGTGGCACCGTGGAGATCGACATCTTGGCGCTGCCTTGGGTTAGATCATTCGTATAGATCAAACAGATCAGCACTTGAGTCTTTTGGTTAAAAATCCGCGTCACATTCAGCGACTTGAAGATAGGCGAGGTCGACCAGATGAACACATCCTCGCCCAGTGGCGAGGTGTCGATGTCGCCTAAGCTCAGCGGTCCCGTCTGCCGGCAGGCGATGGAGGAATTCGACGGATCCTCAAACCAGTTGGCATTCAACAAACGGTCCAGCACCGAGCGTGCGAAATAAGCGATATGGCTGGTCACCCACGTCACCTTGGGGTCACGGATTGCCTTGATCACGATGTCGTTGCCCGTCCAGTCGACCCCGACGCGCCCGATCTCTTTGGACAGGGCAGGGGTGGCGCGCATAAGCAGGCAAAATCCCAAGGCGCGCATGGTTTTTCTCACACTACCACAAAACTGTCTTTGTGTGGATTTATAGAAAGCCTCATAACAAGGGGTTTCGCTTGCTTTGGCTTAAGCCCGCGAAATCCCGCAATTTCCCCCCACCCTTGGTTGACCCCGCTAAGGGCTGCGGGTAAACGAGGCGCAACTTTGGATGGGGCCGCCTGTGGTGCCTTTGTGAAATCGGTTGAAGGAGCTCTTTGTGGACAGTCTTCTGCGTGACTACTTGCCCATTCTAGTGCTGTTGGCCGTAGCCTTGGGCCTTGGGGTGGTGTTGATTCTGTCAGCCGCCCTGATTGCGGTGCGCAACCCTGATCCTGAAAAGCTTTCGGCTTATGAATGCGGTTTCAACGCTTTTGACGATGCGCGGATGAAGTTTGATGTGCGGTTTTATCTGGTGTCGATCTTGTTCATCATCTTCGATCTGGAAGTCGCCTTTCTTTTCCCATGGGCAGTCGCATTCGCTGATATTAGCATGGTGGCTTTCTGGTCGATGATGGTGTTTTTGGGCGTCTTGACCGTGGGTTTTGCCTATGAATGGAAGAAGGGGGCCTTGGAATGGGCGTGACGACTGGGGCCAATACCGCAGGCGCTGACCGCGAGGTTGCGACCCAAGCCCTGAATGCCGAGTTGCAGGATAAGGGCTTTTTGCTGACCTCGACCGAAGATATCATCAACTGGGCGCGCAACGGCTCGCTGCACTGGATGACCTTTGGTCTGGCCTGCTGCGCGGTTGAGATGATCCATGTGTCGATGCCGCGCTATGATCTGGAACGGTTCGGGACGGCACCACGCGCCTCGCCGCGCCAGTCGGATCTGATGATCGTTGCGGGCACCTTGACCAACAAAATGGCCCCCGCCTTGCGCAAGGTTTATGACCAGATGCCAGAACCGCGCTATGTGATCTCTATGGGGTCTTGCGCCAATGGCGGTGGGTATTACCACTATTCCTATTCGGTCGTGCGCGGCTGTGACCGGATCGTGCCGGTGGATATCTATATCCCCGGTTGCCCCCCCACAGCCGAAGCCCTGCTGTACGGCATTCTGCAACTGCAACGCAAAATCCGCCGCACCGGCACTTTGGTGCGTTAAGGGGGCATGATGGCACTGAACCTGACCGATCTTGGCATTGCCCTGTCCACCCGCGCCGGTGTTATCAGCGCGGTTGAGGCTTTTGGCGAGTTGACCGTGACGGTGGCTTTGGATGGAATTGTGGACCTGATGGCCCATCTAAAGGATGATCCATCGACCCGCATGACCAGCCTTGTGGATATCACGGCAGTGGATCATCCCGAACGGCTTGACCGCTTTGATGTCGTCTACCACCTGCTGTCGATGTACACCAACGGGCGGGTGCGGGTGAAAGCCCATGTCGCCGATACAGACATGGTGCCGTCGCTGATCAGCGTCTATCCCGCCGCCAACTGGTTCGAGCGTGAGGTGTACGATCTGTTCGGCATCTTGTTCAGTGGCCACCCCGACCTGCGCCGCATCCTGACCGACTATGGCTTTCGCGGCCATCCCTTGCGCAAAGATTTCCCCACCACGGGCTACACCGAAGTGCGCTATGATGCGGTGCAAAAGCGTGTGGTCTATGAACCGGTCAAACTGGTGCAAGAATACCGTCAGTTCGATTTCATGAGCCCGTGGGAAGGTGCGCAATACATTCTTCCGGGCGACGAAAAGAAGGCATAAACCATGGACGGCGATATCCGGCAGAACCATTACGACGACGGCTCGGTTGATCTGGAAACGGGTGAGCAGCGCATCCGCAATTTCAACATCAACTTCGGCCCGCAACACCCCGCAGCCCACGGCGTTTTGCGTCTGGTGCTAGAGCTGGACGGCGAGATTGTCGAACGCTGCGACCCGCATATCGGCCTGTTGCACCGCGGCACCGAAAAGCTGATGGAAAGCCGTACCTATCTGCAAAACCTGCCCTATTTCGACCGGCTGGATTATGTGGCCCCGATGAACCAAGAACACGCTTGGTGCTTGGCCATCGAACGGCTGACCGGCACGGTGGTGCCGCGCCGTGCCAGCCTGATCCGCGTGCTGTTTTCCGAAATCGGCCGCGTGCTGAACCATATCCTGAACACCACGACCCAAGCGATGGACGTGGGCGCTTTGACCCCGCCGCTGTGGGGCTTTGAAGAGCGTGAAAAGCTGATGGGCTTTTATGAACGCGCCTCGGGTGCGCGCCTGCACGCCGCCTATTTCCGCCCGGGCGGGGTGCACCAAGACCTGACCCCGCAATTGCTGGACGATATCGCCGCTTGGTGCGATGGCTTCCAGCGCGTGCTGGATGATCTGCACGGACTTCTGACCGAAAACCGCATCTTCAAGCAGCGCAATGTCGATATCGGCATCATATCCGAAGCCGATGTGCAGGCTTGGGGCTTTTCGGGCGTCATGGCGCGGGGGTCGGGCCTTGCGTGGGATTTGCGCCGCAGCCAGCCCTATGAATGCTATGACGAGTTTGATTTCAAAGTTGCCATCGGCAAGAACGGCGACTGCTACGACCGCTATCTGGTGCGCATGGCCGAGATGGAGGAATCCACCTCGATCATCCGCCAAGCCGTCGCCAAACTGCGCGAATCAGCAGCCCAAACCGACATTCTGGCGCGCGGCAAGCTGACCCCGCCCAAGCGTGCTGATATGAAAACCTCGATGGAAAGCCTGATCCACCACTTCAAGCTGTACACCGAAGGCTTCCACGTCCCCGCCGGCGAAGTCTACGCCGCTGTTGAGGCCCCCAAGGGCGAATTCGGCGTGTATCTTGTCGCCGACGGCACCAACAAACCCTACCGCGCCAAACTGCGCGCGCCGGGGTTCTTGCACCTGCAAGCCTTAGATTTCATGTGCAAAGGCCACCAACTGGCCGACGTTTCCGCCATCATCGGCACCATGGACATCGTTTTCGGAGAGGTGGACCGCTGATGCTGCGCCGCTTGCACAAAGACCAACCTGCCTCTTTCGCCTTCACGGAAAAGAACTTGGAATGGGCCGAGGGGCAGATTTCCAAATACCCAGAGGGGCGTCAGGCCAGCGCCATCATTCCGCTGTTGTGGCGCGCGCAAGAGCAAGAAGGCTGGCTGACCCGTCCGGCGATTGAACATGTCGCCGATATGCTGGGCATGGCCTATATCCGCGCTTTGGAAGTGGCGACATTTTACTTTATGTTCCAACTGCAACCGGTTGGGTCTGTGGCGCATATTCAGATTTGCGGCACCACCACTTGCATGATCTGCGGTGCGGAAGAGCTGGTGGCGGTGGCCAAAGAGATGATCTCGCCCCATGCACACTCGCTGTCATCCGATGGCAAGTTTTCGTGGGAAGAGGTGGAATGCCTGGGCGCCTGCGCCAATGCGCCCATGGCCCAGATCGGCAAGGATTATTACGAGGATCTGACGGCTGACAAGTTGCGCGACCTGATTTTGCGGTTCTCGAACGGGGAAGTGCCCGTACCCGGCCCGCAAAATGGCCGCTACGCGGCAGAGCCTTTGTCGGGCCTGACCAGCCTGAAAGATCTCGAAAGCGGCAAAAAGCAATACAACGCCTCGGCGCAAGCGGCGGTGGATCTGGGCGATACGGTCAAGCGGATTGATGGGTCAGAAGTGCCGATTTTGACGCCGTGGCTGAATGGCCGGGCAACGGCGTAAGGGGGCGGATATGAGCGCGCATCACGCAGAACCGTCGGAAGGCGCAAGGGCGTCGAACTGGCTTTGGGCCTTGGTGGCGGCGGCTGTAGCAGCCTATGTAGCCGTTTGGTTGACGGGTATGTCTTTGGCGGCAGCGGCCCTTTTGGCGGGCGCGGTTTTTGTCGTCTACGCTGTCGTGCTGGCCCAGTTCTGGGAAGACCCGCCGCACGCTGACACGCACGCTCACGGGCATCACGGGCACTAAGAATGGCACCCACCCAACCCAACGGCAGTTTTCAAGCGCGGTTGATCGCGGTGGTGATCGTCCTTGCCGCATTGTTATGGCTGGGCGTGGAATATCTCGGCGGGCAGATGAACTGGCCGCCAAGGTTTGTCTTTCTGGCAGACCTCTCCGCCGGAGCCGCCTTTCTTTGGGCGATGATCGCAGCTTACCGGCTTTGGCGCAAACGTCAGGCGTAATGGGCCCTAAGGGTCGGGAATGAAGGAACGGGCAGATGCTCAAGGATCAAGACCGCATCTTTACCAATCTTTATGGGATGCATGACCGCTCCCTTTCTGGCGCACGCAAGCGCGGCCATTGGGATGGCACGGCGGGCATTTTGGCCTTGGGCCGCGATAAGATCGTCGAGATTGTGAAAGCCTCGGGCCTGCGCGGGCGGGGTGGGGCGGGGTTTCCGACGGGGTTGAAATGGTCGTTTATGCCCAAGGTGTCTGACGGGCGGCCTTGCTACTTGGTGATCAATGCCGACGAATCCGAACCGGGTACCTGCAAAGACCGTGAGATCATGCGCCATGATCCCCACACGCTGATCGAAGGCGCGCTGATTGCGTCTTTCGCCATGTCGGCCAACACTTGCTATATCTACATTCGCGGCGAATATATCCGCGAGCGCGAGGCGCTGCAGGCCGCCATTGACGAGTGCTATGACGCTGGCCTGTTGGGCAAAAATGCCTGCGGGTCAGGCTATGATTTTGACCTGTACCTGCACCACGGCGCGGGGGCCTATATTTGCGGCGAAGAAACCGCCCTTTTGGAAAGCCTTGAAGGCAAAAAGGGTATGCCGCGTATGAAGCCACCGTTTCCGGCGGGTGCTGGCCTTTATGGCTGCCCGACCACGGTGAACAATGTGGAATCCATCGCCGTTGTTCCCACCATCCTGCGGCGCGGGGCGGAATGGTTTGCAGGCTTTGGCCGCCCGAATAACACCGGCACCAAGCTGTTTGGCATATCGGGCCATGTGAACAATCCTTGCGTGGTCGAAGAGGCCATGTCGATCACCCTGCGCGAACTGCTGGAAGAGCATTGTGGCGGCGTGCGCGGCGGGTGGTCTAACCTCAAAGCCGTTATTCCGGGCGGGTCTTCGGTGCCGATGCTGACCGCTTCGCAATGTGACAACGCCATCATGGATTTCGATTGGCTGCGCGAGCAACGCTCTGGCCTTGGCACGGCGGCGGTGATCGTGATGGATCAGCAGACCGATGTCATCAAGGCGATCTGGCGCCTGTCGAAGTTCTACAAGCACGAATCCTGTGGCCAATGCACGCCCTGCCGCGAAGGTACCGGCTGGATGATGCGCGTGATGGAACGCATCGTGAAGGGCGACGCCGAGCTGGAAGAGATCGACATGCTTTTGTCGGTCACCAAACAGGTCGAAGGCCACACGATCTGCGCCTTGGGCGATGCGGCGGCTTGGCCGATCCAAGGATTGGTGCGCGCTTTCAGAAATGAGATCGAGGACCGGATCAAATACAAAAAAACCGGCCGCGTCAGCGCCATTGCGGCTGAGTAACACGATGCGCTTTGGTTTGGATAAATTCCTTTGGGCTGCCAGTTCGGTGCTGCTAGGCGTAACGCTCGCCGCTGCTGTTTTGGCAGGCCCTGTTCCCATGTCCCAGAACGCTCATATCAACGCTGAACTGCGCGCGGGTTTTGCTGGTGATGTGTTGCGCAACACTTGCCCGACCCTGTCGGCGCGGATGTTGGTGGTGGTGGGCCGTCTGTGGGATCTGAAAGCCTATGCCGAAGCACAAGGCTACACCGGTGCCGATTATGATGCCTTTCGCAATGATCCGGTGCAAAAGATGCGCTTGAAAGATGAAGCGGCTGCCTATCTGGCCGCAGCCGGTGCCAAGCCGGATGATGTAGAAAGCTACTGCGCTGTGGGCGAGGATGAGATTGCCAAGAACACGCCCGTGGGTCAATTGCTGCGGTCAAGCCGATGAGCCGCTGTTCGCCCCACGGCCGTGTTGTGCAAGAACCGGTTGTTCCAGCAGAATTTTTTGCCCCCAACGCAATCGGGCGCCAAAAGCCCGTTGCCAAGGCGGCGCGAACAGCAGATGAACCGCGCCAGACCTTGCAAGCGGCTGCTGGCCTTTGTGACATGTGCGGCCAAATCGGAAGGACCTTCTAAGATGTCTACCCTGAAAAAGCTGATCATCGACGGCATAGAGGTCGAGGTTGATCCGGCGATGACCCTCATTCAGGCCGCCGAAGTGGCCGGCGTTGAAATCCCGCGCTTTTGCTATCATGAACGTCTGACCATCGCGGGCAACTGCCGGATGTGCTTGGTCGAGGTGGTGGGGGGCCCGCCCAAGCCTGCGGCATCCTGCGCGATGCAGGTCAAAGACCTGCGCGGTGGCCCGAACGGTGAACCGGCAGTGGTGAAGACCAACTCGCCCATGGTGAAAAAGGCCCGTGAAGGCGTGATGGAATTCTTGCTGATCAACCATCCGCTGGATTGCCCGATTTGCGACCAAGGCGGGGAATGTGACCTGCAAGATCAGGCCATGGCTTACGGCGTTGATTTCAGCCGCTACCGCGAACCCAAGCGCGCTTCGGAAGATCTCAACCTTGGCCCCTTGGTCGAAACCAAGATGACGCGCTGCATTTCGTGCACGCGCTGTGTGCGCTTTACGTCCGAAGTGGCGGGCATCACGCAGATGGGCCAAACGGGGCGCGGCGAAGATGCTGAAATTACGTCTTATCTGAACATGACGCTGGATTCCAACCTGCAGGGCAATATCATTGACCTGTGTCCCGTGGGCGCGTTGACCTCAAAGCCCTATGCCTTCACGGCGCGTCCTTGGGAATTGACCAAGACTGAATCGATCGACGTGATGGACGCCTTGGGGTCCAACATCCGCATCGACACCAAGGGCCGCGAAGTGATGCGCATTTTGCCGCGCAACCATGACGGCGTGAACGAAGAGTGGATCTCTGACAAAACCCGTTTCATCTGGGACGGTCTGCGCCGCCAGCGGCTGGACACGCCCTATATTCGCGAAGGTGGCAAGCTGCGCAAAGCGGGCTGGGGTGAGGCGCTGGTGAAAGTGGCTGCTGCCATGGCGGGCAAGAAGGTGCTGGGCCTTGTGGGTGATCTGGCCCCTGTGGAAGCGGCGTTTTCGTTGAAAGCCTTGGTGGATGCGCTTGGCGGGCAGGTTGAATGCCGCACCGATGGGGCGCGGCTGCCGATGGGCAACCGTTCGGCCTATGTGGGCAATGCCGCGATTGCCGATATCGACGACGCCCGCACGATCTGGCTGATCGGCACCAACCCGCGCCTTGAATCGCCGGTGCTGAACGCCCGTCTGCGCAAGGCTTGGACCAAGAACGCCAAGATTTCGCTGATCGGGCCTGCGGTGGATCTGACCTACGAGTATATCCATGCAGGCACCGACCGCGCGGCCTTGGCATCGGCTGTGGCCAATGCCACCCAAACCGGTGGCTTGGTGATCGTAGGGCAGGGGGCCATCAGTGAAGCCGACGGCGAGGCTGTTTTGGCCCATGCCATGGCCTTGGCCGAAAAGATCGGCGGCAAGATGCTGGTTCTGCACACCGCTGCATCGCGCGTCGGCGCGATGGACGTGGGCGCTGCCACCGAAGGCGGGTTGCTCGCCGCGGTGGAGGGCGCAGAGGTGATCTATAACCTTGGCGCGGATGAGGTTGACATCGCATCCGGTCCTTTCGTGATCTACCAAGGCAGCCACGGCGACCGTGGGGCCAACCGCGCTGATGTGATCTTGCCTGCCGCTGCTTACACGGAAGAAAACGGCCTGTTCGTGAACACCGAAGGCCGCCCGCAACGGGCCATGCGCGCCGGTTTTGCGCCGGGTGAGGCTAAGGAAAACTGGGCCATCCTGCGGGCTTTGTCCGCCGAATTGGGCAAGACCTTGCCTTGGGATAGCCTGACCCAACTGCGCGCGGCTCTTGTGATCCAGCATCCGCATCTGGGCGCTGTTGATCAGGTGGCCGACAATGGTTGGGCACCTATTGCCCTGCGTGACATGGGGGCGGCAACATTCCGCACGGTTTACAAGGCCTACTATCTGACCAACCCCATCGCACGGGCCTCGGCCACGATGGGGGAATTGGCGGCGATGGAATCGGGCCGCGCGGCCCCGCAGATGGCGGCGGAATGATGCAGGTTTGCGGTGGAACTTTGCCCGCAGATGCGGTTTACAGCGCCAAGTCTAAAAAGACTGGTTTGCGTTGCAAATTGGTCGTGGTGGACGGGGTAAAGACGATCATGGCACGGGCTTTGCCCATGACCTTGGCCGGCTGAAGGAAAAGGACGGGAATGATGGGTTTCTTTGCGACAGGTCTTGGCACAGCGGTGCTGTTGATTGGCCAAAGCCTGCTGATCACGGCCTTTGTGATGATCAGCCTGCTGTTTTTGGTTTACGGCGACCGCAAGATCTGGGCCGCCGTGCAAATGCGCCGCGGGCCGAACGTGGTTGGGCCTTTTGGCTTACTGCAAACCGTGGCGGATGCGCTGAAATATGTCGTCAAGGAAATCGTGGTCCCCGCAGGGGTTGACCGGCCTGTATTTTTCTTGGCCCCGCTGATGTCTTTCGTACTTGCGATCTTGGCTTGGGCCGTGCTGCCCTTTAGCCCCGGCTGGATTTTGGCCGATATCAACGTGGCTGTGCTGTTCGTTTTCGCCGCCTCCTCGCTAGAGGTGTACGGTGTGATCATGGGCGGGTGGGCGTCGAATTCGAAATACGCGTTCCTTGGATCGCTGCGTTCGGCCGCGCAGATGATATCTTATGAAGTCTCGCTGGGGTTGATCATCATCGGGGTGATCTTGTCGACTGGTTCTTTGTCGTTTGGCGCGATCGTTGCGGCGCAAGACACTGGATACGGCCTTTTGGGGTGGTACTGGCTGCCGCATTTGCCGATGGTGGTGTTGTTCTTCATCTCGGCCTTGGCCGAAACCAACCGCCCGCCGTTTGATTTGCCAGAAGCGGAATCTGAACTCGTCGCAGGGTTCATGGTGGAATATTCCTCGACCCCCTACCTTCTGTTCATGGCGGGTGAATACATCGCCATCTTCTTGATGTGCGCGCTGATCACGCTGTTGTTTTTTGGCGGTTGGCTGTCGCCTGTGCCGGGCATTCCTGACGGGGTGTTGTGGATGGTTGCCAAGATGTCGGTGTGGTTCTTTATGTTCGCGATGGTTAAGGCGATTGTGCCGCGCTATCGCTATGACCAGCTGATGCGGATTGGTTGGAAGGTGTTCTTGCCCATGTCCTTGGGCTGGGTTGTGCTGGTGGCCTTTTTGGCCAAGTTTGAAATCCTCGGCCATTTCTGGGCCCGCTACGCGATGGGGGGCTGATCTATGGCCAATGTCGATTGGACCCGTGCGACCAAATACTTCTTCCTGATGGATTTCATCAAAGGCTTTGGCTTGGGGATGAAGTATTTCTTCGCCCCCAAGGCCACGCTGAACTATCCGCACGAAAAAGGCCCGCTTAGCCCGCGTTTTCGCGGCGAACACGCGCTGCGGCGTTATCCTTCGGGCGAAGAGCGCTGCATTGCCTGTAAACTGTGCGAGGCTGTGTGCCCTGCCCAAGCCATCACGATTGATGCCGAACCGCGCGAAGACGGCAGCCGCCGCACCACCCGCTATGACATCGACATGACCAAATGCATCTACTGCGGCTTTTGCCAAGAGGCTTGCCCCGTGGATGCCATCGTCGAAGGGCCGAATTTCGAATTCGCCTCGGAAACGCGCGAAGAACTGTTCTACGACAAGGCCAAGTTGCTGGATAACGGCGACCGCTGGGAAGCCGAAATCGCCCGCAACCTTGAATTAGATGCGCCGTATCGCTGATGACCCAAGATTTCGCTAAACTTTTCCAATCGATGATGGAGCAGGGCCAAACCATGGCCCGCGCCTTCACGCCATCTGCCTTTGGCACGATTGATCCGGCGGCGTTCGAGGCGATGTTTCCGGCGATGCCCAAGGAAATGCTAGAGATGTTCTTTGGCAAGACCTTCAATCCCCAAGGGCTTGATGCGCGCACCCGCTTTTTGGTGACGATCGCTGCCCAAACCGTGCTGGGCCCGCTTGGCGAACCGCAGCTGCGCTCCACGGTGCGCAATGCCTTGGCGGCTGGCGCAACCCCGCGTGAGATTGCCGAAGTGATCTGGCAAATGTCGATGTTCGGCGGCTTGCCTGCCACCCAAAAGGCGCTGGAAATAGCCCAAGCCGTCTTTACCGAAACCGAGGAGACCCCTGCATGACCGTGGCAGACCTGGCCTTTTACGCCTTTTCCACCGTCACGGTGGCCGCCGCCCTGATGGTGACCTTGTCGCGCAATCCGGTGCATTCGGTGTTGTGGCTGATCTTGACCTTTCTGTCGGCGGCGGGGCTGTTTGTGCTGCTGGGGGCGGAATTTGTCGCGATGCTGCTGATCATCGTCTATGTCGGTGCTGTGGCGGTGTTGTTCTTGTTTGTTGTCATGATGCTGGATGTGGACTTTGCCGCGCTGAAAAGCGAGATGGCGAAATATATGCCCATCGGGCTTTTGGTGGCAGTGATCTTGCTGATCCAACTGGCCTTTGGCCTTGGCGCTTGGGTGACGGCTGACGGTGCGATGGGCTTGCACCAAGCGCCCACGCCCGATGCCACCCAGATTGATAACACGCGCGCCTTGGGCCTGCTGCTCTATGATAAATACCTCTACCTCTTCCAACTGTCGGGCCTGATCTTGCTGGTGGCTATGATCGGCGCGATTGTTCTGACCCTGCGCCACCGCCGCGATATCAAGCGGCAGAACGTGCTGCATCAGATGTGGCGCGATCCGGCCAAGGCGCTTGAGATGGTTGATGTCAAGCCGGGGCAGGGGCTGTAACCGCGAAGTCGGGGCCTAGGCCCCCGTTTCGAACGTAAAGAAGGTGGGCTGCGCCCATCCTACCTAAGGACAACGGGCCAAGACCCGGAGGAACTTTGATGATCGGACTGCAACATTACCTTGTCGTGGCGGCGGCTTTGTTCGTCATCGGCATCTTCGGCATCTTCTTGAACCGCAAGAATGTCATCGTCATCTTGATGTCGATTGAATTGATGCTTTTGGCGGTGAACATCAACTTCGTGGCGTTTTCCTCGGCGTCGGGGGATCTGGTGGGGCAAGTTTTTAGCCTTTTGATCCTGACCGTGGCTGCGGCAGAGGCGGCGATTGGCCTTGCCATTCTGGTCGTGTTCTTCCGCAATCGTGGGTCGATTGATGTTGAAGATGCCAATGTGATGAAGGGCTAAGGATATGGTAACGATCATCCTTCTTGCCCCCTTGGTGGGTGCGCTGATTTGCGGGTTCTTCTGGCGTTTGATCGGCGAAAGGACGGGGCAAGTCATCGCCACCGCCTTGCTGTTTTTGGCGGCGGGCCTGTCTTGGTATGTGTTTTTAACCTTTGACGGCGTCACCCAGCACATCAGTCTGCTGCGCTGGATCGAAAGCGGGTCTTTGTCGACCGATTGGGGCATAAGGCTGGATCGGTTGACGGCGATTATGCTGGTTGTGGTCAACACCGTGTCGGCCTTGGTGCATCTGTACAGCTTTGGTTACATGGCGCATGACGAAAACTGGGGCCATGACGAGCCTTACCGCGCAAGGTTCTTTGCCTACCTGTCGTTCTTCACCTTTGCCATGCTTGCCCTGATCACCTCAGACAATCTGGTGCAGATGTTCTTTGGGTGGGAGGGGGTGGGCGTTGCCTCTTACCTGCTGATCGGCTTTTACTACCGCAAGCCCACGGCCAATGCGGCGGCGATCAAGGCCTTTGTGGTCAACCGGGTCGGCGACTTTGGCTTTGCCTTGGGAATTTTCAGCCTGTACTACCTGACCGATTCCATCAAGTTCGACGACGTTTTTGCAGCAACCCCCACCTTGGGCACCACCAGTTTGCATTTCCTGTGGGCGGATTGGAATGCCGCCAACCTGATCGGCGTGCTGTTGTTCATCGGCGCTTGTGGCAAATCGGCGCAACTGTTCTTGCACACATGGCTGCCTGACGCGATGGAGGGGCCAACGCCCGTGTCAGCCCTGATCCACGCCGCCACCATGGTCACGGCGGGGGTGTTTTTGGTCTGCCGCATGTCGCCACTGTTTGAATATGCGCCAGAGGCCAAGGCCTTTATCGTCGTGATCGGGGCCTCCACGGCCTTTTTTGCGGCCACCGTGGGCTTGGTGCAAAACGATATAAAGCGTGTCATCGCCTATTCGACCTGCTCGCAACTGGGCTATATGTTCGTGGCCGCAGGATCGGGCGTGTACGGGGCGGCGATGTTTCATCTGTTCACCCATGCCTTCTTTAAGGCCATGCTGTTCTTGGGTGCCGGATCGGTCATCACCGCGATGCATCACGAACAAGACATGCGCAACTACGGCGGTTTGCGCAAAAAGATCCCCTTTACCTTTGCCATGATGGTGATCGGTACATTGGCGATCACGGGAGTTGGCATTCCCTTCTCGGGCGAATGGTTCGGCACGCCGATTGGCTTTGCGGGGTTCCTGTCGAAAGATGCCATCATCGAAAGCGCTTTTGCGGGCGGGTCGATGTATGCCTTTACCTTGCTGGTTGTGGCGGCGTGCTTCACCTCGTTCTATTCGTGGCGCTTGATTTTTATGACCTTCTACGGGCCGCAGAAGGGCGACGCACATGCCCATGACCACGCCCACGAAAGCCCCTTGACCATGACCATTCCCTTGGCGGTGCTGGCTGTTGGGGCTGTCTTTGCGGGGATGATCTGGTTCAACGATTTCTTTGGCAACCATGAAACGATGGCGCATTTCTTCAGCTTGCCCCATGAAGGCGGGCATGAGATGGGCGCCATTTTCATGGGGCCTGACAACCATGTCATCGAATTGGCCCATGAAAGCCCGGTTTGGGTAAGCTTGGCCCCCTTTGTGGCGATGCTTCTTGGCCTTGCCGTGGCCTACCTGTTTTACATCCGCAATCCAAAGCTTCCGGGTCAACTGGCCCAGCAGCAAGCGCCGCTTTACCGTTTCTTGCTGAACAAATGGTACTTTGACGAGCTTTACGATGTGATTTTCGTGCGCTCGGCCAAGGCGCTTGGCAATCTGCTGTGGAAGCGCGGCGATGGAGACATCATTGATGGCACGTTGAACGGGGTTGCCATGGGGATTGTGCCCTTCTTCACCCGCCTCGCTGGTCGTGCCCAATCGGGCTATATCTTCACCTATGCCTTCGCCATGGTTCTAGGGATCGTCGTGCTGATCACTTGGATGTCTATCGCCGGGGGGACGCACTGATGAACACCTTGATCTCGCTTATCACCTTTGTGCCCGCCATTGCGGCTGGCATTCTGGCGCTGTTTCTGCGCGGCAATGACCTTGCCGCACAGCGCAATGCCAAGTGGCTGGCGCTGTTTGCAACAGTTGTCAGCTTTGCGCTGTCACTGGTGCTGCTGAAAGGCTTTGATCCTGCCAACACCGGCTTTCAGTTTGTCGAGGATCGCCCGTGGATCATGGGCCTGCATTACAAAATGGGTGTTGATGGGATTTCGATCCTGTTTGTGATGCTGACCACCTTCTTGATGCCCATCACGGTTGCATCCTGCTGGAATGTGCAAACCCGCGTCAAAGACTATATGATCGCCTTTCTGCTGCTGGAAACGCTGATGCTGGGCGTGTTCACCGCCCTTGATCTGGTGCTGTTCTATCTGTTCTTTGAAGCTGGCCTGATCCCCATGTTCTTGATCATCGGGATCTGGGGCGGGGCGAACCGGATTTATGCCGCGTTCAAGTTCTTCTTGTACACCTTCTTGGGGTCCGTCCTAATGCTGGTGGCCATGGTGGCGATGTACCATGCGGCGGGAACGACTGATATTCCCACCTTGATGACCTACCAATTCAGCCATGAACCAATCGTAGCTTTGGGCATGACGATCACGGGCGGTTTGCAAACCCTGCTCTTCTTGGCCTTTTTTGCCAGCTTTGCGGTGAAAATGCCGATGTGGCCGGTGCATACATGGTTGCCTGATGCCCATGTGCAGGCCCCCACGGCCGGCTCTGTCGTGCTGGCGGCGATTTTGCTGAAAATGGGCGGCTACGGGTTCTTGCGGTTTTCCATGCCGATGTTTCCGGTGGCGGCGCATTTGTGGACGCCGGTGGTGTTTTGGATGTCGGCCATTGCCATCGTTTACACCTCGCTGGTGGCTTTGGTGCAGACCGACATGAAAAAGCTGGTGGCCTATTCGTCGGTGGCGCATATGGGCTATGTTACCTTGGGGATTTTTGCGATGAACGCCCAAGGGGTGGACGGCGCGATCTTTCAGATGCTCAGCCACGGGTTCATCTCGGGCGCGATGTTTTTGTGCGTGGGGGTGATTTACGATCGGATGCACACGCGTGAGATTGATGCTTACGGTGGGCTCGTAAACCGGATGCCCGCCTATGCGCTGGTGTTCATGTTCTTTACCATGGCGAATGTGGGTCTGCCGGGCACCTCGGGCTTTGTGGGAGAATTCCTAACGCTGATGGGGGTTTTTCAAGTCAACACTTGGGTGGCCGCTGTGGCCACATCGGGTGTGATCTTATCGGCCGCTTACGGCTTGTGGCTGTATCGCCGCGTGGTTTTTGGTGCTTTGGTCAAAGAGGGTCTGAAAACCATCACCGACATGACCCGCCGCGAACGCGCGATCTTTGCGCCTTTGATCATCATGACGCTGCTTTTGGGGGTTTACCCCAAGGTGGTGACAGACATCATCGACCCCTCGGTCCAAGCCATGGTGGCCAATTACGCGGCAGCCATCCCCCCAGCCTCGAACTGAAAGGGCGCATAAGATGTTGAGCCAAGATATCGCAACCGTCCTGCCGGAACTGGTTCTGGCGATCTATACCATGCTCGCACTGCTTTTGGCGGTGTATACCGGCAAAGACGGGCTGACCCAATTGGTGACTTGGGCCACCGCGGCTGTCATGGTGGCCGTGGCGCTTTGGGTGGCTATGGCAGGTTCGGGCAGCCAGACGGCTTTTGGCGGGCTTTATGTCGATGATGCCTTTGCGCGCTTTGCCAAGGTAGCGATCTTGCTGTCTGGGGCGCTGGTCTTGTTGATCAGCGAGGGGTTTATGGCCAAGCGCGGCTTGGCGCGGTTTGAATATCCGCTGCTGATTGCCTTGGCCACGATTGGCATGATGGCGATGGTGTCGGCGGGCGATCTGATGTCGCTGTATATGGGGTTAGAGCTGCAATCGTTGGCGCTGTATGTTGTGGCAGCGCTGGACCGCGACAGCAAAACCTCGACCGAGGCTGGCTTGAAGTATTTCGTGCTTGGCGCGCTGTCGTCGGGCTTGCTGCTGTACGGCGCCTCGCTGGTTTATGGCTATGCGGGCACCACCAGCTTTGCAGGCATTTTGTCCACAGTGCAGCACGGGGTTCCCGTAGGGATGCTGTTTGGGCTGGTGTTCATGCTGGCAGGCTTGGCCTTCAAGATATCTGCCGCACCTTTCCATATGTGGACTCCTGACGTTTACGAAGGTGCACCAACCCCCATCACCGCCTTTTTCGCCACGGCCCCCAAGGTGGCCGCCATGGCGCTGATTGCGCGGCTGGTGCATGGGGCCTTTGGCGGGATCACCCCGCAATGGGCCCAAGTTCTGGCCGCCCTGTCGGTGGTGTCGATGTTTGTGGGGGCCTTGGCCGCCATCGGGCAAAAGGACATCAAGCGCCTGATGGCCTATTCGTCCATTGCCCATATGGGCTTTGCGCTGATGGGTCTGGCCTCGGGGACAGCGTTTGGCGTACAGGCGATGCTGGTCTATATGGCGATTTATGTGACGATGAATTTGGGCACCTTTGCCTTCATCCTATCGCTTGAGATGGACGGAAAGCCTGTCACGGACATCGCGCTGCTGAACCAGTTTTCCAAACGAGAGCCGCTTAAAGCGTTGGCGGTGCTGGTCTTGATGTTCTCTTTGGCGGGCGTTCCGCCGATGCTGGGCTTTTTTGGGAAGTTCTATGTGCTGAAGGCGGCGGTGGATGCGGGGATGGGGTGGCTTGCGATAGCGGGGGTAATAGCCTCGGTCATCGGGGCGTTTTATTACCTGCGGATCGTCTATTTCATGTACTTTGGGGCTGAGCAGGCCGGGGCTGAAAGCAAGATGGCCCCCGTGCAATGGCTGGCCCTGATGGGCGTGGCTGGGATCATGCTGGCAGCGGTGGTGAACTTCTTTGGGTTGGAACCTGCGGCGATAGCTGCCGCCGCCTCTCTTGCGGGCTAAGCCGCCAGTATGGCCCGCAGACGTGGCGCGCCATATCTGCGACAGCCTTGACAGCACCAACGCCCATGCCTTGCGCTTGGCCCCGGTAACGCCGGGGCCTGTGTGGATTTTGGCGCATGAACAGACAGCGGGCAAAGGTCGGCGGGCGCGGCCTTGGGTCAGCCCGCGCGGGAATTTTCACGCCACCTTGCTGGTGCACCCCTGTGAACCTGCGGCCCAAGTTGCGCTACGCTCTTTTGCCGCAGCGCTTGCCTTGCGTGAGGCTTTGGTGGCGGTTAGCTCTCTGCCGCAGGCTTTCAGCCTGAAATGGCCCAATGATGTTTTGTTGAACGGCGGAAAACTGGCGGGAATTTTGCTGGAAAGCACCGCCCGCGGGCAAGGGGTGGCGCATCTGGCTATCGGCACGGGCGTCAATCTTATTGCCGCCCCCGATGCCAGTTCTGTCGAGGAAGGCGCACTCAAACCCGTTTCGCTTTTGGGCGAAACCGGCCTGCGGGTGGAACCGGAAACGTTCTTGACGCATCTGGCCCAAGCCTATGCGGGTTGGGAAGAAACCCTAACCACCCAAGGCTTCGCCCCCCTCCGCAAGGCTTGGCTGACGCACGCTGCGCGCCTTGGCCAACCCATCCGCGCCCGCACCGGCACAGCCACCCACCACGGCATCTTTGAAACCATTGATGCCACGGGGGCCCTTATCTTGCGCACTCACCATGAAACCCTCGCCATCCCCGCCGCTGAGGTGTTCTTTTGAGGTAGCTTTCCCGTCATCTTGGTCTAAATACTCCACGAGGAATGCGAGGAGTGTCAAACCCCTCGCAGGTTCGTTTCATCAGGTGATCCCATGCTTTTGGCCATCGACTGCGGCAACACCAACACCGTCTTTTCCGTCTGGGATGGGGCTAAGTTCCGCGTCACATGGCGGATTTCCACCGATCACAAACGCACAGCGGATGAGTATTTCGTCTGGCTGTCGTCTCTCATCGCGCTGACAAAGGCCGAGGTGTCGATTACACAGGCGATCATTTCCTCGACCGTGCCGCGCGTGGTTTTTAACCTGCGCGTTTTATGCAACCGCTACTTTGATTGCCGCCCGATTGTGGTGGGCAAGCCCGATTGCCGCTTGCCCGTGGCCCCAAGGGTTGATCAGGGCACCACAGTGGGGCCGGACCGGTTGGTGAACACGGCAGCCGGGTTTGACCGGCATGGCGGCAATTTGATTGTGGTCGATTTTGGCACGGCCACCACCTTTGACGTGGTCGATTTTGACGGCGCCTATATCGGCGGTGTGATTGCTCCGGGCGCCAATCTGTCGCTTGAGGCGTTGCATATGGCCGCCGCCGCACTGCCTCACGTGGATGTGGCTAAACCTGCGCGCGTGATTGGCACGAATACGGTGGCCTGTATGCAATCAGGCGTGTATTGGGGCTATATTGGGCTGGTCGAAGGTATTGTGCGCGAAGTGCGCAAGGAACGTCCTGGCCCGATGAAAGTTATTGCAACGGGGGGGCTTGCGGCCCTCTTTGCCCAAGGAACCGATACGTTTGATGTGATTGAGGATGATTTGACCATGCATGGTCTGGTCTTGATCCATGCCCTTAACAAAGACCACAGCGCCGCTTAAGCGCGTGAGAACAACATAGAGAGTGCCGATGGCCCCGTCTAAAACCGGTGAACGACTGATCTACCTTCCTCTTGGCGGTGCCGGGGAAATTGGCATGAATGCCTATGTCTATGGCTATGGATTGCCGGGCAAAGAGCGGCTTATTCTGGTCGATCTGGGCGTGGCTTTTCCTGATATGGATGGCTCGCCGGGGGTTGATCTGATCATGGCGGATATTTCCTGGCTGACCGCGCGCGTCGACAGGCTAGAGGCGATTTTCATCACCCATGGTCACGAAGACCATCTTGGTGGCCTGCCGCATCTGTGGTCACAGTTGAAAAAACCCGTCTATGCCCGCGCCTTCACTGCAACCTTGGGTCGCATGAAGATGGAAGAAGCGGGGCTGGCGCGGGATGCCATCCGCATCGTCAAACCCCGCCCAGAGGTGATTACGGCAGGCCCGTTTGAGGTGCAATTTGTTCCCGTCAGCCATTCGATCCCCGAAAGTGCTGCCTTGGTGATTGATACACCGGCGGGCCGGATCGTGCATTCGGGCGACTTCAAACTTGACCGCAATCCAATCGTCGGCGAGGCGTGGGATGATGCCGTCTTTGAAGCCATCGCCGCCGAGCGCCCGATCAAGGCCTTGATGTGCGACAGCACCAACGTCTTCTCTCCGCTGCCGGGTCGGTCGGAATCGACGCTGGGTGTGCCTTTGTCGGAATTGATCGCAAGGTCCAGCGGCATGGTGGTGGCCACCACCTTTGCGTCAAACGTGGCGCGGTTGAAGACTTTGGCCGAGGCAGGCAGGGCTGCGGGCCGCACGATTTGCCTGCTGGGGCGGGCTATGAAGAAGATGGTGTCTGCGGGCGAAGAATCGGGCGTTTTGCAGGGCTTTCCGCGCCACATCGGGCCGGAAGACGCGCAAGAGGTGCCGCGCAAGAACCTGATGCTGATTGTCACGGGCAGCCAAGGCGAACGCCGTGCCGCCTCGGCCCAATTGGCGCGGGGCAAGTATCTGGGGCTAGAGATGCGCGAGGGGGATACGTTCCTTTTCTCCTCAAAGACCATTCCGGGCAACGAGCGTGAAGTGCTCAAAGTGGTCAATGCGCTGTCAGAAAAAGGTGTTGTCATTGTCGATGATACCAATGGCAAATACCACGTCTCGGGCCATGCCAACCGGCCTGATCTGGAACATGTGCACCGGTTGCTGTTGCCCGATATGGTCCTGCCGATGCACGGCGAACACCGCCATCTGCGTGAACATGTCAACGTGGCAAAGGATGCTGGGATTGCTGCTTTGGTGGCCACCAACGGAATGATGATTGATCTGACGGGTGAAACGCCCAAAGTTGTTGAGCGGATCGAGGCGGGCCGAATTTATCTGGACGGCAACGTGCTGATCGGTGCCATGGACGGCGTTGTACGTGACCGGATCCGTTTGGCGCTGAACGGGCATGTCACCGTCACGCTGATTGTCGACGAAGACGGCGATGCATTGGGCGAACCTTGGGTGGATACGATGGGATTGCCCACCAAGGGTCACGGCGGGCGCGATCTGGCCGAGGTGTTGGAAGCGGACTTGGCCGCCTTTATCGCAGCCGCTGGCCGCAAATTGATGGCGGATGATGACAAGCTGGAAGAGGCGCTGAAGCGCGCTGTTCGGCAGGTGGCGATGGAAGAAATCGGCAAGAAGCCGGAAGTCACCGTGGTGATCAGCCGTCTATCGGCGGAATAGCGGCAGGGCAGGGCGCGCGGCGGCCCCGGCTTGGGGGCCTTCTGTCCCCCGCCCATACCCCCCGAGAGTATTTCGACCAAGGGCAAGATGACAGAAAAACGCCTCGTCCAGTTTCTGGGCGAGGCGTTTTTATTTAGGCGGCGGATGTTGCTTCGGTTTCGTCGTCGTCGGGCGTCACCTCGCGCAGGCGGAAAGAGCGCAGGATGAAATCTGGCACATGGTCGCCCATGCCAACGATGCGGTCGTATTGCCCGGGGTAGGAGGAGCGGTAGTTGCGCTGCTCGCTGCGGGGTTGTTCGCTGCGGGGTTGTTCGGCGCGCGCTTCGCTGCGCTGATCCGGGCGCTGTTCTGTGCGGTTTTCAAAGCGCTCGTTTCGGCCAGAGGAGGGTTGTTCACTCCGCTCTTCTGTCGCGCGATTGCCATCGCCACGGCGGCGGTCGTCACGCCGATCACGGCCACCGCGTTCTTGGGGACCACGTTCTTGGGGGCCACGCTCTGCGCGATGTGACGGGGCGCGTTCTGCCCGGTCGGCTAGGGAAACAATGGGCTCTGCTGCGGCGACGGGTTCGTCGGTTTCGAACTGGTCGATCACTGGGATCGCATCATGGGGCATCGATTCTGTCCGTGGCGCTGCGTCGCGGCCACGCGGGCCGCGCCCGTTGCCACGGCTGGAGGAGGACGACGCGGGCGTGCGCGAGCTGCGCGGCCGGTCGGAGTTTTCCGACGCCCCTTCCAGCGCACCTGCCGGAAGTTCGCCGCGCGGTATGGGTTGTTTGACCAAGCTTTCGATGGCCGCCAAGTACTTTTCATCAGAGGGTACCGAGATGGTAAAGGCTTTGCCCAAACGTCCAGCTCGGCCGGTACGGCCGATGCGGTGCACGTAATCTTCGGGGTGCGTGGGCACATCAAAGTTGAAGACATGGCTGACGGCGGGAATGTCCAAGCCGCGCGCGGCCACGTCAGACGCTATCAGCAAGCGCAACGATCCGTCGCGAAATTCATCCAGCGTTTTGGTGCGCACGGATTGATCTAGATCGCCGTGAATGGGGGCGGCATGAAAGCCGTGCGACTTCAGCGACTTGGCCACAACATCCACATCCATCTTGCGGTTGCAAAACACGATGGCATTGGTCAGGCTTTCGCCCTCGGCCGTGATCAGGGCGCGCAGGACGGCGCGCTTTTCTGTAAAGCTGCGGTCTTTGCGCGTGGGGGTAAAAGCAAACAGCTTTTGCTCGATCGAGGTGTTTGTGGTGGCTTGGCGCGCCACTTCCACCTTGGCGGGGTTGTTGAGGAAGGTGTTGGTGATCCGCTCGATCTCGGGTGCCATGGTGGCCGAGAAGAACAGGGTTTGGCGGGTTTTCGGCGTCATCTGGAAGATGCGTTCGATGTCGGGGATAAAGCCCATGTCCAGCATCCGGTCGGCCTCGTCGACAACCATGATCTGCACGCCGGTCAGCAGCAATTTGCCGCGCTCGAAATGGTCTAGCAGGCGGCCGGGGGTGGCGATCAGCACATCAACACCGCGGTCGATCAGCTTGTCTTGGTCGCCAAACGACACGCCACCAATCAGCAGCGCCTTGGTCAGCTTGGTGTACTTGGCGTATTTATCAAAGCTTTCCGCCACTTGGGCGGCCAGTTCGCGGGTAGGGGCCAGTACAAGGCTGCGCGGCATGCGCGCACGCGCGCGGCCTTGGCCCAGAAGGGTGATCATCGGCAGGGTAAATCCCGCCGTTTTGCCGGTGCCAGTTTGGGCGATGCCCAACACGTCTTGCCCGCGCAGGGCGGGCGGAATGGCTTGGGCTTGAATGGGCGTGGGGGTTTCGTAACCAGATTCGACCACGGCTTGCAGCACGCGTGGGTCCAGTTCAAGATCAGAGAATTTTGTCATCAGCGTCCTGAAAGGGCGGGATCGGCCCGCCTTGGGTAAAGGGACGCAACATCTTGGCGCCCCAAAGGTCACGGCACCATCGCCTGACGCCTCGCGGATAGCGCAAATGCCGTGATGGGTCAAGGTGATTGGGCCGAAACGAAAGGATGGGTTAAACCATCATTTCCTTGGTCGCGGTCAGCTTCAGGTCGGGATAGTCGCGTTCGATCCGGTCGATGTCCCATTTCAGGCGGGTTAGGAAGACGGTAGCGCCGTCGCTGTCGGTGGCGATGTGGCCTTTGTTGACGTTGGTGAACTTCTCCATCTCGGCCTTGGGGCCAGATACCCAGCGGGCGGAAGTGAATTGGCTGGGTTCAAAGCGCACGGGGAGGGAATATTCTTCCTCGATACGGCTGGCCAGAACTTCAAATTGCAATTGGCCCACCACGCCCACGATGTAGCCCGAGCCGATCATGGGTTTGAAGACTTTGGCAGCCCCCTCCTCGGCGAATTGCATCAGGGCTTTTTCCAGATGCTTGGCTTTCATCGGATCGAGCGCACGCACGCCAGACAGCAGTTCGGGCGCAAAGGAAGGGATGCCGGTGAAGCGCAGCGATTCCCCTTCGGTCAGGGCATCGCCGATGCGCAACTGGCCGTGGTTGGGAATGCCGATGATGTCGCCGGCCCAAGCCTCTTCGGTCAACGCGCGGTCGGCAGCCAGAAACATCACGGGGTTGGCGATTGCCATCGGCTTTTTGCTGCGCACATGCAGCAGTTTCATGCCGCGTTCAAAATGGCCCGAGGCCAAGCGCACAAAGGCCACGCGGTCGCGGTGCTTTGGGTCCATATTGGCTTGCACTTTAAAGACAAAGCCCGTGACGGTGGGCTCAGAGGCATCAATCTGGCGTTCCGAGGCCTTTTGCGGCTGCGGTTCGGGGCCATATTCGCCCATACCGTCCATCAATTCTTTTACGCCGAACGAATTGATCGCCGAGCCAAACCAGATCGGCGTCATCGAGCCATTCAAGAAAGAGGCGCGGTCAAAGGCGGGCAGAAGTTCGCGCGCCATTTCAATTTCTTCGCGGAACTTCTTGAGCAGGTCAGCGGGCACGTGTTCGGCCAAGCGCGGGTCGTCCATCCCTGCGATTTGGAGCGATTCTGCCACCTTGTTGCGGTCCGCACGGTCCATGATTTCAAGCCGGTCGTGCAAGAGGTCGTAAGCGCCGATAAAGTCGCGTCCAACCCCGATGGGCCAGCTGGCGGGGGTGACGTCTATCGCCAAGTTCTCTTGGATTTCGTCGATGATCTCGAACACATCGCGCGATTCGCGGTCCATCTTGTTGCAAAAGGTCAAGATGGGCAGATCGCGCAGGCGGCACACTTCGAACAGCTTTTGGGTTTGGGATTCCACGCCTTTGGCGCCGTCAATCACCATGATCGCGGCATCAACGGCGGTGAGCGTGCGGTAGGTGTCTTCGGAAAAATCACTGTGGCCGGGGGTATCGACCAAGTTAAAGCGCCACTGGCGGTAATCGTAAGACATGGCCGAGGCAGAGACGGAAATGCCGCGTTCTTGTTCCAGCTTCATAAAATCTGACCGCGTGCGCCGCGCTTCGCCCTTGGCGCGGACTTGGCCGGCCATTTGGATCGCACCGCCGAACAGCAGGAACTTTTCGGTCAGCGTGGTCTTGCCAGCGTCGGGGTGCGAGATGATCGCAAAGGTCCGGCGGCGGGCGATTTCGGGCGGGAGTTTGAGGCGATTGTCAAGCATGGG
>CANIKY010000023.1 GCA_947468085.1 Paracoccaceae bacterium | reverse complement strand
GCCACCAGGGGTGACGGCATAGTGCAAGGCCTTTGCCAGTTGTGCAGGCGCATCGCCCCCCATGGCGCGGGCCAAAACCCGCGCTGTGGCGCCGTCAAGTCGGTTTGTAATGGACATGCCAAGCCCCTCCCTGTGATGGTGTCATTTAAACTGGACACTTTATGTGTAAATCATACTGGACACTTTCCTTTCGCGAGTCAACAATCCCCTATGGCAAACAGCACGGCAAAAAAGGTGGTGGTGGTGGGCGCGGGCATGGGTGGGCTGAGTGCGGCCATTCGTCTGGCTGCCGCCGGCCTGTCTGTGACCTTGGTTGAGACCCAGGGTACCCCCGGCGGCAAGATGCGCGCTGTGCCCTCGGATGCAGGGCCCGTTGATGCGGGCCCGACGGTTCTAACGCTGCGCCACGTCTTTGACGCCCTTTTTGCCTCTGCGGGTGAAAGGCTGGAAGATCACCTGACCTTGATCCCCCAACCCATCTTGGCGCGGCATTGGTGGCCCGATGGCAGCCAGTTGGACCTGTTCACTGATCCCCGCCAAAGTGCCGCCGCGATTGAAGCCATGGCAGGGCCGCAATCCGCCTTGGAGTTTTTGCGCTTTAACGCCCTGTCTGCCGAACTGTATCAAGCCTTTGAAACCCCCGTCATGCTGGCCAACCGACCGCGCCTTGGCGGCATTCTGGCCAATGTGCTGCGCCGCCCCGCGTTGTGGCGCACCCTTGGCCCGCGCCAGACTTTGGCGCGCCAATTGGCCCACAGCTTCACCGACCCGCGCCTGCGCCAATTGTTTGGCCGCTATGCGACCTATGTGGGCGGCGCGCCCGACCGCTCTCCCGCCGTGCTGGCGCTGATCTGGCAAGCCGAGGCGCAAGGGGTTTGGGCGGTAAAGGGCGGCATGCACGCCTTGGCCCAAGCGCTGTCACGCTTAGCTGATAGGCTTGGGGTGACCCAGTTTTACGACACACCGGTTGAGAGGATTGTCCAAAAGGGTGGGCGTGTGGTGCAGGTGGTTCTGTCGGATGGTCGCGCGCTGCCCTGTGAGGCGGTGGTGTTCAACGGCGACCCTGCCGCCTTGGAAACGGGGTTGTTGGGCGGTGATGTGCAGCGCGCACTCCCCCGCGCCGCGGTGCATCCGCGCAGCCTGTCGGCGTGGGTCTGGTCTTTTGCCGCCCAGCCCAAGGGCGCAGATTTGGTCCATCACAATGTCTTTTTCGGCTCTGACCCCGCGTTGGAATTCGGCCCCATCGCCAAGGGCCAAATGCCGCAAGACGCTACGTTGTATGTGTGCGCCCAAGACCGCGCCTTGGCCCCTGCCACGGGGCTTGAACGCTTCGAGATCATCCTAAACGCCCCCGCCAAAACCACGCTGTCCCCGCAAGAGGTGTCTGAATGCCGCGCCAAGACCTTTCCACCGCTGGCCAAGTTCGGCCTGACCTTCACCCCCAACCCGCCCGACACGGCGCTGATGACGCCGCAGGGGTTTTCAACCCGCTTTCCGGCCTCACAGGGGGCACTCTACGGGCGCAGCCCGCACGGAGCCTTGGCGAGTTTTCAGCGCCCTCCGGCGCGGACACGGCTGGCGGGGTTGTATCTGGCAGGGGGCGGGGCGCATCCGGGGGCGGGGGTGCCGATGGCAGCCTTGTCCGGCAAGCATGCGGCCGAGGCGATCTTGAACGACCTGACTTTGGCGTAACGGTCGCGCCAGACGGCTATGCGTGGTGGTATGTTGACGGTGTCTCAGACGATGGAACCCGCGCCGTTTCGGTGATTGGCTTTATCGGATCGGTCTTTTCGCCCTGGTATGCGTGGTCGGGCCGCCGCTCTCCACAGGATCATTGTTGCATCAACGTGGTCACCTATGGCCCGGGCGGGCGCTTTACCATGACTGACCGAGGCCGCGCCGCCTTGCGTCAAAGCCGCGATGCGTTGCAAGTCGGGCCCAGCCGGATGGCATGGGAAGGCGGCACGCTGGTAATTGACGTGAACGAGGTGTCAGCCCTGCCGATTATCAGCCGCGTGCAGGGCCAGATCCGCCTGACGCCCTCGGCTGTGACAGAAGTTGAGGCAATCTTGACCCCCTCTGCCAGCCATGTCTGGCGGCCCTTTGCGCCCTCGGCCAAGATCGAAGTCGATCTGACCCAAGGCCATAGCTGGTCCGGCCACGGCTATTTCGACTCCAATTTCGGCACAGCAGCCCTTGAGGCTGACTTTCATCGCTGGACTTGGGGGCGCTATCCGCGCGCGCACGGCGGGACGACCTGCTTTTATGACGGCATTCGCACTGATGGTTCGGCGTTAGAGGTCAGCATCGACGTTGCTGCCAATGGCGATGTCACTGAACTGCCGCCGCCGCCCATCACCCCCCTGCGCCGCACGGCTTGGGGCATCAGCCGTGGTACGCGCTGCGATGTGGGGGCCACGCCACGCCAGACCATGGCCATGCTAGAAGCGCCGTTTTACAGCCGCTGTCTGGTGCAAACGCAATTGAATGGCGAAAAAGTGCAAGGTGTACACGAAGCGCTGGACCTGACCCGCTTTCGCAGCCCCGTGGTCAAAGCCATGGTGGCGTTGCGGGTGCCGCGACGGGCCGACTGGCCCTAAGCAAAAGGCGCCCCCGAAGGAGCGCCTTTGTACTTTACAGGGTAAGACCTGCGTATTTGTTCTTGAACTTCGACACGCGCCCACCCGTGTCCATCAGACGGGCCGACTGGCCAGTCCATGCGGGGTGCGCCAGCGGGTCGATGTCAAGCGCCATCTGGTCGCCCTCTTTGCCCCAAGTGGTCTTGGTGGTGAACAAGGACCCGTCGGTCATTTTGACGGTGATCATGTGGTATTCGGGGTGAATTCCCTTTTTCATGGTCCTGTTCCTTATTCCGACATGGGTTTGTAATTGGTGTCTTCGACGATCCGTGCCGATTTACCGCGACGATCGCGCAGGTAGTACAGCTTGGCGCGGCGCACGCGGCCACGGCGGACCACTTCGATATTGTCGATGTTGGTGGAATACAGCGGGAAAACCCGTTCGACACCTTCGCCAAACGAAATCTTGCGCACGGTGAACGAGGCCGAGATGGTCGCACCACCCTTGCGGCCGATCACAACGCCTTCGTAGTTTTGAACACGCGAGCGCGTGCCTTCGGTCACTTTGTAACCGACTTTGACGGTGTCACCCGCCTTGAAGTCGGGGATCTTCTTGCCGAGTGCCGCGATTTGTTCGGCCTCGAGGATCGCGATAAGGTTCATCGCTTGTCTCCTGTTACCTGCGTTGTCCGCAGAAATGATGCCGCACCAGAGCTCTTGGTCTTCAACCGGGTCGCTGCCTTTTCAGGCAACCCCGCCAGAGATGGGGCCTGCTTTTATAGTCGGCTCCCAAGGCCACGCTGATCGAAGAAGGCCAGCGATAAGGCCAAAAGGAATCGCGTCCGATGGGCAGATTGACCCAGACAAAGGGCGTATAGGGCAGGGGGAAGGGGCGGTCAAGATGAACAGCCAAACCCCTCCTCCTTCTTCCTTGCCCGGGATCAAGGCGCTTGCGCCGCCGGGCCGCGCCCGACCTCCCCCCGGGAGGGCGCTTTGCAACCCTTCCGCGTAGAACTTCGGTGGAAGTGGTTGACGCATAAAGCGCCTAGAACCAGCCTCGGCGCGCCGTCCCAAGGTCGGGCGCGGCCCTAAGCCGGCCCCTTAGGGCTGCGCGATCTGATACCAAACCTCGCACTTTTGAATACCCTAGGAAACCTTCCGACAGCCCGCTAGCGTCTGCTTTTTGAGCTTTGGATTCAGTTCGTGCACGTGTTTGGGATACCTTTGACAACAATTTCTTGCCAGTCCGCTCCAAGTTCTTCTCTGGCGGAGAATGATTCCGAGTAGCCTGGGTCGCCCTTGGTGACCATTTGGACCGTCAGACTGTCTTCGATGATACGATAGTCACTCTGCGCTCTCGTGTAGAAAAAACGATCCCCTCCGCGCTTAATGACTTCAATCGAAGCAACCCGATTTGCAACCATGGAAGCCCCAGCTTGCCCGCATGCAGGAGCGGCTGCCGTAGAAACAGAAAACGAATTTCTCGTAAGCGGTTGGACTTTGGTTACGGCACACCCAGATAAAATTGCGAAAGACGCGACGGCATACGCAAGGATATATTTCGTAATCATAGTATCACCTTTTTCATAAATACACTCGCGGGACCTTACTACCATGGGGCCTCGATCCTCAAGTTTAAACTTTAGTTTGAGCCTGACAGGATTAGAGGAACCTGTCAAATCTCGTAGTTTGGACAATAAAAACCTACCCTCTTGGCCCCTTCTTACGCACATAAGCCTGCCACAAATCCGGCCTGCGCCGCTTGGTCAACTCTTCCGCCTGCGCCTTGCGCCATTTGGCGATCTCGCCGTGGTGGCCTGATTGCAGCACCTCGGGGATGGGCAGGCCCTGCCAGTCAGCGGGTTTGGTGTAGTGGGGGTGTTCTAAAAGGCCATCCGAAAAGCTTTCCTCTTCGGTCGACGCTTGGTTGCCCAAGACCCGTGGCAGCAGGCGCACGGTGGCGTCTAGCATCGCTTGGGCGGCGATTTCACCGCCGGTCAGGACGAAATCGCCCAAGGACACCTCTTCTATGGCGTGGTGGTCGATCACGCGCTGGTCGATGCCTTCAAAGCGACCGCAGATCATCGTCAGGCCGTCACAGGCGGCAAAGCGGCGGGCCATGGCTTGGTCAAAGGGGCGACCGCGCGGCGACAGGTAAATCAGCGGCCATTTCAGGCGGTCTGGTGTGGCCCCAACCGCGGCTTCAGTCAAAGCGCGGTCCAGCACATCGGCGCGCAGCACCATGCCCGCGCCGCCGCCTGCGGGCGTGTCATCGACATTGCGGTGCTTGCCTTCGCCAAAGGGGCGCAGGGCAATGGGCACCAGCCGCCACAGGCCCAGATCCAGCGCCTTGCCGGTCAGCGACAGGCCAAGGGTGCCGGGAAATGCCTCGGGGAAAAGGGTGATGATCTTGACGGTGAAGGCCCCTTTGACCTGCACGTTTTCCATCAAATCGCGCGGGCGCGCACTGACTTGCACGTTCAAGCGCCCATGCGAGCGCAGGGGGAAGTTTGGGGGAAGGGGGTCGTCGTCTTGCATCTGGCCCTCGTTTGACGGGGCCATCTTAAGCGCAAAGCCTTAGGACAGAAAGCCGCCATCGGCATCGTCGCCAGTTTCCTCGGCCAAGCGGTCAAAATTAGGCACCACAATGCGGCGCTTTTCGCCCAGTTCCACCACGCCGTCGCGCTTCAGCGCGTTCATCTGGCGGCTGACAGTTTCCAAGGTGAGGCCCAGATAATCGGCCATTTCCTCGCGCGTCAGGGGTAGGTCAAAGCTGATGGCCCCCTTGGCGGCCTTGGCCTTTAGCCCCGTGTCGCGCCGCGCCAGAATGGTCAGCAGCGAGGCGATTTTTTCGCGCGCGGTTTTGCGGCCCAACAGCAGCATCCATTCGCGCGCGGCGTCCAACTCGTCCAAGGTCATTTCCAGCAGGCGCTGGGCAACATGGGGGGTGGCGGCCATCATCTCTTCAAAAGGTTTGCGCCGAAAGCAGCACATCACAAGATCAGTTGTTGCCGTGACGTCAAAGGGCGTTGCCACCCGCCCTGGGCGGCCGACGAAATCTGATGGCAACAGCAAGCCCACAATCTGGCGGCGGCCGTCTTCCATGGTCTGGGTCAAGCTGGCAATGCCTGAAACGACCGAGGCCACAAAATCCATCCGGTCGCCGGACCAGACAATAGTCTGCCCCGCTTCAAAGCTGCGATAATACTTCATCTCTTCCAGTCGCGCCAATTCCGGCCCATCACAGCGCGAACACACGGCGCGGTGTCGGATGGGGCAATCGCCGCAGTCTTGGGGCGCAAGCTTTAAAGCATGATGAGGCATGGCGGACCTTTCATTTGATCCTGATCAAGGCAATGGCATCAGCTTTTGTTAAGCTTACTCCGATGAACACTCTTTCACAACTCGCAGCTTTCGGGCTTTTTGATGCGCGCGTGCCGGGCTGCGCCTTGGCGCGGCTAAGGATGCAAATTGCGGTAGGCACATTTTAGGCCAAGTTTGGCAACGCTTTTGGCGAGAGTATTTGGGCAACGGGCAAATAGCTTTAGGGTTTTGGGCCGTGGCTTTCGACGAAGGCAATCATTTTGGGCAGCAAATCGCGTTGATCGTAGCGGTCAAGTGCTGTTTGGCGCGCAGCTTGGCGCAAGGTTTGGAATTGCCTGGGATGGGCCAGTGCCTCGATAAGAGTTTGCGACCATGCGGGGATATCAAAGAAATCAACCAGCGTGCCGTTCACGCCGTGGGTGATGACTTCCTGCACAGGGGCCGTGGCGGACCCTATCACATGGGCCCCCGCACTCATCGCCTCGATCATCGACCATGACAGCACGAAGGGATAGGTCAGATAGGCATGGGCGCGGCTGACCTGCAAAAGGGCGGTGAATTGATCATAGGGGATCTTGCCCATGAAATGCACGCGCGATAGATCCAACTGGTCGCGGACCTCGTTCAGGATCGTGTCTTTCCAGCCCTTTTCGCCCTTGGGTGCGCCACCATAACTGACCTCGTCACCGCCCACGATGACGACCTGCGCCTTGGGGCGGGCTTTAAGAACCTGCGGCAGGGCGCGCATGAAGATGTGATAGCCACGGTAGGGTTCAAGATTACGGTTTACAAAGGTCAGCACCTCGTCGCCCGCTATGACGCTTTGGCCGTTGGGTAGGGCAAAGCGGGCCTCGGGGTTGGGGGCATTTGTGGTGGTGTTTACCCCGTCATGGATGACCTCGATCATCTTGCGCAGCGCAGGGGGAAAGGTCGAGGCTTGCCAATGCGTGGGGGCAACCCCGGCATCGGCGTGCAGCAAGGCTTGGCCCAGATGCCCCGCCCGGCCTTGGGCGATCATCACCTGATCAAAGTTGGGCGGGTTAAACTCGGCATCAAAGCCCACATCCGCGCCGCGCCCGCGATAGTAGAATTCGGCGTAGATCAATAGCTTGGCCTCGGGCCAGACCTCTTTCAAAAACAGCGTCTCGCCCCAGCCGGAATGGCCAAAGATCACATCAGGCACATAGCCGTGCTGCTGGCGCAGAGCCATAGCGGCGCGGGCGACCGAAACACCGCGGTCGCTCATCTGGGTATAGTTGCGGCCCAGGCGGGTGGCGGCGGGGTCAGCGGTTTGCGCGTCATGCTTGTATTTCAGGGTTTGGGTCGCGGTTTGGCGCGGATTGCCACTGTCGGTTAAGGCCAAGCACTCATGCCCAAGGCGGGTCATTTCGGGCGCAAGGTGCAGGAATTGGCCGGGGAAATTTTGATGAACAAACAGAATTTTCATGCGACAGGTCCAAAGGCAGCGGCGAGCAACGTCTTGGTGTACGCGTGCTGCGGATTGGCGAACAAAGCCTGAGCGGGTCCATGTTCGATCACATCGCCATTTTGCATCACCATGACCTGGTGCGACAAGGCCCGCACCACGCGCAGGTCGTGGCTGATAAAGACATAGGCCAAGCCATGGCGGCGTTGCAGATCGCGCAGCAGGTCGACGATTTGCACCTGCACCGTCATGTCCAAGGCCGAGGTCGGCTCGTCCAGCACCACCAGCCTTGGCCGCAAGATCATGGCGCGCGCGATGGCGATGCGCTGTTTTTGTCCGCCGGAAAACTCATGCGGATAGCGGTGCATGGTTGACGGATCTAGCCCCACCTCGGCCATGATGTCGCCCACCATGTCACGGCGGTTGCGGCCCGGTTCCAGCCCGTGCACGCCCAAACCTTCGGCAATAATCGCCTCGGCGTTCATGCGGGGCGACAGGCTGCCGAAAGGGTCTTGAAACACCACTTGCAAATCGCGCCTGAGCGGGCGCAGCGCGGATTTGGGCAGGTTGGACAGGTCTTTGCCGTCTAGCAGCACTTTGCCTTGCGATTGCACCAGCCGCAAAACGCCTAGGGCCAGCGTGGTTTTGCCTGACCCGCTTTCGCCCACCACCCCCAAGGTTTCCCCTGCCCGCACCGACAGGCTTGCACCGTTAACCGCCTTCACATGGCCTGTCGTGCGGCGCAAAAAGCCTGATGTGATGGGGAACCACACGCGCAAATGTTCGGTGCGTAACACCTCGGCGGCATCGGGGGCTACGGGGTCTGGCAGGCCCGTGGCGTGCGCCGCCAACAGCTTTTGCGTATAGGGATGCTGGGGGTTGGCGAAAATCAGGGCCGTTGGCCCCTGTTCGACAATCTCGCCGCCCTGCATCACGCAAACCCGGTCAGCGATGCGCTGCACGATGGTCAGATCGTGGGTGATGAACAAAAGGCTAAGACCTTCCGAGCGTTTCAGATCGGCCAAAAGGTCCAATATCTGCGCCTGAATCGTGACATCCAGCGCCGTTGTCGGCTCATCCGCGATCAGCAGGTCAGGTCCATTGGCCAGCGCCATGGCAATCATGATGCGCTGACGCTGCCCGCCGGAAAGCTGATGCGGATAGGCCGCCAAGCGGCTTTCGGCATCGCGGATGCCGACCTTCTGCAACAGGTCCAGCACTCGGGCGCGGGCGGGTGCGCCCGACAGTCCCTGATGCAGCGACAGGCTTTCGGTGATCTGCGCTTCGATCGTGTGAAGGGGGTTCAGCGAGGTCATCGGCTCTTGAAAAATAAAGCTGATGTCGTTGCCCCTGATCTTTTGCAAACGCGCTTCGGGTGCGCCGATCATCTGTTGCCCGGCGTAGCGCACCGATCCTGTCACCTGTGCCGTATCGCCCAGCAGTGACACGGTTGACAGGGCTGTCACCGACTTGCCCGACCCGCTTTCACCCACCAAGGCCAAGGTCTCGCCCCGTTCCAGCGTAAAGCTGACGCCCTTGACGGCGTGAACCTGTTGCCCACCTTGCCCAAAGCGCACGTTCAGGTTTTCGACCGACAACAGGCTCATGAAAAGGTCTTTCGCGGGTCAAAAGCGTCGCGCAAACCTTCCGAGATGAAGACCAACAGGCTAAGCATCACACAAAAGGTCGCAAAGGCGGTAAAGGCCAGCCACGGGGCTTGCAGGTTCTGTTTGGCTTGCTGGGTCAATTCCCCTAAACTGGGGGACGAGGCGGGCAGGCCAAAGCCCAGAAAATCCAACGCCGTCAGGCTGCCGATGGTGGCTGACAGAATGAAGGGCATCATCGTCATGGTGGCGACCATGGCATTGGGCAGAACGTGGCGCAAGATGATGGCACCATCGCTGACGCCCAAGGCTTTGGCCGCACGGACATATTCAAAATTCCGCGCCCGCAGGAATTCGGCCCGCACAAGGCCCACCAGCCCCATCCAGCCAAACAGCACCATTAAAAACGTCAGCAGCCAAAAGTTCATCGTCCAGACGGCAGAGATGATGATGATAACGTAAAGCGTGGGGGTGGATGACCAAATCTCAATCACGCGTTGAAAGATCAGGTCGGTCAGGCCGCCAAAATAACCCTGAATGGCCCCCGCCAGAATACCAATGACCGAGGTGAGCAAGGTAACGATCAGCCCAAAGCTGACCGACAGGCGAAAGCCGTAAAGCACGCGCGCGAGCACATCGCGCGCCGTGTCATCGGTGCCCAGCCAATGGTCACTGTCAGGGGCAGACGGCGCTGCGCCGTTTACATTATTGATCGTGTTGTAGGAATAGGGGATGGGTGGCCATAAAATCCAACCTTGTTGAAACCCTTCGGCTTTATATTGGCCCGCTTGCACTTGGGTCAGGATATCTTCGGGCGTATCAAAGCAATCTACCACGCCGCCGGTGCGAATCAGGCACTGCACCACGGGGTCGCGGTAGTTGGCCTCAGTTTTGAAATCGCCGCCGTAGTCAGCTTCGGAATAAAAACTAAAGACTGGTGCGCGCAGGTCGCCTTGATAGCTGACCAAAAGCGGGTGGTCGTTTGACAGGACTTCGGAAAAGAGCGAAATCAAGTACAGCGCTGAAAACAAGATCAGCGCGTAATAGGATCGTTTATTGCCGCGAAATATCCGCCAGCGGCGTTGGTTCAGGGGCGAAAGCGCCATCATCCGCGCCTTTCAAAATCAATGCGCGGGTCAGTCCAGACATACATCAGGTCAGACAAAATCCCCACGACAAGTCCCAAAAGGCCAAACGCAAACAGCGTGCCGAAGACTACGGGATAATCGCGTTCCACCGCCGATCGATAGCCAAGCTGGCCCAAGCCATCCAAGGAAAAGATCGTCTCGATAATCAATGATCCGCCAAAAAAGACGCTGATAAACAGGCCTGGAAAGCCTGATATCGGGATCAGCATGGCATTGCGGAACACGTGCCCATAAAGTACCCGTGCTTCCGACAAGCCCTTGGCGCGGGCTGTAATCACATATTGTTTTCGAATTTCGTCCAGAAACGAATTCTTGGTCAACAGCGTCAGCGTGGCAAAGCTAGAGATGGTCGAGGCGACAATGGGCAACGTGATGTGCCAGAAGTAATCCTTGATTTGCGCCAAAACCCCAAGTTCGGCCCAGTTTTCAGATGTCAGCCCGCGCAAGGGGAAGATGCGGTAATAGCTGCCGCCTGCGAACAAAACCAACAGCAAAATCGCGAACAAAAACCCCGGGATCGCATAGGCCCCAATGATGATCCCCGATGTCCAGACATCAAATCGTGACCCATCGCGCACCGCTTTGCGAATACCAAGCGGGATCGAGATGAGATAGGCGATCAAGGTGCTCCATAGGCCCAGCGTGATCGACACAGGCATCTTTTCAAGTATCAGCCCCACGACCGAGGTGGAGCGGAAATAGCTATCGCCGAAATCCAACTGCATATAATTGCCCAGCATGATAAAAAACCGCTTCCACGCAGGAATGGGTTCTTTGTGGCAGGCGGGGTCTTTCAGGCTGGGGGTGCCGGTAAAATCGTCGACGCAAACGATGCGCGAAAAGCCGAACTCCACCTCTAGCTGGGCGATGAATTCCGGCGGTAGACCGCGCGCACCAATATAGCCATTGCCCTGATCGGCCCCCGCCACATCCTGCCCCGCATCTGACCCCGTGCCTGAGATTTTCTCGATCGAATTGCCATCACCTTCGACCCGCGCGGCCACCTGTTGAATGGGGCCGCCGGGCACGAATTGGGTCAGCGTGAAGTTGATCACCATGATCCCCAACAGCGTGGGGATCACCAAAAGCAATCGCCTTAAAATATAGGCTCCCATCGGGCCCGCGCGCCTTTCACTGCAAAACGCCCGCGGCCTTTAGCTTGGCCGCCTTGTCCGCGTCATACCACCAAAAGGCCAGTTCGCCCAAAGCATAGGGCGGCAGTGGGTCGGGGTGCGCGTAGATGTCATAATAGGCCAGCGTGTAGACGTTCTTGTACCACTGCGGCACCCAGAACTTTTCGGCCAGCAAAACCCGGTCCAGCGCTTTGGTGGCAACGATCAATTCTTCCTTAGTTTTTGCGGCTTTGACCACTTGCGCCAAGGCATCCACAGCAGGCGATTTTAAGCCCATGACGTTGTAGGTGGAATTGTCGGCGGTGGCCGAGCCGTAGAATTGCTCGATCTCGTCCCCCGGTTCCATTCCGGCGCGGGCATTGCCGGTAATAATGTCAAAGTCGAAAGACGGCGGCGAAGTGCGGGTGTCAAACTGCGCCGAATCAACATCCGACAAGGTGGCGTCGATGCCCAAGGCTTTGAGGTTTTCCACGTAAGGCGTGATCACGCGGTCAAAGGCCGGATTGTTGTTGAGGAAATCGACCTTCAACACCTCGCCCTTGTCATTCACCCGCATTCCATCAGCCCCCGCCTTCCAGCCTGCCTCGTCCAACAGGGCCGAGGCTTTGCGCAGGTTCTTGCGGTCAAGCTGGGTTTCATCCGAGGTTGGGGCCATGATTGCGGGTTCTGTCAGAAACGTGGCGGGCAAAATCCCTTGGTCAACCAAGGGCTGCAAAATGGCAACTTCTTCTGGGGTCGGCACCCCAGTTGCAGCGAGATAAGAATTTTCCCAAACCGAATTGATCCGTGCATAAAGCCCGAAGAACAGCGTTTTATTCGACCATTCAAAGTTGAACATCAGCCCAATCGCTTCGCGCACTTTGGGGTCTTTGAATTTGTCGCGGCGCAGGTTGAACAGGAAGGCTTGGCCGTTGGCCTTATTGCCATTGGCCAATTCCACCTTTTGCACTTCGCCCGAGGCTACCATGGGGAAATCATACTGCGTGGCCCAGGATTTGGACGAATTCTCTTGCCGGAAGGTATAGGCGCCGCCCTTGAACCCTTCAAAGGCCGCATTCGGATCGGCGAAGTATTCATAGCGCACGGTATCAAAGTTGTTGGTGCCCTTGTTGATGGGTAACGCTTCGCCCCAATAGGCGGGGTTGCGTTTGTAAACAACGCTTTGACCCGCGCTTAGCTTGTCCAAAAGATAAGCGCCGGTGCCAAGAAACGGTTCTAGGCTAGACTCTTCAAGATCGCGCTTATTGGCCTCGTAATCGGCCTTCGATATGACGGGCAGGCCCCCCACCGAGGCAGGCAGATCGCGGTAGGGGATGGCGGGCTTGAAGGTGAATTTCACAGTGTAAGGATCAAGCGCTTCGACCTTGTCGACCTGTTTGTTGAACACGGTGCGAAAGTCGGACAGGCCCTTGGTGGTAAAGATGTCATAGGAAAACACCACATCTTCCGCCGTCATGGGCGAACCATCCGAAAACTTTACGTCTTGGCGCAGGTGAAAGATCACCCATGACCGATCCTCGGAATATTCCATCGTGGTGCACATCAAGCAATAAGACGCGCCAATTTCGTCGGCTGTTCCCGTCAGGATCGATTCGTAAGGAAAGCGCGCCCCCGCGGCGGCGCTGCCTTTGATCGAGTATGGGTTCATCGAATCAAAACTGCCAAAGGCCCACTGCGACATCTCGCCACCCTTGGGTGCGTTGACGTTGACATAGTCGGGGGTGAAATCCGGGCCATATTTCAGGTCGCCAAAGGTTGAAATGCCGTGGCTGGTAATGACCTTGGCATCTTGCGCCCGCGCGCCGTGCACAAAGGCCGCCAGCGCCACAATGGCAAGGCCCGCGGCCCCCCAACGCCGCAAAAGGCGCAGATCCTGCGGTTTGGCCCTAACGGTTGCTGCTTTGCCCATGCGTGACCCTCCTGAAGTGCGAACAATGTCGACGATCCATAGCTAAATCGGAACGGGCCCGCTTCACAAGTTGCAACTGCGTGAACAGACGGTGCGCCAAACAAAAAGGCCGCCCGGTTAGGGGCGGCCCAGAAGTGCTGTGTGCAAAGCCTTACTTTGTCGTCGCCAAATAGGCGATCAGGTTCGCACGGTCTTGCGGATCGGCAAGGCCCGCAAAACCCATCTTGGTGCCCGGCACATATTGCTTGGGGGCTTTCAAGAAGGCGTAAAGCTCTTCGCCAGTCCAAGGCGCTTGGACAGACGCCATCCCCGCAGAATAGGTATAGCCCGCGACAGAGGCGCGCGCGCGGCCAACAACGCCGTTCATGTGCGGGCCCGTCATGTCCTTGCCTTCGATCGAGTGGCAGGATTTGCACTTACCAAAGGTCTTTTCGCCCGCTGCCGCGTCTGATGTGGCTGCAACTTCGGTATAGGTTGGTTCTGCTGCGGCTTCGGTGGCTTCGGCGGATTGCTCACCACCGCCTTCAACGGCAATTGAATACGCAAACGTGCGATCTTCTGCCTTGGGTTCTTCCCCAAGACCGTAGATCGCATCTGCGGCCCAAGCGCCAAACAAAAAGAACAGCAGCGTTCCGCAAACGCCGCCAACAATCTTGGTCATGGTCATCGTGTCGAACATGCAGCACCTTCCGCTGGACTGGACTTTTGCGCGCTATCTACCCGCTTCCCACGGCGGGGTGCAAGGTGTACTAGCGCCCTCAACTGCCCAGAAGGGCGCGATTTTTGCGGAGATGCCCAGATGACTGGCCGAATTGCCTTTCAAGGAGAGCCCGGCGCCTACATGCATCAGGCCTGCCGCCAATCCCGCCCGGCGATGGAGGCCCTGCCCTGCGCCAGTTTTGAAGAGGTGATCGAAACCGTCCGACTGGGCGGGGCAGATCTTGGAATGCTGGCGGTCGAAAACTCGACCTACGGGCGGATTGCGGATGTTCACACCCTTTTGCCGCAAAGCGGGCTTTACATCGTGGATGAAAGTTTCGTTCGGGTGCATGTGAACCTTTTGGCGGTGAAGGGCGCAAAGATAGCAGACGTCAAGCGGGTGCGTGCTATGTCCATCCTGCATGGCCAAGCGCGTGGATTTATCAAGGCGCATGGCTTGGCAACAATAAACTGGCATGACAATGCTGCAGCAGCGCGGGAGGTTGCCGCCTTGGGCGACCGATCCGAAGGGGCGCTTGCCTCTGAACTGGCGGCGGAAATCTACGGGCTGGATGTCTTGGCGCGCCATATCGAAGATCAGGCCAACAACACCACGCGCTTTTTGGTCATGGCGCGCGCACCTGACCTGACACGGCGGGCGGATGATATGATCACCACCTTTATCTTTCGCGTGCGCAACATTCCGGCAGCACTGTATAAAGCCATGGGCGGTTTTGCCACCAATGGCGTGAACATGACCAAGCTGGAAAGCTATATGATCGGCGGCAGCTTCACCGCGACCGAATTCTACGCCGATATCGAAGGCCACCCCGATGACGCCAACGTGAAACTGGCCTTAGAGGAATTGGCCTATTTCACCAGCCATTTGCAGATTTTGGGTGTCTATCCCACCGACCGCCGCAGAGGCTAACCACGCAGGTTTGCGCGGTCAGTCCAAAGTATCGGCCAGCCAGTGTTGCATGATAAATTGCGCAATCGCCCCTTTGCGCGACGGCTTGATCATAGGATGGGTGCCGGCAAAGGCCGAAACCAGCTCTTCGCGTGTCACCCAGCGGGCGTCTTGCAACTCGTTGGGGTCAAGGGTGATCTCTTCGCTGATGGCCTCTCCACGGCAACCCAGCATCAAGGATGCGGGGAAGGGCCACGGCTGGCTAGACAAATAGCCCACCTCGCCCACCCGAATGCCCGATTCTTCAAACACCTCACGTCGCACAGCGGCCTCGATCGTCTCACCCGGTTCGATAAAACCTGCGAGCAGCGAATACATCCCCTCGGGCCACGTCGGCCCCCGCCCCAACAGCAGGCGGTTGCCGTGCGTGATCAGCATGATCACCACAGGGTCGGTGCGCGGGAAATGCGAGGTGCCGCAGGCGGGACATAGGCGCTGCCAGCCCGCATGGGTCATATCAGACTTAGCGCCACAGGAGGCGCAAAACCCGTGGCTGCGGTGCCATTCCATCACAGCGCGGGCCATCGCGCAAAGCTCTGCATCGCGCGGCGGCAAATGCGTCATCACCGCGCGCAATTCGTGAAACCCGTGATCGGCAGGCAGGTCGGGATGGGTTTGCACTTGGGCGTCAAAGAAACCGGTCGCAGGGATTATGGCCTGATCAGGCACCCAAGCTGAGACGTTTTGGGCAAAGACGGGCACCTCGTCTGATAGCCCCAGAAATATTGCCGTCTCACGAGGCCCAGCCAAGGGCGCATCGCTGGGCAGCCACGCGATTTCTTGCCCGTCTTGCAACAAAGGTCGCCCCTTCCACAGCGCAAGAACCTGTCCGCGTTGCCACAAATCGCCCTGCGCCTGCGGGTCGTCGCGCAGTGCCCCCGCCCGATCCAACCCCGATCCGCCGAATGTTACAGTCTCTGCCAGCCGCATCGCGCCCTCCGATTTGCGTCTTGATGCCATGCGGGCGCCTTGGTGGCAAATTCTGCTTGAAATTTGTCAGAGATGCTCCAGTTGACAAGCTTAAAGCGCACTTAAATCAAAAGTTTTTGACCTGTGAAAATCGCCACCCCTTCGCTTTCGCGTCTGCGCATTTTGGCCACGTCAGACCTGCATGCACATCTGCTGTCTTGGGACTATCTGAAAAACCGCGCCAGCCCCGCCGTGGGCTTGGCCCGCACCGCCAGCCTGATCGCGAAAGCACGGGCCGAGGTGGGCTGTTGCGTGCTGGTGGATAATGGCGATTTCTTGCAAGGCAGTCCCTTGGGTGAAGTTGAGGCGTTGGCCTGCCGCAACGCGGGTGGTGCGCTGCACCCGATGATCGCGGCGATGAACCTTTTGCGCTATGATGTGGCCAATCTGGGCAACCATGAATTTTCGCATGGCTTGGACTTTTTGCTGGATAATCTGGCCTGTGCGCAGTTTCCTGCCATCTCGGCCAATCTGGTGCGCGGCCTTGGGGCCAGTCCTTTACAAGATGACAGGTTGGTTCCCCCCAGCGTGATCATCACCCGCCAGTTGGCCGACAGTGAGGGGCAGGTGCACCCGCTGCGTGTGGGGTTTGTGGGCTTCGCCCCGCCCCAAACCGTTGTGTGGGAAGGCGCAAAGCTTGGCTCCCGGCTTCAAGGCCGTGATATTCTGGAAGCGGCCCTAGCCCATGTGCCAAGGCTGCGCGCCCAAGGGGCCGATATCGTGATCGCTTTGTCCCACTCGGGCATTGGCGCGGCAACAGCGGCCCCTTGGATGGAGAATGCAAGTGCGGCTCTTGCAGGCCTAGACGGCATTGACGCACTGGTGACAGGACACACGCACCAAGCCTTTCCCTCGCCTTGCAAGGCTGCCTGTGGGTTTTTGTCAGGCAAGCCCGCCGTGATGCCGGGGTTTTACGGATCTCATCTTGGGGTGATTGACCTAGACCTGATCTGGGACGCAGGGCGCTGGCGTCTGCAAGGCGGACACAGCGCTTTGCGGCCCATATCGCGCCGCTCGGCCGGTGGGGCGCTGCGCGCTGTTGCTGCCAGTTCGGCCACAATTGTTAAAACCTCTCACCCTGCACATCGGGCGACCCGCGCTTGGGCCAACAGGCCGGTTGGCCACAGCGACCATTGGCTGCACAGCTATTTTGCCATGATCGCGCCCAGTTTCACCCTGCGCCTGGTGGCGCGCGCCCAAGCGGCCTATGTCACTGAAAAACTACAAGGCAGCCCCTATGCCCATCTGCCCGTGCTGTCGGCCGCCGCCCCCTTTCATGCGGGCGGGCGCGGCGGGCCGGACAACTTTGTCGACATCCCCCCTGGCCCCTTGACCCTGCGTCATGTCTACGACCTTTACCCCCACCCTAATGCCGTGGCGGCATTGCTGGTGACTGGCACAGAACTGCGCTTGTGGTTAGAGCGGTCTTGCAGCCAGTTCCGCCAAATCGACCTGCAGGCGCAAGATGAACCGCTGCTTGATCCAGACTTCCCCAGTTTCAACTTTGACACGATCGAAGGGTTAACATGGGCCATCGACCTTTCCGCCCCGCCTTGGGTGGATAGCAGAGGGGCCGCGTCCCTCTTGCAACCGCCTTGCCGCATCTTGAACCTATCCTATCAAGGTAAGCCCTTATCCCCCGACCAGCTCTTTGTACTTGCCACCAACTCGTACCGGACCAGCGGGTCGGGTGGGTTTGTGGGCCCCGATGCCAAGGTGCTTTCTCTTGGGCCACCGCACGGCAGCCGCGATGCCTTGGCGGCCTATATCGCGCGTCAATCGCCCCTCTGTGCCGAAGCCCCGCCCCATTGGCACTTTGCGCCAATGCCAGGCACCATGGCGGTGTTTGACACCGCGCCGCGCGCTGTGGGGCACTTGGTCGGCCTTGCCCCGGTTAGGGCCTGTCCACTTTCCACGACAGCTCAAGGCTTCCACCGCTTTCGTCTGCACCTATGATCGGCTAAGCCTTGGGCCAAACAAAAAGGAACCTGCCATGTACGATGCCGTGTTATTCGACCTAGATGGCACGTTGATTGACACGGAAAGCTTGTCAATGGCGGCGGGATTGCAGGCTTTTGCAAGTTTGGGCTTTGCGGTTGAGACGGCCTTTTTGCACCGGCTGATTGGCATAGATCAGACAACCTCTGCGGGGATCATCCGCGCCCATCTGCCAGATATTGATCTTAGCGCGCTGAATATCCACTGGAACCAAGGCTTTCGCGCGGGTGTTGACCGCGGCCTTAGCCTTAAATCGGGCGTTCACACGCTTTTGGCCGCAGTGCCTATTCATATTCACCGTGCCGTTGTCACCTCCTCGGGCCGCGAAGATGCCCATCACAAGATTGGCGTGGCAGGCCTGCGACAGGCTTTCCCCACCGTGGTCACGGTGGATGATGTCGCTCGTGCCAAACCTGATCCCGAACCTTACCTCCTTGCCGCCCGTCTGTTAGGGGTGCTCCCGTCGCGCTGCGTTGTGTTTGAAGATAGCGAAGCGGGGGCCGAAGCTGCCCATCGTGCAGGCTGCGTGGTGGTGCAGGTGCCCGATATGGTCCCTGCGAGCGGGCGCTGGGCGCATCACGTGGCCCCTGACCTGATGTCAGGCGCGCGCAGCGCAGGTTTGTTATAAGCTGTGCCACCTTTCATATGTGCCCAAATATCCCCGCCGGAGGCTGCAACATGTACCGCAAATCCTATAGCCCCGTTCTTGCGCCCCGCCAACTTCTGGCCTATATGATTGCTTGAGAGGTTGGCGCGGGCAGGTGCCTCGCCAACCCGGTCAGGTCCGGAAGGAAGCAGCCGTAACGAGCCCCACTTGGGTCGTGGTCGACCTCTCACCTTACCCCTCAATTGGCGGAGGATGGTTCATGTTGGATGAAATCTCCTGCCGTAGGGCAAGCCGCTGAGCAGCGTTTTGGCCGCTTTGGGTTGGTCGGCGCAGTTTAGCGACCAAGTGATCGAACCCGATGTTTTTCCCGCGCGGGTCACCGCTGTGCACCGCGCACGGATCGAAGCCTTGGCCGAGGTGGGGGCGGTGGATTTGATCCCAGCCTCGACCCTGTCCACTGCAACGGTGGCGGTTGGGGATTGGGTGGTGGTGCGGGACAGGGTGGCCCTGCGGGTGCTGGACCGTCACAGCCTTGTCGCGCGCAAGGCGGCAGGTAGTGGCGTTGCACGGCAGGTGATTGCCGCCAATCTGGATGCTTTGTTCATCGTCTCGTCCTGCAATGCCGATTTCAATGCGGGCCGGATGGAGCGGTTTTTGGTGCTGGCCGCCAGCGCCGGGGTCGAGCCCGTGGTGGTGCTGACCAAGGCTGACACCGCTGCCGACCCGCACGATTTTATGGCTCAGGCGCAGGCGCTTAAATCAGGCCTTGCGGTGGTGCTGATGGATGCCAAGCGCGGCGATGTGCGTGCCCTATTGGCCCCGTGGTGCGGCCCAGGTCAGACGGTGGCGCTGCTTGGGTCATCAGGTGTTGGCAAAACCACGATCGCCAATGCCCTGACTGGTGGGGCTGCCGCCGTGCAAGAGGTGCGTGACGATGATGCCAAGGGGCGTCACACCACCACGGGCCGCTATCTGGTTGCGATGACGAACGGGGGCTGGTTGATCGACACGCCCGGCATGCGCGAAGTGCAGCTCAGCGATGCTTATGACGGGATTGGCCTGTTCTTTGATGATTTGACCGCCCTGTCGCTGACCTGCAAATTTCGCAACTGCCGCCACGCGGGCGAGCCCGGCTGTGCCGTGCAAGGGGCCATTGCCGCAGGTGATCTGGACCCTGCGCGCTTGATACGCTGGCAAAAGCTGTTGGCCGAAGACGGCACCAACACCGCCACGATGGAAACCTCGGCCCTGCGCGCGGCGGGTAAGCGGTTTTATCCCAAGAAGAAATAAGAAAATAGAGCGCGTTCCGCGCGTGTGTTTTTATCTCGCCTCTGGCGTGCCGCCAACTGGCTCGGGCGGCCTCCGGCGGGGATATTTGGGCACGTATGAAAGGGGCAAGTGGTCTGTCTTTCATACTTGCTCAAATATCCAAAGGCAAAGGGCGAGGGGGTGGTTAACGACTCACTGGTGGGGCAGGGCGGGGTGGGGTAGGATGTTCTTTAAATGTTCTGGTTTTTCGCCATGCCCTTCACCGAACTCAGTGCCACGTCGAACTTCACCTTCCTCACCGGGGCCTCGCATCCCGAGGATTATGTGCTGCGGGCTGCAGAGCTGGGCTTTGACGCCATAGCCCTTGCCGATGTGAATTCGGTCGCGGGCATTGTGCGCGCCCATACCAAGGCGCGAGAGATTGCGCGGGATGGGGGGGCGCAGCTGCGCTTGATCCCCGCCGCGCGGATTGTGCTGGAGGGTGGATTTAGTGTCACCGCCCTGCCGCAAGACCGCGCCGCTTGGGGCAGGCTGTGCCGTTTGTTGACCCTTGGGCGCAGGCGGGCCCCTAAAGGTCAGTGCCATCTCACCCTGCAAGACTTGCTCGACTGGGGAGAGGGACTGGCGCTGCTGATCCATCCGGACACGGTGACGCAGGCCCCCCCGGTGCCGGGCGGCGCGGGTGCTTGGGGGACGTTGGCGCACAGGCTGACGCGCCGCTTTGGGGCGGATTGTTATCTGCTGATGGCGCCGGGGTATGACGGGCAAGATAGCGTGCGCTTTGCCGCCCTGACCCAGCTTGCCGCTGACTTACGCATCCCCACCATCGCCTCGGCCATGCCGCTCATGCACCACGGCGCGCGGCGCAAGCTGGCGGATGTGCTGACCGCCATCCGCTTGGGCAAGCGGATCGACGCCTTGGGGCTGGATGCCGCCCCGCATGGTGAAAACCGCCTGCGTTCGGGGCCTGAGATGCTGCGGCTTTTTCGTGGATATGAGGGGGCTGTTGAACGGGCAGGTGCTCTTGCCGCCACCTTGACCTTTTCGCTGGACGAATTGCGCTATGAATACCCTTCGGAAATCGCTGCAGGCGAAACCCCCGCCACCCGTCTGGCCCGTTTGGCCGAGGCGGGCTTGCACTGGCGCTATCCCGCAGGCCCGCCTGACAAGGCCCGCGCCCAGATGGCCCATGAACTGGCCCTGATCGGCAAGCTGAAATACGAGCCCTATTTCCTGACCGTCCACGACATCGTCCACTTCGCCCGCGAAAGGGGCATCTTGTGCCAAGGCCGCGGGTCGGCTGCCAATTCGGTGGTGTGCTATGCTTTGGGTGTCACCTCGGTCAGCCCCGAAATCGGCACCATGGTCTTTGAGCGCTTTGTGTCAGAAGCGCGTAACGAGCCCCCCGACATTGACGTCGACTTCGAGCACGAGCGCCGCGAAGAGGTGATCCAGCACATCTATGCTCGCTATGGCCGCCACCGTGCGGGCCTTTGTGCCACTGTCATCCACTACCGTGGCAAGCGTGCTGTGCGCGAGGTGGGCCGTGCCATGGGGTTGAGCGAAGACACGCTTTCGGCCATGTCGTCGCAAATCTGGGGCTTTGGCGCCTCAAAGGCCATGAACATCCAACGCCTGTTGGAAATCGGTCTGGACCCCACCGATCGCCGCCTGCAACTGACCTTGCAACTGATCGAAGAGATTCAAGGCTTTCCCCGCCACCTCTCGCAACATGTGGGCGGGTTTATCATCACCGAGGGCCGCTTGGACGAGCTGGTCCCCATCGAAAACGCCACGATGGAGGACCGCACCGTCATCTGCTGGGACAAGGATGATATCGACAGTCTGGGGATTTTGAAGGTCGACATTCTGGCACTTGGCATGCTGTCTTGCATCCGTAAGGCCTTTGGCCTGTTGGAAAAGCACCACCAAGCCGCCTATACCCTTGCCACCTTGCCGCCCGAAGACCCACAGGTCTATGAGATGCTCTGCCAATCCGACAGTTTGGGCGTCTTTCAGGTGGAAAGTCGCGCGCAGATGAACTTTTTGCCCCGCATGCGGCCGCGGACCTTTTACGATCTGGTCATTCAGGTCGCCATCATCCGCCCCGGCCCCATTCAAGGCGACATGGTCCATCCCTATCTGCGCCGGCGCAACGGGCAAGAGGTGGTCACCTTTCCCTCTGACGCTTTGGGGCGGGTTTTGGGCAAAACCTTGGGCGTGCCGCTGTTTCAAGAGCAAGCCATGCAGATCGCCATCATCGGCGCAGGTTTCACCCCGACCGAAGCCGACCGTCTGCGCCGCTCGCTTGCCACGTTCAAAAAACATGGCTCGGTCAGCGAGTTTCACGATCGGTTCCTGCAAGGCATGGCCGCCAATGGCTATGACCCCGACTTTGCCGCCCGCTGCTTTGCCCAGATCGAAGGCTTTGGCAGCTACGGCTTCCCCGAAAGCCACGCGGCAAGCTTTGCGCTGCTTGTCTATGCCTCGGCCTGGATCAAGCGCCACCATCCGGGGATCTTTGCCTGTGCGCTGCTCAATTCCCAACCCATGGGCTTTTATGCCCCCGCCCAGATCGTGCGCGATGCGCGCGAGCATGGGGTTGTGGTGCTGCCCCCGTCGATCAATGCCAGCCATTGGGACAATGTGATGGAGAAAACCGAAAAGACTTTGGCCCTGCGCTTAGGCTTTCGCCAGATCAAAGGCCTGTCCGAGGACGAGGCACTTTGGATCATTGCAGCGAGGGGCAATGGCTATGTCGCGGTCGAGGATGTCTGGCGCAGGGCAGGGGTCTCGCCCGCCACTGTCACCCGCTTGGCCGAAGCCGATGCCTTTGCCCCCCTTGGCCTGTCGCGGCGCGAGGCGCTTTGGGCTGCCCGCGCGCTGACAGGCGATGCCCCTTTGCCGCTGTTTGCCGCTGATATGGACGGCGAAGGGATTGTGGAACCCGCCGTGCAGTTTCGCGCGATGAGCGAGGGCGAGCAGGTGGTCGAAGACTATGTTTCCATGCGCCTGACGCTGCGCAGCCATCCCATGGCTTTGCTTAGGTCGTTCTTCACGCCTGAGGCGGCCTAGCGGCCCTTCTTGCTGCTGGCCCCTTTGCCGCCCACGGCGGCAGAGTTCCGGCCTGCGTCGCTGGGTTTGGTAAGGCCTGCATTGAACGCTCCTGCCTTTTTGACGACGGGCTTTGGCGTGGCTGGCTTTGGCGTGGCGGGTTTGGGTGGGACGAGTTTGGTCATGACATTCTCCAATCAAGGGCGGAAGCTAAAAGGCGGCATCGCAGTCGTGCGCCGCTCGCAGCCAAAGGGTTTTGCCTTGGCCCTATTTCTGGACCATAAAGCTGCACCTAACGGCGATGAACATCGCGGCCCCCAAGGGGCCGATGATCAAGCCCTGCAAGCCAAAGTTGGCAGGGCCGCAGGTGGTGGATAACAGCACGGCAAAGTCAGCGATCCGCACGGCCTTCCAACCCAAATAGGCCCGCACTGGGTTCTTCACAAGGCTGATCACAAAGTGCCGTGGATCAGCAGGTCCGAACCCTGGGCCACCGCCTCCATCGCCTTAAACTAAACCGGCACTGACGCCGAAACTGATCCGCGGCCAAATAGGATTAGCCATGACAAGATCGACCCTATCCCTCGTTCTTCAAAAGCAGGCCCAAGGCGGCCAAAATCAGAACGACGCCGGCCAAAACCTTAAGTGGGGGCGCAGGATGCCCCAAAGCCACTTCCCAAACGATCACCCAGCAGGGCACCAGATAGGTATAGGCCATCACTTTGGCCGCAGGCAGCCGCATCGTGGCATATTGCAGCAAAACAAAGGTCATGGCTGAGGCTGCGATGGACACATAGGCCAGACAGATCCACACGATGGCTGGCAGATGGGCCCAATCGGTCGCCACAGTCGCGGGCCCGCCCCATAGGCACAGCAGCAAAAACCCCGCCAGCAGCGTGCCAAAGGTAAAGACCAAGGCGGGCTCTCCCCTGTTCAGGCGGCGGACCATGGGGGCGTAAAAGGCGTGCGCGATGCAGCCAAAGAAGAAAATCACTTCACCTTTACCGATCTGCATGGCGGTGATGGCCTGCAGATCGCCGCGAAAGATCACCCAAACCGCCCCAACCGCCCCCAAAGCCAAGGCCAGCGCCATGCGGGCCGAAGTGATCTGGCGCAGCAAGATCCACCCAAAGCCCGCCGCCATGACAGGCGTCAGGGTAAAGACCGCTGCCGTGGGCACCGCCTCGGCGGTACGCAAGCCTTCAAACATCAGCACAAAGTAGCAGGCGAGCAAACCGCCCAGCACCAGATAACGCCAAGGGGCAGCCGCAGCGCTGCGGGGCACACTGCCCTTTCTGAAAAACGCCGCCCCGCCTACCAAGGCCCCCGCCAGCCCAAACCGCGCCACCGTCAGCGCCGCTGGCGAGATCAGCGGTGCGGCCAATGCCCCAAGCGAGAACGACCCCGCCACTAAGGCCGAAAAGGCCAGCATCGCCAGATGGCCGCTTTGCGCAGGGGTGCGGGTCATGCGCAGGACCAACTGGCTGCGGCGCGCTTTAGCACCGTCAGGAAACTTTGCACCTTAAGGGTGCGGTGCAGGTCAACGTGGGTGACGATCCACAAAGGTGATTCCCATTCTGCCCTTGGCGGCATGACTTGCACCAGATCGGGGTGCTTTTCGGCCTCCCACACGGGCATATAGCCCAGACCAAGACCCGCCAGCAGCGCCGCCGTTGTGGCCGACGGCTCGCTGACGCGGTAGGTAATCGCCTCGTCCGGCACATTGTCGCGCATCCAACGGTAAAAGGGCGCGCGGTTGTCGGCATCGACGGGGCCTACAAACTGATGGCGCAGGTAATCTTGCGGTCCATTGGGCATCCCGCGCGATTGCAGATAGGCTTTGGAGGCGTAAAGTGCTGCCTGTACCCGTGCCAAAGGCTGCACCACATAGTCGCCGTCCTGCGGGGCAGCACCTGCCCGAATGGCCACATGCGCCTCGCCGTAATCCAGCCGAAACAGGCGCATGTCAGAATAAAACCTTATGGCGACATCGGGGTGCAGGGCCTGAAACGTGGCAAAGACCGGCGAAAGCACTGGCGCTATCCCTGAGATCGACGTGACAACCAGTTCGCCAGTGACCGTTTCGCCCTGCCCTTTGATCCGGCTGACCAATTGGCCAAACTGCTCTTCGGTGCGCTGGGCGGTGGAAAAAAGATCGCGGCCTGCTTCCGTGGGCGTATAGCCGCGCGCGTGGCGCTGGAAAAGCTTGGTCGCCAGCCGCTTTTCCAAAGCGTCAATGTGGCGGATCACTGTGGCATGGTGCACACCCAACACCTCGGCCGCGCCAGACACGGTGCCCAAACGCGCCACTTGATAGGCCGTCCGAATTTCGCCCCAAGTATCGACCAGCATGTCTGTGCATTCCTGAACAACGCTTGTGGCATCTGGCAGAATTGCGCGCAAATCTGCAAGCGGCATAATGCCCGCGGGAATATGAACCACATAGAAATCACAGGAAATGCCATGAACAAAACTGTCTTGCTGATCAGCCGCGCCCTTTTGACCGCAGCCTTCGCCGCCGCAGGCCTTGCCAAATTGGCAGGGGCCGAGATGATGGTGCAAACCTTTGATGCCGTAGGCTTTGGCCAATGGTTCCGCTATGTAACCGGTGCGATCGAGGTGGGATCGGCCATCGCCCTGTGGCTGCCCGGCCTGCAAGCCTATGCGGCGGGGCTGTTGGTCTGCACCATGATCGGCGCACTCATCGCCCATGCCTTGGTGCTGGGCCTTGCCGCAGGCCTGCCCGCGCTGGTGCTGGGCGCCCTGGCCGCCGTGATCCTTTGGGCCTACCGCGCGCAACTGTCGCGCTGAACCTTGCGAAAGGGCCTTCTTCCCCGCTAAATAAGAGAATGGAGGCCCAATGCCAAAACCGACGCCATCAACCCTGTTCAAGGCCAGCCTCGCGCTGGTGATGCTTGCGGCTGGTTTGGCCGCATTGGTTGGCTATGACCGGATGGGTGCGCGGTTTGCGGCCTTGGGGGCAGGTGATGCAGGGCGCATCGGCGCAGGCTTGGTGCAGGTGCTGGCCGCCGTGGCCCTGATGGCCCCGGGCCGTGCGGCTTACGGCGCGGCACTGGCCTTGTTGGTCAGCTTGGGCGCTATCTTTGCCCATGCCAGCGTGTTGGGATGGGACGGCGCGCCGCCTGCCATGGCGCTGGCCGCGGCATCTGCCGTGATTTTGGCGCGCAATCGGGCGGATTTTCAGCGCTAAGCCCCTGCACGCTTGACTCTGCCGCCCTTCACCCGTAATTCCCCCCAATTCCCCGGAGGCTTCAGGCTTCCGGTCCCTAGGCTTAAGCCGGGATCGCCATCCGTCAGCGCGTTGCGCCCACGGGTGCTGTTGCCGTTTTGGCCTAGGCCCCGCACCGCCGCCCATTCGGGCATTGATCGAGGAGAGCGCCATGTTCGAAAGCCTGTCAGACCGCCTTGGTGGCGTCTTTGATCGTCTGACCAAGGCCGGCGCTTTGTCAGAAGCGGATGTCGACGCCGCCCTGCGCGAAGTGCGCACGGCTTTGCTTGAGGCGGACGTGTCGCTGTCGGTGGCGCGCGATTTCATCAAGGCGGTCAAGACACGGGCCACGGGCCAAGCGGTGACCAAATCGGTGACGCCTGGCCAACAGGTCGTCAAGATCGTGCATGACGAGTTGATTGCAGTTCTGGGCGGCGAAGGTCCGGCGGATGCGCTCAAGATCGACAACCCGCCGTCCACCATTTTGATGGTGGGTCTGCAAGGGTCGGGAAAAACCACCACCACGGCCAAACTGGCCAAGCGCTTGAAAGAGCGTAACAACAAGCGCGTCCTTTTGGCCTCGTTGGATACCAACCGCCCCGCCGCTATGGAGCAATTGGCCATTCTGGCTGGACAAATCGGTGTTGACAGCTTGCCCATCGTCAAAGGTGAAACGGCCGTGCAAATCGCCAAGCGCGCCAAGACGCAGGCGGCTTTTGGCGGCTATGATGTGCTGTTCTTGGATACGGCGGGCCGTTTGCACATTGACGAAGTGCTGATGGACGAAATCCAATCGGTGCGCGACATCGCTGATCCGCGCGAAACGCTGCTGGTGGTCGACGGCCTGACCGGCCAAGACGCCGTCAACGTGGCGGCAGAGTTTGACGGTAAGGTCGGCATCACCGGCGTGGTGCTGACGCGCATGGACGGCGACGGGCGCGGTGGTGCGGCGCTGTCGATGCGGGCGATCACGGGCAAACCCATCCGCTTTGTCGGCATGGGCGAAAAGATGGACGCGCTGGAAACCTTTGAATCCGACCGCGTCGCGGGCCGCATCTTGGGCATGGGCGACATCGTGGCGCTGGTCGAAAAAGCCCGCGAGACGTTTGAGGTCGAACAATCCGAACGCATGGCGCGGCGCTTCCAAAAGGGTCTGTTCAACATGAACGACCTGCGGATGCAGTTGGAACAGATGCTGAAAATGGGCGGCATGCAGTCGATCATGGGGATGCTGCCCGGCATGGGCGGCATGGCCAAGGCGGCGGAAAAGGCGGGCTTTGATGACCGCATGCTCAAACGCCAGATTGCGCTGATCCAGTCGATGACCAAGAAAGAACGGGCCAACCCCGATCTTTTGGCCGCCAGCCGCAAAAAGCGCGTTGCCAAAGGCGCAGGGATGGAAGTGTCAGAGCTGAACAAGTTGATCAAACAGCATCAGCAAATGGCCGATATGATGAAGAAAATGGGCAAGGGCGGCATGATGAAGCAGGCCATCGCCCAGATGATGGGCAAGGGCGGTGCTACTGCCGGTGGAATGCCCGACCTGAAGAACATGGACCCCGCCCAGTTGGAAGAAGCCGCCCGCGCGATGAAATCGGGCATGGGCGGCATGGGGGGCGGACTGCCCCGTGGTTTGGGCGGCATGGGTGGCCTACCGCAGGGCCTGTCGGGGATGTTCAAAAAGAAATGATCACCCGCCCGCAGCATATCGCCCATGCCTCTGCGCCGGTCCTTCAGACCGCTCGTTTGACGTTGCGCATGCCGCGGTATGACGATTTCGCGCACAGGCTGGCCTTTTATGCCTCGCCCCGTTCTGTGTGGGAGGGTGGGCCGTTTGATGCCGTGACGGCTTGGCGCATCTTTGCTTCGGAAGTCGGGCAATGGCCACTGATGGGTTTTGGCCCGTTTTCGGTAGATGAGACTGCGACTGGCACTTACCTGGGCGAAGTGGGCATCTATCAGCCGCAGGGCTATCCCGAACCCGAACTTGGCTGGTTTGTCACGGATGCGGCCGAAGGGCGCGGCATCGCTGCCGAAGGCGCGCGCGCCGTGATGCTTTGGGCGCGTCAAACCTTCGGCTGGGATCATATCGACAATTACATCGACCCCGGCAACAGCCGTTCAATCGCCCTGGGCCAACGTTTGGGCGGGGTGATGACAGAGTCCCTAGGTTCTGACCCGACCGATGTGGTGATCCGCCACGACCTGCGGGGGTTAGCATGACTTTCACCTTCGCCACTTCCCACGAGTTTTCTGCTCAAATTCCAACCGTCACTCCTGCGCTGTCCCAAAACGAGGCCCGCCATGACCGCTGATCTCATCGCCCGCGCCGCAGAGGTGCTCAAAGACCACCGTGCCTCGATCGACAGGCTGGATGCGATCTTGGTCTATACTTTGGCCGAACGCTTTAAGCACACCCAAGCCGTGGGCCAGCTGAAGGCCAGCCACGATCTGCCCCCGTCTGATCCGGCGCGGGAAGCCCGCCAAATTGAACGGCTGGAAAAGCTGGCCGCTGACGCCGACCTTGACCCCGAATTTGCCAAGAAATTCCTGACCTTCATCATCTCTGAAGTGATCAGGCATCACGAACACCTGCAAAAATAGCCAACCCGCAGCTTGGGCATTGTGCCCATCTGCCCCCAAGACATGTTAAGGAGAAACACCATGTCCATGAAAATCCGTCTCGCCCGTGGCGGTTCCAAAAAGCGTCCGCACTATTCCATCGTCGCTTCCGACAGCCGCATGCCGCGCGACGGCCGCTTCTTGGAAAAGCTGGGCACCTATGACCCGATGCTGGCCAAAGACAACGAAAACCGCATCAAGATGGATCTGGACCGGATCAAGGATTGGCTGTCCAAGGGCGCTCAACCCACCGACCGCGTTGCGCGCTTTTTGGAAGCCGCAGGCGTTTTGCCCAAAATTGTCCGCTCCAACCCCAAATCGGCCGTGCCGGGCAAAGCCATGGCCGAACGCGCCAAGAAGAAAGCCGCTGCCGCCGCCGCTCCGGCTGAAGAATAATACGCAACGGGCGCTCCGCTTGGCGCGCCCGTTTCCCACTGAAAGGAGGCCGCTATGGCCGATGAAACCGCAAAAGCCAAAGGCCTAGATCGCCTGTGTGTTGGGGCGATTTCCGGTGCCTTTGGCGTGCAAGGCGAAGTGCGCCTGAAAAGCTTCTGCGCTGAACCCGAAGATATCGCAGCCTACGGGCCCCTTTGGACCGAGGACGGCACCCGTTCCTTCAAAATCAAACTCACCCGCCCCGTGGCAGGGGGCTTAGGTGCGCGGGTTGCGGGGGTCGAGACAAAAGACCAAGCTGATGCTCTCAAAGGCGTCTCGCTTTACGCCGACCGCAAACGCCTACCACGCCTGCCCGATGACGAATTCTACCACGCTGACCTGATCGGCCTAGAGGTGCGCGATCCCGGCGGCAAGCTCTTGGGCACGGTGCGCGCCGTCCACAACCACGGCGCAGGCGATCTGCTTGAAATTTCCGGCGCAGGCATCGACCTGCTGTTACCATTCACCCGCACCGTCATCCCCACCGTTGACCTCACCTCTGGCCGTATCGTGGCCGACCCACCCGAAGGCGCGGAATAACCCCCCCTTTCATATATGCCCAAATATCCCGGGGCGCGGGGCAGCGCCCCGGGGTGCACCGCTTGCCAAGGCCGGCGCAATCGGCCAATCAAGACCAAAGCAACCCAAGGGTCCGCCATGCGCAAAGTGTTTATCACTGGAACAGCCGGCTTCATCGGCTTTCACCTTGCCCGCCTTCTTTTGGCCGAAGGTTTTCGCGTTCAAGGCTATGATGGCATGTCCAACTATTACGACATCCGCCTCAAACAGCGCCGCCACCAGATCCTGCTGCAACATCCCCAATTTACCGCGACCGAGGCGCTGTTGGAAGACCACGCTACCCTTGACCGCGTGGCTGATGATTTCCAGCCGGACGTGATCGTCCACCTCGCCGCCCAAGCCGGCGTGCGTTACAGCCTGGAAAACCCCCGCGCTTATCTGGATTCCAACGTGGTCGGCAGCTTTAACGTAATGGAATCCGCCCGCCGATTAAAGGTGCAGCACCTTCTGATGGCCTCGACCTCTTCGGTCTATGGGGCAAATGACCAGATGCCCTTTGCTGAAACGCAAAAGGCCGACACCCAGCTGACGATCTATGCCGCCACCAAAAAGGCCAGCGAAAGCATGGGCCATGCCTATGCGCACCTGTGGTCGCTGCCCACCACGATGTTTCGCTTTTTCACCGTCTACGGGCCGTGGGGCCGCCCCGATATGGCGCTGTTCAAATTTGTGGAAGCCATCATCCAAGACCGCCCGATCGAAATCTATAACCACGGCGAGATGTACCGCGATTTTACCTATGTCGCCGACCTTGTCCAAGCCATCCGCCTGCTGATCGACACGCCCCCGCCCTTACCCCACACGGCGGACCCCATCACAGGCGACAGCCTGTCGCCCGTGGCCCCGTGGCGCGTGGTGAACATCGGCAACTCAGACAAGGTCAAACTGCTCGACTTTGTCGACGCCATCGAACAAACTCTCGGCCGCAAAGCGCAGCGCACCTACCTGCCCATGCAACCCGGAGACGTCCCCGCCACCTGGGCCGACGCCACCCTGCTGCGCGCCTTGACGGGTTACGCGCCCAAAACCGATGTAAAAGACGGGATCGCGGCCTTTGTGGCGTGGTACCGCGAGTATTATAACGTCTAGCTCCACAGGGCCGCGCCCGACCTCGGGTGGGCGCGCTGAAGGTTGTTCTAGCGATATCCAGTGCGCAGCCCCGTATTTTCTCAACCTCACCCCTTCCGAAACCGCCCCCCGTACCCCAAGCCCGCTACACCAGACGGAAAGGCCCCCTCGTCCAGATAGCGCTGATGGCAGCGCGCCAGCGCCTTGCGGTCCAGCGTAACCCCAAGTCCAGCGCCGTCAGGCAGTGCCAACGCACCGTCTTTGGGCACCATCGGCCCGCCTTCGATCACATCATCGCCGTACCAGCGCAGCAAGGTTTGGCTGGCGCCGCGCACAGCTTCACTCGCGGCGGAAACTTGCAGGTAGGCGGCTGATCCGATGCCGGTTTCGCCCGAATGAAACCGAAAGCCTAGGTTGAACGCGTCGGCTGCCTTGATAAAGGCCACGGTGGCCGCGATGCCGCCCAATTCGTTCAGGTTCGTCACCATTGCATCAGGGCAGCGCAGGGCCACGGCTTTGCGCAGGTCGATGCGGTGGCTTGAAAAGTTTATGTCGGTCTGGGCACGCAGGGCGGCCATGTCTTCGTAATCTTCGCAAGGCTCTTCGAACCAACTGATCTCAAAAGGAGAAAAGGCGCGCAGGGCCATGCGGGCTGTGGGCAAGGTATAGCCGCCATTGGCGTCGATGCGCAGTTCGCACGCCCCGATTGCCGCGCGGATTTCGCGCAACAGGGTGACTTCTTCGGCCATAGAGACAGTTGCTACTTTGCCCTCGAACACCGATGACCCATGCGCTTCTATCATCGCAGCACAGTAGCGGGCGATGTCCACCGGTGTGGCTTCACCGGGGTCGGTGCCGGGCAGGCGGTAGCTGAAATACTCAGTCAGGGCGATGTCGCCGCGCACAACGCCGCCTAACAGCAGCGCCACGGGCACGCCTTCGGTTTTGCCCCGCGCGTCCCACATCGCCATTTCGATCCCGCCAAACACCCGCCGTGCCGCCATCACGTTGCCCCAAGGCGTATAGGCCATGCCCGGCACAACCAGCCCTTCGGCCTGCGAGATCGCCCGCAGGTCAACCCCCACCAGCTTTTCCCCTGCCGCCATCACCTCGGCCGCGCGGTTGCCATCGGCGCATTCGCCAAGGCCCGTCACGCCATCGTCCGTCAGCACTTCGATGACCGTTTTGGTCAAAGAGGCGGTTGATCCGTAAGAAAACCGATAGGGCGCCCGCAGCGGGATGTTAACGGGTGTTGCCGTGACAGACCGGATTTTCATGCAGCCCTCAGGTAGCTGTGCAGGTTCGCTTTGATCCCCTCTGGCCAAGGCTGCGGCAAAATCTCGCCCTGCCCCTCGGCCACCCAAACCAAAGTGATCGTCACCACCAGCCGCACCTGCCCGCCGCAAGCGCCCACAATCTCGAACGTCACGGAAGAGGTGCCAAGGCGCAGAACGTCCAAAGTCACCTCAAGCACATCGCCCAAGCGGGACGGGGCGCGAAAGTCGGTTTCCAGCCGCACGGTCGGCACGCCGGAGCGTTGGTGCATCATCTCGCCGTAAGACACCCCCACCGCCTCGCGGAAGAAGTTTTCGCAGACATGGTTGGTCATCTCAAAATAGCGGGGGTAAAAGACGATGCCTGCGGGGTCGCAATGGTTGAATTCTATGGGGTAGCGGCGGTGGTATTGCATCACGGTATCCTTTCAAACTCAAAGCAAAGCGCGTAAGAGCCAGATACCATGTCCCATGTGTAAGGCAAACGGGGGAAGCCATGTCTGAAGGCCTGTCTGGCGAAAGCTATTTTCTGTACCACTCCATCGGCCAATACCCCGGCAAGGCTCGCGATCTGGCGGGGGCCATGGCCGAGTTTGCCTTTTCGTGGGGCAGGGCGGATGACGGGCAATGGGCTTATGCTTTGGGCAAACGGCAGGCGTTTATTGACCGCTGGCGTGCGATTATCAATGCGCCCGCAGGGTCAACCACCACTTTTGAAAGCGTGACGCAAGCCTTTCACGCCCTGCTGACCTCGCTGCCGTCTGGCCATCTAAAGGGGCGCACGGTGCTGGTGGGGGCGGATTGTTTCCCCTCAAACCACTTCTTGCTGCAAGGCTTGGCGGAGCGTCTGGGGTTTACCTTGAAGACTGTCGCGCTGCGCCAAGGGGCCGCCCATGTCGAGGATGAGGATTTTCTGCGCGACTGGACACCCGATGTCGGCCTTGCCTTGCTGACATGGGTGTCGTCGACCACATCGCACCGCATCAACCTGCCCCATATGGTGGCGCATGGTCGCCGGATGGGTAGTTTGATCGGGGTGGATATCACCCAAGCGGCGGGCCTTTTGCCCTTTGATGTCAACGCGCCCGAGATCGACTTTGCGGTGTCAACCTCGCTTAAATGGATGTGCGGCACGCCGGGCGCGGGGATTTTGTACCTGTCGCCCCGCCTGATTGGCCATTGCCAGCCTGATGGGCAGGGCTGGTTCAGCCAAGACAACCCGTTCAACTGGGATATCACCCGCTTTGGCTTGGCCCCCGATATCCGCCGCTTTGACAATGGCACGCCGGGGGTGATGGCGGCCCTTGCCTCGTTGCCCGCACTCGATTGGCATGCCGCACAAGATCAGGCGCAGATTTTGGCGCATAATCGCAGGCTAACCGCCCGCCTGATCGCCGCGGCCGATGAATTGGGCCTGCCGCTTCTTACCCCGCGCCTTGAGCAGAAGCGTGGCGGATCTATTATGATGCGCTTGCCTGACAGGTTGCCTGCGCCGCAGGTCGTGTCGGGTCTGCGAGCGCAGGGCATTACGACCGATGCCCGTAGCCAAACCTTGCGGTTGTCACCGGGGATAATGACCACCGACGCGGGAACCGATCGCCTGATAGCTGCGCTCAAGGTGCTACTCTAAGCCTGCGCATAAACGCCTATTTGCGGCGTTTGTGTTCCTCTAATCTGGGCATGATTTCAACGAAGTTGCAGGGGCGGTGGCGGTAGTCGAGCTGCGCTTTGAGAATTTCATCCCACGCATCACGGCAAGCGCTTGGGGATCCGGGCAGGGCAAACAGGTATTTGCCCCCCGCAACCCCCCCTGTGGCCCGCGATTGCACGGCGGATGTGCCGATCTTTTGCATGGAAACGATGGTAAAGATTGTCGCAAAGGCTTCAATCTCTTTTTCATACACATCGCGGTGCGCTTCCACTGTCACATCGCGGCCCGTCAGCCCCGTGCCGCCGGTGGAAAGGATTACATCAATCGCCGGATCCGCGATCCATTGGCGCAGCCGCGCTGCAATCGTGGCGCGGTCGTCTGGCACCAGCGCGCGCGCTGCGAGCTTGTGGCCCGCCTCGGTCAGTCTTTCCACCAGCGTGTCGCCAGATTTATCCTCGGCCAGTGTGCGGGTGTCAGACACGGTCAACACCGCGATGCGGACGGGGATAAACTCTTTTGTTTCGTCGATGCGAGCCAAGGGTCAGTTCCTAATCTCTTGCAGGCGGGATTTGAGGGCCAAAAGATCGGCCCAAGCCTCGCGTTTGGCGGCGGGGGTGCGCAGCAGGTAGGTCGGATGGGTCATGGGCAGAACGGGCTTGTTCAGTGCCTGCGTCCAAGTGCCGCGCAGGCGCATGATGCCTTTTTCGTTCAACAGCGCCAAACATGGGATATTGCCAAAGGCCACGATGATGTCGGGGTTGATCAGCGCAATATGGCGTTCGACAAAGGGTCGCATCATGGCGATTTCCTCGGGCAAGGGGTCGCGATTTTGTGGCGGGCGCCACGGCAAAACATTGGTGATGTAAAGGGCGCTGGCCGGATCGGCCGATTGCCGCGACAGGCCTATGGCTTCAAACATCCGGTCCAGCAATTGGCCTGCTGGGCCCACAAAGGGCAGCCCCTCTTGATCCTCTTCACGGCCCGGGGCTTCCCCCAAGATCATCACACGGGCGGCGGGGTTGCCGTCCGCAAAGACGGTAGAGCGTGCGCCTTTCTTAAGTTCGCAATGATCAAAGGCTGCGATAGCATCGCACAGTGCCTTTAAACTATCGGCTGCACTGGCTGCGGTTTGGGCCAAGGCCACAGGATCCACTTTGGGCCCTTGCGCTAGAGGTGGGCCCAATGGCGGCACCGCCCGTGCCAAGGGTTCTGTCGCCGGGCGCTCTAAACGTTCGGGCAGGTCATAGCGATTAATCGGGTCCTCTTGCACCCAGTCAGACACGCCCATCTCGACCTGCCAATCCAGGGCAGCAAGGGCTGCTGCCCAATGGTCTGGTTCAAGGATCTGCGGTGTGATTCCCATGTAGGGAACGTAAGCGCTTGTGGCGGGCAGAACAACCTGACTTTGCGCCCCTGCCCCAAGCGGGGGTTTCACACCCCCGCACCCCCGTGGGATATTTGGGCAAGTATGAAAGGGGGGGAAGGGTTTGTGGATTGGCACTTTGGCGCTAAGGTGGCAAGCGAGGCGATAAAACCGTTGGAAAGGACACCGCAGATGACGACGATTGCCTGTTTTGGAACTGGCTTCCAGCGGGGCTTGGCCCACGGTGAAACAGCGCGGGCAGAGGTGCGCGCCGCCTTGGCGCGGTGGGAGGAGGCAAGTTTGGCTGGCCTGCCCGATGTGCCCAGCATAAAGGACTATGCGCAGCGGTTTCTGGCTGAGACAGGTTTGTGGGAAACAGCCCAACATCTATGCCCCGATCTGGCCGACGAAGTGCGCGGCATAGCCCAAGGGGCTGACCTGCCCGAGGTGGTGGTGGCGGCCTATAACCTGATGGACGAGCAGTGGTGGTATGACTTTGACGCGAGCCAAACCCCACCCGAGGCGGAACCGGGTTGCAGTTTGATGGCCCTGACAGACCCAAACCACATCGTGATGGCCCAGAATATGGACCTGCCAGCCTTCATGGACGGCTCTCAGGTGATCTTGCACTTGGGTGGGCCGGATATGCCTGAGACGCTGTTGCTAAGCGCGGCGGGGCTGATCGGGTTGACGGGGATGAACCGCGCGGGGGTGGCGATCTGTGTGAACACTTTGCTGATGCTGCGCCACCAAAAGCGTGGCCTGCCGGTGGCCTTTATGCTGCGGCGCGCCTTGGCCGAGCGCACTGCAGAAAGCGCACTTGGCGTGTTGCGCGCCCTGCCCCATGCCAGCGGGCAGCACTATGCCGTAGCGGACAAAGGCGGGGTGACGGGGCTGGAGTGTTCTGCCCTTGGGGCGGCGGTGAGTTCGCAGGGGCAGTGCCGCTTGCTGCACACCAACCATCCGTTGGCGAGTGCCGATACCGACAGCCGTGCGCTGGCGATGCTGACCGCGCGGGGGCGGATTGCTGATTCCACTAATCGTCTGGCGCATATGGCGGCGCTGGGCCCGCAGGGGACCGAGGGGGTTAAGGCGATGCTGACTGACCCTGCAGCGCCTTTGTGCATGGTGGCAGACAGCGCCAGCCGCAGCCAAACCTTTGGATCGGTGCTGTTTGAACTGGGCGACAGCCCCCAAGGGCAAATCCGCCTTGGCTTGCCCGGCCGCGATGCGTGGCAAAGCTTGGCCTTTACCACCTAACCTTGCCCCCTTCGCCCGTCTTTGGCATAAGCCTCGCAACCTTAGGAGAGCCTCATGACCTTGCGCGCCCGCCATCTGCTTGGGATCGAGCAGCTTTCCCCGCCGGAAATCACCGAAATTCTGGATCTGGCTGACCGATATGTCGACCTGAACCGGCGGACGGTGAAATCTTCGGATGTTTTGGCCGGGCTGACGCAAATCAACATGTTCTTTGAAAACTCCACCCGCACGCAGGCCAGTTTTGAATTGGCGGGCAAGCGGCTTGGGGCGGATGTGATGAATATGGCCGTGGCGCAATCCAGCGTGAAAAAGGGGGAAACGCTGATTGACACGGCGCTGACCTTGAACGCGATGCGGCCGGATTTGTTGGTCGTGCGCCATCCGTCTTCGGGGGCGGTGAACCTGTTGGCGTCCAAGGTCAATTGTGCCGTTTTGAACGCAGGCGACGGGCGGCACGAACACCCTACCCAAGCCCTGCTGGACGCGCTGACGATCCGCCGCGCCAAGGGCCGCATTCAGCGCCTGACGGTGGCGATTTGCGGCGATATTGCCCATTCGCGGGTGGCGCGCAGCAATTTGATCTTGCTGGGCAAGATGGAAAACCGCCTGCGTTTGATTGCACCCCCCACCCTTATGCCCCCCGGCGTGCAAGATTTTGGCTGCGAGCTTTATGACGACATGCGAAAGGGTCTAGACGGGGTCGATGTGGTGATGATGCTGCGCTTGCAAAAAGAGCGGATGGACGGTGGCTTTATCCCCAGCGAGCGGGAATATTACCACCGCTATGGGCTTGATGCGGAAAAGCTGTCTTACGCCAAGCCAGATGCCATCGTGATGCACCCCGGCCCGATGAACCGCGGAGTCGAGATTGACGGTGAGATCGCCGACGACATCAACCGTTCGGTCATTCAAGAACAGGTGGAAATGGGGGTCGCCGTGCGCATGGCCTGCATGGACCTTTTGGCGCGCAACCTGCGGGCCGAACGCGGACGAGCGGCGATGGGGGTGATGGCGTGAAAAAACCGATGTCGGATGCAAGGATTGGCGGCATGATTGCCACGGTGGCCTTGCTGGTGCTGTTTGCGCTGGTGGCTTGGGTGATTTGGGGGGGGAACTAAGGCCGATGGAAAACACGACCGAACTTCTTCACTTGACCAACGCCCGCCTGATCGACCCCGAGGGTTTGACCCAAGACCTGGGCAGCCTAACCCTGAAAAATGGCCAGATCGTGGCGCGCAATGCCGCAGCGCCCAAGGGGGCTGACGTGTTGGATTGCGCGGGCCTGTGCTTGGCGCCCGGCATCATTGATTGGGGCGTCAAGATCGGCGAACCGGGTGAACGGCACCGCGAATCCTTTCGATCGGCAGGGTTGGCGGCGGCGGCGGGCGGGGTGACGACCATCATCGCACGGCCCGATACCCTGCCTGCGATTGATACGCCCGAAACGCTGGAATTTGTCACCCGCCGTGCCGTGGAATCTGTGGTGCGCATTCGCCATATGGCGGCGCTGACCAAAGCCCGCGCGGGCCAAGAGATGACCGAGATCGGCTTTTTGTTGGACGCGGGGGCCGTTGCCTTTAGTGATGTGTTCCACGTTTCGACCAACACCAAGGCACTTGCGCGGGCATTCACCTATGCGCGGTCTTTGGGGGCCTTGGTCGTGGGGCATCCGCAAGAACCGGGCCTGTCGGCGGGGGCAGCGGCCACCAACTCTAAATTCGCCAGCCTGCGGGGCTTGCCCGGGGTGCATCCGATGGCCGAACGCTTGGGCCTTGACCGTGACCTGGGCTTGGTCGAGATGACAGGCGTGCGCTATCACGCAGATCAGATCACCACGGCGGGGGCGCTGCCCTCGATCATGCGGGCCAAAGAGCGGGGGTTGGATGTGACGGCGGGGGTGTCGATTCACCATCTGACGTTGAACGACTTTGATGT
>CANIKY010000022.1 GCA_947468085.1 Paracoccaceae bacterium | reverse complement strand
GCCTACACCCGGGCGCTCAGCTTCCTTCCGAAGCTGAGATGGCCGCCGGTTTCGGCGTCAGCCGAATCACGATCCGTGAGGCGCTGAAAATCCTGTCCGGGCGCGGTCTTGTCAGCCTTGCGCGGGGCAAGCGAGCCGTCGTGACCCAGCCTGATGGGGCGATGTTCGGCGCCTTTTTGACCTCGCTCATCAAATCAGACCCTAAAAGCCTGTTCGATCTGTTGCAAGTGCGCCGCTCGCTGGAAGTGCAGTCAGTGATCTTGGCCATCCGCCATTCCAGCCGTGCCGGCCTAGCAGCCGTCGAGGCGGCGCTAAGCGCGATGCAGACGGCGGCAGCCGAGATGGACGCAGGTGGCACCCGTAGGTCCGAGGCCGAGCGCGCCTTTCATCTTGCCGATCTCCGCTTTCACGAGGCGCTTGCGTTAAGTGGCGGCAACCGCGTGCTGACGTACTTGTTCGAAGCCATGGAATCAGCTCTTTATGAAGCGTTCTCCGCCAGCCATCGTGGCCAGCTTTTGGCAGGGCAGACGATGGAAGATCTGTGCCACGCCCATAGTATGGTGTTTCAGCATGTCAGTGCGCGCGAAGAAAAAGCCGCAGTCGAGGCGATGAGCGCCATCTTGGAAAACGCCGAAATCAATCTGCTTGCCGCTTTGGGGAATATTTAGGGCCGCAGGAAACCGCCCGCGCGGCTTTGCAACTCGTGGCTGCCGTATTCGTCCAGTTTTGGTCTGTTTTGACAAGCTTTGCCACAAAGAGGCAACTTTCTTGGAAGAGGCACTTGTCTTACAGACGCGGACCCTGTACCACTCAAAAGAGTAAACTTTAGATTATGTCATTATGCTAAATCTTTAGGAAAATTTCACCTTGATTGAAAGAATTGCCTTTATCATCCCCAACATCGGTACGGGCGGTGCTGAGCGTGTTGTTGAAACCTTGGCCACGGCGTTAAGTGATGATTTGGAAACCCACATCTTCGTGGAACCCGGCAGTATCGGTCGTACTTACCTAGCCGGCGTGACGCTGCACGAGGTGCCTTTTACTGCTCAAGGTCTGCGCGATGCGATTGCGCGGTTGCAGATTGATTTGGTCTTGGATCATTTCCATTGGGACAAAGATCATGTCTGCATGATGGCCGGTCTGGCCGATGAAGGTGTCAAGATCGTGCTGACGGAGCATAATGCCTTTCACTATCCGCTCTTCCAATGGTCGCGTGATCGCAAAGACGGATACCAGAACTGGTTCACCGAACGATACAAATACTACGCGCGCTTTGCCGGTGTCACTGTTTTGACCGAGAATGCCCGCAAAGCCTTTGGAGCCCATTTGAGCAACGTGCGAAAGGTTGCCAACCCGCTGCCTTACCGCGCGCGGCACCAAGCCAGCCCAAAAGCACCTATGGTGCTGAACATCTCACATTTTCGCAAGCGTGCCAAAAGGTTAGATCTTCTTTACGCTGCCATGAGCCAAGTGCAAAAACAGGCCGCCGATGCTCGCCTGACAATTTTAGGCGATTATGATTGGGCGCAGGATCACTGGCTGCGGCAGACCTATCCGCTGCGCGAGGATTATTTGACCTGCCCGGGGCGCAGCCAACGGGTAAGCGACTATTACCAAAAAGCAACGGCCTTCGCCCTGACATCGGAAATTGAGGGACAGCCGATGGTTCTGCTAGAGGCCGCGATGCATGGCGTGCCGCAGGTTGCCTTTGACCTGCCGGGATTGAGCGACCAAGTCATCCACGGCGAAACAGGTTTTTTGCTGCCATTCGGCGATACAGAGGCCTTCGCAGCCCGTTTGGTTCAGCTTTTGACCAACCCTCTGCTGGCGGCCAAAATGGGGCAAGCGGCGCGGAGCTATGTGGACGAAACCTTCGCGTGTGATCGCATCAAGCATATGTGGCTGGATATTATTGCTGAGATAGACCGAAAGGGTCGACTGACATCCGCCAAGCGCCGCGTTTCACGCCCCTTCGCGCAAAACCAAGCAGACTGGACCGCGCATTGGCAAAGCGCTGCGACTTGGAACACCTGTGAACCACCCAAGATCAGTTTTGTTGTGCCAGTTTATGGCACAGAAGAATTGCTCGGCCGTTGCCTGCGCAGCATTCAAAGTCAGACTTTGCCGGAATTTGACTGTGTTGTGGTTGACGATGCCTCTCCGGGTGATGTGGCGGCGGCTTTTGCGGCCGCGGTAGGACAAGATGGCCGCTTCAAACTGGTGCGCCATGATGAAAATCGCGGGCTTTATCAGGCCCGCACGACCGGTGCCCAGCACGCACGCGGCCTTTATTTAGCGCATATCGACAGCGATGATTATATTGAGGCTCGATTTGCCGAATCGATGGTTACCGAAGCGATAACGACGGGGGCCGAAATTGTCGAATGCCTGGCGGTGGAATTGCACCCCGATGGCCGACCGATCCGTTTTAACACCGCTATGCACGCTGGCCCGGTGGACGGCGACGCCGCCAACCGGGCCTTTGTCAACGGCAGTCTGCGCAATGTAGTGTGGAATAAAATATATTCCCAAAAACTTTGGGACCGCGTACCGGATCATACCGAAATTGACATCGGCTTATCCGTTACCGAAGATCTACTGCGCAACAGCCTGCTGTTTCCATATTGTCGCCGGTATTCTATGATTCCCGACTGCCTATATTTTTACTGCCGCAGGCCGACATCGGTGGTAAAAGGTGGAGACTTAGACCGTTTGTTAGAAAAATTACGCGATGTTGATTTTACCTATTCAATAGCTACCAAAACTCAAGACGGGCCGGGAGCAGCAGGTTTGGTTGAACGCCTAGATGAACGAAGGGCCGATGATCGACACTGGTATATTTCTGAATATGTGGCCCGGCAATCCCCCGATACCTTGCGTGCTGAATTGCGCAAGGCTAAAAACAAAGTTGATCCCTATTTTCAAGATCTTTTGTCCATCTCTGGACAGTTTCACTCCTTGAAGAAAGAGTACCAAAGCCGCACAGAAGCTTGGCTTCGGGAAAAGGATCGGGCTGAATGGCTGCAAGCGACGATAAAAAATGTAAAAATTTCTCTAAAGGACGTTTGAGTAGAAAAAATGCAGCACCGATCTGAATTTTTGACTCTTATCGCTGAAGTCAGAGGCCGCCTCAACGAATTGGAGAATCTTGTCAAATTTGGTTCGAATTATACTGTTCCTTCGCCTCAGGCGTTTGAAGAATCAGGGGTTGAAGACATAACCCCACGGGGCTACGGTCAATTTCGTTCAACGGGTTTGAATCAGAAGGATAGTTTGCTTCCTTTGACGCCGCTTAGTGACTTCGTTCAGTTTGCTGCACCGATTAAAGATTCGAAGTGTTACGTTGCCGATTTCCTTGTGTCAGATTTGCACCGCAATGGTTCTACGCCCGCCTACGGGCTAACGATGATACCTGAGGGCGATCAACAAGACTGGTTTGCGTTCGAATTGTTGTGCCCTGATTTAGATCCCAAAGAGTGGGAATGGACAGAATGGATCCTTAAAATATCTACACAGACGCCTGGTGATTTGTCTTCGCAATTCATTCTGTTTGGTGATGACGATCCTTGTTTTGTTATCATTGGGGTGCATCAAGTCACGGAATATGCAACGTTCTTTCACTTTAGGCTGGATCGTGACATGATTCCAATCGATAGGTTTGCTGCGGTTCGAAATATGCGCCTTGTCTTGTCAACAGGTGGGCGCATGATGGGATTGAATATTTACGCATTTTCCGTTTTCGGTCGCCGGTAAGCGGCACACATTATGGCATTCAATCACCCCGCAATTATTTTTTGTGCCACGCAGCGAAGCGGATCGACTATGGTGGTCGATGATTTTCAGAATGTTACAGATCGCGTTGGAACTGAGACAGAAGCCTTTTATCACCTTGCCATTAAGAAAGGCATTCAAGATTGGCCGAATGCCCTAGAGATTGTGCAGAACCATCGTCGGGGCGAGGCTATTTTTTTCGATAAATTTATGTTTCCGTTCCTACCAATTCTGTCAGATATGATGGCGTCAGATGGGGCGCCAAGCGGCACCGACCGCTTCGCTAAGTTCTTTGCTTCTGCCATTTGGGTCTACATTCGTCGTGCCAATATCTTTGAGCAAACTGTGTCAAAATATACAGCCGAAAACTTGAACATATGGGATGCCGCAACGGCCATAGATGACTTTAACGCCGCCATGATTTTTGACGTCAACCTCGCTCGAAAATATATGCGTGGGCTTATCAAAGAAGATGTTCGATGGTTAGGCTTTTTTAAACGGCACAACATAAAACCTATACAGATTTATTATGAAGAAGCTGTTCTAAATTTTCCAAACTATTTGCGCCCCGTGCTATCTGCGGCTGGGCTACAGATCGACTTTGACAATCTAAGCCCAAGGAGAAAGCGTAAACTTGGCAACGCTCGCAGTGCGGTTTTGGCAAAGGTTCTGGAAAACGTCGTCCAGCGTGATCTTATTGTGCAGATGTTGAAGGATCGCGGGGCGCAAGGCCCGGTTGGGCCCAATCACATGCTAGATTAACCGCCTTCTGTGATGAGGCCCTAGCCATTTGTGCCCTGCCCACGCGCATAAATGTCTTCATACCGTATAATGTCATCCTCGCCGAGATAACTGCCCGTCTGAACCTCGATAAGAACCATGTTCACCTTGCCGGGATTTTCCAGCCGATGCACGGCCCCCAAAGGAATATAGACCGATTGGTTCTCTGAAATCAGCCGCACATCCGCGTCCACGGTGACTTTTGCGGTGCCTTCTACCACAATCCAATGTTCGGCGCGGTGGTGGTGGCTTTGCAGGCTTAGCGCTGCGCCTGGCAGAACAACAATCCGCTTTACCTGAAACCGGTCGCCCAAGGCCAAGCTTTCATACCAACCCCAAGGCCTGTGATCGCGCGGAAAGGTTTCGGCTTGCGGCGCCTTGAGAGCCTTTAGTTGGGTAACGGCCAGTTTTACATCTTGCGCGCGGTCTTTTGTGGTAATCAGCACCGCGTCTGGCATGGCCACCGCCACGATATTCTCAAGCCCGATGCCCACCAGTTGCAGGCCGATGGCTTCTGATCGCAACAAACTGCCTGTGCAGTCAATCGCCAATGCGTTGCCGTGCGTGACAACACCTTGCGTGTCGGGGTTAGAATCACGCCAAACGGCCTCCCATCCGCCAAGGTCGGACCATGCGCCGTTATAGGGCATCACAGACAGGTTCTGCGCTTTTTCCATCACCGCGTAGTCAATCGACAGGTCTGGCAGGGTGGCCCACTCGGCAGCGCCTAGCCGCGAAAAGCCCAGATCGTGGTGCATGGCCGCAAGGGCCGCATGCACCCCTTGCAGGATCTGAGGGGCAAAATTGGCAAAGGCTGCAATCAGATCGGTGGTGGTGGCCAGAAATATTCCTGCATTCCACGCATGGCGCCCATCTGCCAACATAGCCTGCGCCCGCGCCAAGTTGGGCTTTTCGATAAATCGGCGCAACGGTTGGGCAACGGCGGCAAAATCTGCAGAGGGTTGCGATAGTTCCAGCCAACCATAGCCTGTCTCTGCGCGATCAGGTCTGATGCCAAAGGTGACAATTTGGCCCGCTTGCGCCGTGGGCACTGCTGCAAGAACCGCCGCCCGAAATTGGGCATCTTGGGGGATCACATGGTCAGACGGGGCTATGATCATGATAGCCCCCGGCTCTGCCTGTTCCAAGAGCAGGGCAGCAGCAAGAACGGCTGGGGCCGTATTGCGGCCTTCAGGTTCAATCATGGTGGCTAAGGCAGAAACCCCCATCGCCGCCAGTTGGTCTTTCACGATAAAGCGAAAGTCCGATCCAGAAATCACGACGGGTGCTGCAAATTCGGGCGCGGTAAAGCGCCGCACGCAGGCTTGAAACAGGGTTTCATCGCCCGAAATGGCCGAAAACTGCTTGGGAAAGCTTTTGCGCGAAAGCGGCCAAAGCCGTGTGCCAGAGCCGCCGCATAGGATCACAGGATGCAATTTTGCCGGAATGACAGTGGTCCTTTTGATCGACGCTGCGGTTAAGTCAAAGCCAGAAGTCGAAATTCTACTAATATTTAATTAACTTGTTTAGTGGGCAGGCGCGCTGCGTCAAGCTGTACCTTAAAGCGGCCACCCGCTGCCGTTGGATTAAAACACCGCGTGGTCGCCCAAATCTACCTGCGCCTCGCCGCGTAAAAGGCGGGCGTAATGGTCAACCAACCTGTCTTTTCCGGTCGATGGGGTAGCATTTGCATCGTATTTTCCTGTGGTGGGGTTCAGCACCAACATCGACTCGGTCGCATAATAGCGCCCGATCCGTGCCAATTCGGCCTTGTCGCGCAGTTTCGGTGACAGTTTGCCCAAAATGGACAGCACGGCGATGATTCCATCCAAAAAGCCCACCGGAACGCTGCGGTATTTGGGGACTTGGTCCAACAGGCTAAACAAAGCCGCACCCTGTTCTTTCGGGGTCATCGCGGGGCCCGGCCCGCCGATGGGCAAGATGCGGTTGTGGCGGCTGTGATCGTTCAAGCATTCGGCCAGATAGGTGCCAAGGTCGGCATCGCTGATCGGTTTGCACGCTGTCAAATTGCCGTCGCCAAAGATCAAAAAGGGCTTGCCTGCTTGCACCCGATTCACCTGACCCGACAGGGATTTGAAAAACGCCGTGGCCCGCACGATGGAATAGGTCAGGCCAGAGGCCGTCAATTCCGCCTCAAATGCCAGTTTGGCCTGTTGAAAGGCCAAAAGTGGGCGCTGCACGCAGATGGCAGAGAGCAGAACAACTTGCGTAACCCCCGCCGCCTTAGCCAGATGCAAGGCATCGACATGCGCGCGGTGATCAATGGCCCAAGCGTCCTTGGGTGTACCACTGCGTGAGGCAAGGCAGGACACCAGCGCATCAAACCGCTCGCCCGCAAACCCGTCGCGCGCAAGTGAGGCGGCATCCGTCACATCGCCAAAGCGCAAGGTCACGCCATCGGGCAGGCCACGGCGCGGATCGCCCACTTTGGGGCGCACAAGGCAGACAACTTCGTGCCCCTTGGCCAGCAGGGCTGCCGCCGTGGCCCTGCCAATCGTGCCGGTGGCCCCCAGCAAAAAGACGCGACGACGCTTAGGCATGGGCGGGATCGCTGCCTTGCAGGGTTTGGGCGACCTTACCCCAGCCTTCGGCCAGATATATCCGCAGCCAAGGTGTAAAGCGGGCAGGGTCGGATTGGATTTGCGCTGACAGCTCAGGCAGCGACACCCAAGCCACCTGCATCACCTCATCGGGGTTCAACTGAAGTGCCACGTCAAGCGGCGCTTCGGCGACGTACAGATCGACCACCTCGTGTTCGGTCAGGCCTGCGCCCACATCGGCGCGGTATTCTGTGCCGCCGACACGGGCCAAGGTCAGGCCCGTCAGCCCCAACTCTTCGCGGACCCGCCGCGTGGCGCAGTCCAGCGGGGTCTCTGCCCAGCGGGGATGGGTGCAGCAGGCGTTCGCCCAAAGGCCTGGCGTGTGGTATTTGCCCAAGGCGCGGCGTTGCAGCAAGGTGCTGTTGCCGTTCATAATAAAGACAGACACAGCCAAGTGCCGCAGGCCGCGCTGATGCACGTCCAGCTTTTCAACCGGGGTCAACGCACCGTCGACCCAAGCGGGGATCATCTCGTTCATACGTGTTCCGGGGCCACCCAGCCCATAAGATGTCTAACGTTTTTAAAGCCAATCTTCAGATGCGCCAAAGGTTTAGCATTGACCAGCTTTTTGTTCATATAGGCTTCAAACGTCAGTTTTTGCACGTCGATATCGTGGCACAGGCTGACAAACCTTTCGCGGCGCTCGTCAGATTTGTAATAGGCGTCTTGCATCGACCGCAGCACCTTGAACACCGTGCCATGTTCTTTCATGAACATCTTGCGCGCCAGCCGCAGTTTTGACGCCCGCCCCGTGGCCAAACAGGCTTGCGCCGCCGTGGCAGCCACCCTGCCACCCACCATGGCATAGTAAATCCCTTCGCCCGAGGAGGGCGCCACCACCCCTGCCGCATCGCCCGCCAGCACCACATCGCGGCCATTGTCCCACCGATCCATCGGATGCAGCGGAATGGGCGCGCCCTCGCGCCGGATGGTTTCGCAGCCGGTCAGGCCCGAGGCTTCGCGCAGATCGGCCGTGGCTTGTTTCAGATCGACCCCGTCAATCCCCGTGCCCATGCCCACGCTGGCATGCTGCCCATGCGGAAAGACCCAGCCGTAAAAATCGGGGCTGATCTTGCCGTCATAGATCACATCGCAGCGGCCCGGATCATACAGGTTCGACCCAACTGGCGCCTTGATAATCTCATGATAAGCAATGACATAGGGGATCTTGTCGCCGCCCGGCACCTCTGTCTTGGCCACGTTTGACCGCGCGCCATCAGCCCCAATCACCAGCTTGGTCGAAAGCCGCATTTCCCCGCCCGAGGCCTTGTCACGGTAAACCACATGGGTGCCCTTGGCATCGCGCTCTAGCCGCAGATAGGTGCCAGTGACACGCTCTGCCCCATTTTGCACGGCTCGCACCCGCAGGAATTCGTCAAAATGCTCGCGGTCCACCATGCCCACAAAGCCACCCTCGATCGGAATGTCGACATGCCGCTGCGTGGGAGAGATCATCCGCGCGGTTTGGATATGGGCCACCAATTGCTCTTCAGGGATCGAGAAATCTTCGATCAGGCGCGGCGGTATGGCCCCACCGCAGGGCTTGATCCGCCCCGCCTTATCGAGAAACGCCACATCCACCCCGGCGCGGGCCAGATCATTGGCCGCTGTTGCGCCAGAAGGTCCGCCACCGATTACCACAACGTCAAACATGTCATTCTCCCGGTACATACCTGCTAAAATCGGGCTCTGTGCGGCCCTCGATAATCTGTTGGGCCATCAGCGTGGCCAGAACAAAAAGCCCGGCCTCTGCAACAAACACCAAGCCAAAGGCTGTGGGCGTGGCCATGAACTGCCGCGCCAGATCAACCGCGCCAGACCCCAAGATGCCCCCAAAGCCTGCCGCCACAGCCTGCGCTGCGCCCCATAGGCCCATCCGCGTGCCTTCGCGCGCCTCGCGCCCTTGGCCCGCCAAGGCCATCATCGACCCAATCGCCGCGACAGCGAACATGCCGTTGAAAAAGCCCAAAGCTATCGTGGCAGGCTGAAGGATAGCTGGCCCTGCAACCATTTGGCCTGCCAGCGCAATCGTTAGCAAAGCCAGTGCCGATCCGGTGCATCCGGCCATAACCCAAACGCGCAGCGACCCAAGGCGAAAACCCGTGGCGGCGATGCCCACCGTCAACATGCCCACAAACACCCCGCCGTTTTGCGCACCTGACAATTGCGTCGACTGCCCCGGCGTGAAGCCAAAGGCCAATCCTGCATAGGGTTCAAGGATCAGTTCTTGCATGAAATAGGCGACCATCGACAAGAAGATGAAGACGGTAAAGTTGCGTGCCCGCGGTTCGGCCCAAATCTCGGCCAGACCCTCGCGGAAGGGCAGGGGCTTGTCGTGAGAGGGGGTTGCGTGATGGCGCGCCTCGATCCCCCAAACTGCTAGTGCTGTCAGCACGACAGCACCTGCCCCCACCACAGTCACCACCTTTAGCAGCAAAAGTTGCGAGTAAGGCTCTAGCGCCTTGCCCACCAAGGTGGCCGTCACCGCGATGCCAAAGATCATCATCAACCATGTGATCGTCGCCGCCGCAGCCCTGCGGCGCGGGTGGGTTGTGGTGGCAAGCAGCGCCAAAAGCGAGGTACCCGAAGCCCCCACCCCCGCCCCGATCATGGCGTAAGCCAGCACCGATACGCCCAAGCCCGCCCAAAACACGCGTTCCATCAGCACAAAGCCCAAGGCCGCCCCCAGCGCGCCCAGTGCCAGAACCGCCATGCCGCCGATGATAAACCGCGTGCGCTGGCCGCCTGTGTCAGACTTATACCCCCAAGTCGGCCGCGTGATCTGCACTGCATAATGAAGGCCGACCAACAGCCCCGGCAGCACAGCGGGCAAGCCCGCCTCGACCACCATAAGGCGGTTAAAGGTCGATGTGCACAGCACCACGATGGCGCCAAGGCACATCTGCACCGCACCCAGACGGAAGATCGACGCCCACGACAGGTATTTCATCCCGCAACCCCCAACCCGCGCAGCGCAAAGGCCGTGATCATCATGCCGCTGACATACATCGCCACACCCGTGGCATTATACCAAGGCGCTTTGCCCTTGGGGTCTTGCAACAACCGGCCCATGGCCCAGACTTGGCCGCCCAATAGCAGGCCAACACACAGCGCATGAACAGGCTTGCCCCAGATCAGCAACAGCGCAATCACCAAGGCCTGCGCCAAGCCCATCACCGTGCAAGCAACACGGGCGGCGACCTCTGGCCCTAAGGTGACGGGAAGCGAGCGTACGCCGTGCAGCTTATCGCCCTCTAAAGCTTTGAAATCATTCAATGTCATAATGCCATGCGCCCCAAGTGCATAAAGCAGCGCCATAGTGCAAATCTGAAAACTTGGCATCCCCTGCGACAGAACAGCAGCCCCCGTGAACCACGGCAGGCCTTCATAACACAGGCCCACCAGCCCCGGCCCCCACCATCCTGACCGCTTCATCCGGATAGGTTCCACCGAATAGGCCCAAGCCGCCAGCACGCCCACCACGGTGGCCGCAAAGCCCCAAGTGCCCAGCTGCCAGCCCAAAGCCAAGGACAGCACCGACATGGCCAGCGCAATCCAAAGCCCCCAGCGCCCCGGGATACGGCCCGAGGGGATGGGGCGATGCGGCTCGTTCACCGCATCGACATGCCGGTCGCACCAGTCATTGGCCGCCTGCGACATGCCGCAGACCACTGGTCCTGCCAGTACCACGCCCAAAACCACCATGGGCCAAGCCCCCCAAGGCGATACCCCGACCGAGGCGATGCCGCACAGATAGGCCCACATGGGTGGGAACCATGTGATGGGTTTGATCAGCTCAAGCATAGCTTTGGGCTGCGGGAAGGTCGGGGGGTGTAATGCAGGCGATACAGACATGTGTCAACTTTGCCTTACATTTTCGAGTCGATCAAGCCCTGAGTTTCCATCCCCCACAACAAAAAAGCGCCTAGAATTGGGCGCTTTGACGTCGCTTTAGATACTTGGCTTATTCGTCGTCTTTGCTTAGCAAACCAAATTTGCGCAGTTTGACATACAGCGATTGGCGCGACAGGCCCAGCATTTCAGCTGCAGCCACGCGGTTGTTGCGCGTCAGGTCAACCGCCGTTTGAATGCACATCTTTTCCACGACATCCGTGGTTTCGGCCACAATATCCTTCAGCGTCGAAGACCCCACCAAATCCATCACACCGCGCATGCCTTCGTCAGTGCCACTGGTGGTGGGGCGGCGCATGAAATCCACGCGGCTGACATCGCGGATCATCAGCCCAAAGCTGGGATTGGCGCGGTCATTCAGATAGGTGGCCGAGATTTCGACGGCGACTTGGCCATTGAACTCGTTCACGATCTTGGTGGAAAAAATCCGCAAATGGCGGCTACGCTTGGCATTATCTAGCAAGACCCGCAGGTCTACCGTGCCGCGCGCCAGAAAATCGGCCAAGGATCGGCCGCGCACATTGGATAGATGTGTGCTGTCGGTCAGCTTCAAGAAGGAATCATTGCCAAAGGTGATGACGCCATCGCCATCTAAAAACACCACAGCATCGACGCCTTCATGGAACAGCTGTTCAAAGTTTTCGTTGGATTCGCTATGCTTTGTGGGGCTCTGCTCAGTGGCCTCCAGCCGGCACAGCATCAGGCGTTCGCCTGCTGCGCGAAACAGCTTGGGGATCACGCGCAACTTGCGCTGCGATCGGCGGGCAATCAGTTCCACAGGACTGACCGAATCAGCCGAGGCGATGTTGGACAGGCTTTCCAAAAACTCTCCGCGGCGGCGGCCTTCGAATTCTTGGGCAATGGCCGCCCCGATCAGGTCTTGCCGCGACCCGCCCAGCATCACGGCAGCGGCGGCGTTTAGATCGGCGATGCGCCCGTTGTTCATGGCCAGCAAAACCACGGCATCGCGGGTCGCTTCCATCAATACGCGGTAGCGGGTGTCCATCTCACGCTGGGATTCGTAGTCGCGCTCAAGGGCTATTTGCGCCATGACCAGTTGCTGCTGCATCTCGGCAATCGGACGCATATCGCGGCCGAGCATCAAGATGGATTTGTCGGCGCGGATCAGGTGCATGGTGTAGCGCACCGGAAATTCTAGCAAGGACGCGTCGTGGTGGTTGATCTCTGCCGTCACCGAACTGGCGCTGCCTTTTCCAAGCGCGGCAATCCGATTGCTTAGCTTGTCGTGATTGTCATCTGACACCAGATCAAAAATCTTCTTGCCCACCCAGGTGTCCAACCGCCCAAAGGCCGGATGATGCGGGTTGACCATGACGGCGATGACTATTTTGTCGGCATTGACCATCAAGGTGATGTCGGATGCCGACGTCAGAACCTCGGACAAAAAGCCCGGATCGATCAGCGGCATCGATATGCCTGCAAGGAAATGCGTGGTATCAGTGTTCACTGGGCTTGCCCATTCTTGCCGCCCACCCGGTTCGCCGGGACAACGGTATGTTAAGCGCGCCGAAGCACGCAGGAGGAGTCGAACTTAAGGCCAAGGGCTTCAAGCGCGGCGCAGATGTCGTTCGACGAAAGATCAGCGCCAGTAGCTGCAGCGAGATCCGGTACATTCGGGGTCACGGCACCCCCGACCACAACTGGCATCGGTCGTCCGGACACGGCCTTGATGAACTGAATCGTTTTTGACACCGATTCCAGCTTGTCCTTGGTCGCGACCGATATCAGCACCCCGTCAAATTGCCGCGCTGCCATAAGGCTGCGCAGTTCGTTGTGCGACGGCGCAATCCTTAGGCAAACCGAAACGCCAAACCGGCGCATTTGCCCCATGGCCACCATCGGCCCGAGGGTGTGTTGTTCGCGGTCGGGCACAATCAACAAAACCGTGCCATGCCCCGTGTCGCCCGCCTGATCGGCCACCCAAGCCGTACCAATCTCGCGCAAGAGGCTTTGCATCCGCCCCACGCCGATCGACACATCCAGCCAAGACATCTGATCGTCGTGCCAAGCCTCGCCCATGCGGCGGGCTGCTTCGGGAATGTACAGATCCGCCAGCGCAGCAGCACTGACGCGCGCGCGCTTTAGTTCGCGCAGCAAATCGGCAAAAGCATCTTTCTTGCCCGACAAGGCAGCTGTTATCAGCCCCGACACCACCGGTTCGCGCAGTTCTGAAAAGGTTCTCCAGTTGCGCTCTGCCAGCAACGAAACGACCTGCGACGCGAAATAGATGACGCCCGCGCTGTCCGTTGACCCCGCACGCCCTTGATCTTGCGCCTGAATTTCTTGCATCAGTACGGCCTCCCTGTAGGTGGTCCTCTGATATTGCGGCTGAGTCTGTCAGCACAATCGGGGCCATCCTTGCTGTCGACTTTCCTTTAGGTTTGCTACGTTGTCAAAGAAAATTGACACTATTTTTTGTAGTTCGAAAGCGTTCAGTTGGCAAGTGTCTGTTTTACAATGGGAATAGAGTGATATTTCTGCAGCGGAAAGTCGCCGTTCACTTTGATCCCAATCACGGAGTGTCAACCAAAATTGTGTAAGTTTAGGTTGACACATTCGGAATCACGCGGCTAGGATCAGTTTACAGACCTGACCTGTGAAAGCCTGTTGATGACGCAGAATCGATCAGACCAAAACCGCCGCCCCGCGCTTTACACGCCGCAAGAACGCGTGCGGCGCGACCAGACCAAGTGGACACTGGTTCAAGGTATCTTGGCGCCGTTGCAGTTTTTGGCTTTCGCAATCTCGTTGGTTTTGGTGCTGCGCTATATCTACACCGGTGCAGGATACGAGGCGGCAACGATTTCGATCATCGTTAAGACTGGCTTTTTGTATGTGATCATGATCACCGGCGCCATTTGGGAGAAAGTTGTTTTCGGTCAGTATCTTCTGGCCCCCGCTTTCTACTGGGAGGATATGTTCAGCTTTGCAGTGATCGCCCTGCACACCGCCTATCTCTTTGCCCTTTTTACAGGTTCCTTGGATCATACGGGCCAGATGACCTTGGCCTTGGCGGCCTATGCCACCTATGCCGTCAACGCTGCCCAGTTCATCTTGAAACTACGCGCCGCGCGGTTGGATGCGGCGGTGTCCGCATGAACGCCCCCGCCCCCGCCTTGGGTTGCACCAACACCCCCGTCCTTAAAGAGCGCGGCCAGCGCGAGGTTTTCTGTGGCTTGACGGGAATCATCTGGCTGCACCGCAAGATGCAGGACGCTTTCTTTCTGGTCGTCGGCAGTCGCACCTGCGCCCATTTGTTACAGTCGGCTGCAGGGGTCATGATTTTCGCCGAACCCCGCTTTGGCACCGCGATTCTCGAAGAGAAAGACTTGGCCGGCCTTGCCGATGCCCAAACAGAGCTTGACCGTGAGGTCGATCGCCTTCTGTCGCGCCGCCCTGACATCCGCCAGTTGTTTCTGGTCGGCTCTTGCCCCTCCGAGGTCATCAAACTTGACCTACACCGCGCCGCCGAACGGATGAGCGTCAAGCACGCCCCCCATGTGCGCGTGCTGAACTATTCCGGCTCGGGGATTGAGACGACCTTTACGCAAGGCGAAGATGCCTGCCTCGCCTCGATGGTGCCCACGCTGGGCTCCACAGTGGAAAAGGAACTGCTTTTGGTGGGCGCCTTGCCTGATGTGGTCGAAGATCAGGCCATGGGCCTGCTTGCCGCCCTTGGCATCACAAAGGTGCGCTGCCTGCCCGCTCGGCGCAGTGCTGACGCCTTCGCCATCGGGCCCAACACGGTCTTTGCCTTGATGCAACCCTTTCTGGGCGACACCCATGCAGCCCTCACCCGCCGTGGATCGCGCCACATTCCTGCCCCATTCCCCTTCGGGGCCGAAGGCACGACCCTTTGGTTGCAAGCCATCGCCACCGAATTCGGTGTTGACCCTGATCTTTTCGCCAAAGTCACCGCCGCACCCCGTGCCCGCGCCGAAAAAGCAATTGCCGCCTCGGCCCAAACGCTTTCGGGCAAATCGATCTTCTTCTTCCCCGACAGCCAGCTTGAAATCCCCCTCGCGCGCTTTCTCACCCGCGAATGCGGCATGACCGCGATCGAGGTCGGCACCCCCTTCCTGCACCGCGACCTTCTGGCCCCTGAACTGGCCCTGCTGGCCCACGGCCCAACGATCTCCGAAGGTCAAGACGTCGACAAGCAACTCACCCGCGCCCGCGCCGCCCGCGCCGATCTTACCGTTTGCGGCCTGGGCCTCGCCAACCCGCTGGAGGCCGAGGGCATGGCCACCAAATGGGCCATCGAGCTGGTCTTCACCCCTGTGCATTTTTACGAACAAGCTGGTGACCTCGCAGCCCTTTTCGCCCGGCCCCTCCGCCGGCGCGCCCTCTTGGCCCCGCTGGCCCCCCAGATCGAGGCCGCAGAATGACCCACCTTTTCATATGTGCTCAAATATCCTCTGGGGGTCCGGGGGGCGAAGCGCCCCCGACGAGGGGGGCACCATGAAGCTTACCCTTTGGACATATGAAGGCCCGCCCCATGTGGGGGCCATGCGCGTCGCCACTGGCATGAAGGGCCTGCACTATGTGCTGCACGCGCCGCAGGGTGATACCTATGCCGATCTGCTCTTCACCATGATCGAACGGCGCGACCACCGCCCACCTGTCACCTATACCACCTTTCAAGCTCGCGATCTGGGCGGCGATACCGCCACTCTTTTCAAAACGGCCTGCCAAGACGCGGTTGACCGCTTTGCGCCCGAGGCGATTATCGTCGGGGCCTCTTGCACGGCCGAATTAATTCAGGACAATCCGGCCGGTTTGGCCGGTTCCATGAACCTGGGCCTGCCGGTGATCCCGCTTGATCTGCCGTCCTACCAGCGCAAAGAGGGTTTTGGCACGGATGAGACCTTCTTGCAGATTGTCCGGCATCTGGCCCAACCCTGTGCGCGCACCGAACAGATCACCGCCAACCTGATCGGCCCAACCGCCTTGGGTTTTCGCCACCGCGACGATATCACCGAATTGACCCGCCTTTTGTCCGAAATGGGCATTGGCGTGAATGTGGTCGGCCCCATGGGGTCGCGCCCGTCTGACATTGCCCGCCTTGGCGCTGCGCATTTCAACGTGTTGATGTATCCCGAACACGCCGAATCCGCCGCCCGCTGGCTCGAGACGACGTTCAAGCAACCCTACACCAAGATCGTCCCCATCGGCGTCGGTGCCACGCGCGATTTTCTGGCCGAAGTGGCCAAGATCACTGGCCTGCCCGTGAAAACCGACACCACCCGCCTGCGCCTGCCGTGGTGGACCCGCAGCGTCGATAGCACCTATCTGACCGGCAAACGCGTCTTTATCTTCGGCGACGGCACCCATGTCGCCGCCGCCGCCCGTATCGCCCGCGAGGAGATGGGCTTTGAGGTCGCAGGCCTTGGCTGCTTTAATCGCGAAATGGCCCGCCCCATTCGCGCGCTTGCCAAAGAATACGGCGTCGAGGCGTTGATCTCTGACGACTATCTGGAAGTCGAAGCTATCATTACCGCATTGCAGCCCGAAATGATCTTGGGCACTCAGATGGAACGCCACATCGGCAAGCGCCTTGGCATTCCCTGCGCTGTCATCTCTGCCCCCGTCCATGTCCAAGATTTCCCCGCGCGCTATTCGCCCCAGATGGGCTGGGAAGGCGCCAACGTGATCTTTGACACATGGGTTCATCCGCTGGTTATGGGCCTTGAAGAACACCTCTTGCATATGTTCCGCGACGATTTCGAATTCCATGACGAGGCTGGGGCCTCGCATCATGGCGGCGCGCACAAGCCGCGGGATCCGGTCGCTGAAGCCGCCCCTGCGGCCGCGACCGTGGCGGGCTCGATGCCCGACGCGGGCGCATCTTTGGCCGAAAGCTTGCCCGTGGTCCAACCCTCGGGTGAAATCGTCTGGCTGTCTGACGCAGAGGCAGAGTTGAAAAAGATTCCCTTCTTCGTGCGTGGCAAAGCTCGCCGCAATACCGAAAACTATGCACAAACCAAGGGTGTTACCGCCATTTCCGTAGAAACCTTATACGAGGCGAAAGCACATTATGCGCGCTGATACCCCCATGAACGGCACCCGCGTCGGCTACAACATTGTTGTCGTAACGCTGGATCAACACGCCGCAGGCCCTGCCGCCCGTATCGCTCCGCGCTTGGCCAAAGATTTTCCCGGCCTCTCCATCTCGATCCACGCCGCCGCCGAATGGGCCGAAAATCCAGCTTCCCTTGCCCACTGCAGACAGGCGCTGAAAACCGCTGACATCGTGGTCGCCAACCTTTTGTTCATCGAAGAACACATCACCGCCATCCTGCCCGACCTGAAAGAGGCCCGCCCCCGTGTGGATGCCTTTATCGGGGTTATCGCCGACAGCGCCATCGTGAAGCTGACCAAGATGGGCGATCTGGACATGTCCAAGCCCGCGTCTATGACGATGGAGCTTTTGAAAAAGCTGAAACCCAGTGCCAAAACCTCGGCCAATTCCGGCGAAAAGCAAATGTCGATGCTGCGGCGCCTGCCCAAGATCCTGCGCTGGATCCCCGGCAAAGCGCAGGATTTGCGCGCTTGGTTCTTGTCGATGCAGTATTGGCTGGGCGGGTCGGACGACAATATCGAACAGATGGTCCGCTTTCTGATCGGCCGCTATGCCACGCGCAAGGATTGGCGCGGCGCTGTGGCCAAAGCGCCGGTCGATTACCCTGATGTGGGCCTGTATCACCCCAAGCTTCCTGGCCGCATCACCACCAACCTTGCCGATCTGCCACGCCCTGCTGGGGCCACGCAGACCGTGGGCCTTTTGATGTTGCGCTCTTATGTGCTGGCGTCAGATACGGCGCATTACGACGCCGTAATCGCCGCCTTTGAAGCCAAGGGCATCGCCTGCATTCCTGCCTTTGCAGGCGGGCTGGATGGCCGGCCTGCAATCAACGCCTATTTCAAGACGGGCAAGGGCGTCGATACCATGGTTTCGCTAACCGGCTTTTCGCTGGTAGGTGGCCCCGCCTATAACGACAGCCCCGCTGCAGTTGAGGCTTTGGCCGAGCTTGACGTGCCCTATATCGCGGCTCATCCGTTGGAATTCCAAACGCTAGGCCAATGGGCCAATGCCGGCACGGGCCTTGGCCCTATCGAAACCACCATGCTGATCGCTCTGCCCGAGATTGACGGCGCTACCAACCCCACCGTCTTTGCCGGTCGCCACGGTGAAGACGGATGCACTGGTTGCAGCCATATGTGCAAAGGCTCTCCCGACAGCCGCGCCATGTCGCCCTGCCATGAACGCATCACATCCTTGGCCGAAAAGACCCATCGCATGGCCAAACTGCGCCAGTTGAGCAATGCCGATAAGAAGGTCGGGATTGTACTTTTTGGCTTTCCGCCCAATGCGGGCGCTGCGGGGACGGCGGCCTACCTGTCCGTATTTGAAAGCCTGCACAACACCCTTAAGGGTATGAAAGCCGAAGGTTATACGCTTGATGTGCCCGAAACCGTGCAAGACCTGCGCGAGGCGGTTTTGGGTGGCAATTCCAAAACCTATGGCCAACCGGCGAATGTTGCAGCCTTTGTCGATGCCGACACGATCGTGCGCAACACGCCGCCCCTGAAGGTGATCGAAGCTGTCTGGGGCCCCGCGCCGGGCAAAGTGCAAAGCGACGGACGCAACGTCTTTGTCCTTGGCCGCCAGTTGGGCAATATCTTCATCGGATTGCAGCCGACCTTTGGCTACGAAGGCGATCCGATGCGCCTGCTGTTTGAACGCGGCTTTGCGCCGACCCATGCCTTCGTGCAGTTCTATCTCTGGATGCGCAACACCTACCGCGCCGATGTCTTCTTACATTTTGGAATGCACGGCGCGCTAGAATTCATGCCCGGCAAGCAAGCAGGCTTGGGCGCGCGCGACTGGCCTGACCGTTTGATTGGCGAAGTGCCCAATATCTACCTTTATGCCGCCAACAATCCGTCAGAAGCCAGCTTGGCCAAGCGCCGCTCTAATGCTATCATCATCACCCACCTGACCCCGCCCTTGGCCCAAGCGGGCCTGTATAAGGGACTGATTGACCTGAAAGACAGCCTGACGCGCTGGCGCTCGATGCCCGCTGATGCCTCCGACCGCGCCGATCTTGAGGCGCTGATCACCGAGCAAGCCACCGTGGTCGACATGGGCGGCCAAAAACCTGCCGCCCTCTGGCTCAAACTGCTCGAAGCCGAGGATGCCCTGATCCCCGATGGCTTGCACATCGTCGGCAAGGCGATGTCCGATCAGGCCCGCGCCGACTATTTGGACCTGCTGCCGCCGATGGATGACCTTCAGCGCGCCAGAATTAACAAGCAATTGCAGGAAGATACGGAAATTCCGGGCATTTTGCGCGCCATGTCGGCCCGCTTTATCAAGCCCGTGCCCGGCGGTGATCTGATCCGTTCGCCGCAAATCCTGCCCACGGGGCGCAATATCCATGCCTTTGACCCCTTCCGCATGCCCACCGAATTCGCCCTGCGAGATGGCGCGGCGCAAGCGGATAAGTTGCTGGCCGCCCACCCGACACTGCCGCGTTCGATCGCGCTGGTGCTGTGGGGATCGGACAATATCAAGTCGGACGGCGGGCCGATTGCCCAAGCCTTGGCGCTGATGGGTGCCAAGCCGCGCTTTGACGCCTATGGTCGCCTGTGCGGGGCTGATCTGGTGGCACTTGCCGATTTGGGCCGCCCGCGGATCGATGTTTTGATGACCTTGTCGGGCATCTTCCGCGATCTGCTTCCGTTGCAAACCAAGATGCTGGCTGAGGCGGCCTACAAATGCGCCATGGCCGACGAACCCTTGGCGCAAAACTTCATCCGCGCCCATGCGCTGGCCTATGCCGAGCAGATGGGCTGCGACATGGAAACGGCCTCTCTGCGGGTGTTTTCCAATGCCGAAGGGGCTTATGGATCAAACGTCAACCAATTGGTCGACAGCTCGGCCTTTGGCGATGAAAACGAGTTGGCCGATGCCTATGAAGCCCGCAAATCCTTTGCCTATGGGATGAATGGCAAGCCGGTCAAACAGGCGGCTTTGATGCAAAAAGCGTTGAAGAACGTCGAAATGGCCTATCAAAACCTTGAATCGGTCGAACTGGGCGTCACCTCGGTGGATCACTACTTTGACACGCTGGGCGGCATCGCGCGGGCGGTCAAGCGCCAGCGGGGCACGGAGACGCCGGTCTATATCTCGGACCAAACGCGCGGGACGGGCAAGATCCGCACGCTTCGCGATCAAATCGCCCTTGAAAGCCGCTCGCGCACGCTGAACCCCAAATTCTACGAGGGGCTGCTGAAACATGGGGCCGAAGGCGTGCGCCAGATCGAATCACATGTGACCAACACCATGGGCTGGTCGGCCACAGCCGAAGCGGTGGACCCGTGGGTCTATCAGCGCCTGTCGGAAACCTTTGTGCTGGACGAGGCGATGCGCAAGCGTTTGGCGGCGCTGAACCCGCAAGCCAGCGCGCGGATGGCGAACCGCCTGATCGAAGCGTCTGAACGGTCGTATTGGTCGCCTGACGCCGCTACTTTGGCCGCCTTGCAAAACGCGGCTGATGAACTGGAAGACCGTTTGGAAGGGATTGCCGCCGAATGATGATAGCATCCCAACTTAGCACTTTGCCCACGGCCGGAGCCTCCGGCGGGGATATTTTCACACGTATGAAAGGGGCAAAAGCATGAGCCTGGATTCGGTTCCAATTTTGCGCGGTCTGGACGGAGAAGGTTCCGTTCAAGTGCATCAGGATGCGGAGACTAAGATCGAAGGGGCCAAGGTCTTTTCCGTCTACGGCAAGGGGGGGATTGGCAAATCAACCACCTCGTCCAACCTGTCGGCGGCCTTTTCGATGATGGGCAAACGGGTGTTGCAGATCGGCTGCGACCCCAAGCATGACAGCACCTTTACCCTGACGGGGCGGTTGCAGGCGACGGTGATCGACATTCTGAAAGATGTCGATTTTCACGCCGAAGAGCTGCGGCCTGAAGACTATGTGGCCGAAGGCTTTAACGGCGTGAAATGTGTCGAAGCCGGTGGCCCGCCTGCAGGCACCGGCTGCGGCGGCTATGTGGTGGGGCAGACGGTAAAGCTGCTTAAACAGCACCACCTGCTGGATGACACCGATGTGGTGATCTTTGACGTCTTGGGCGATGTGGTCTGCGGTGGGTTTGCCGCCCCCTTGCAGCACGCCGACCGGGCCGTGATCGTCACCGCCAACGACTTTGACTCGATCTATGCGATGAACCGCATCATCGCCGCAGTTCAGGCCAAGTCGGGCAATTACAAGGTGCGACTGGCGGGCTGTGTGGCCAACCGCTCCCGCGAGACCAACGAGATTGACCGGTATTGCGAACGGGTGGGTTTCAACCGCTTGGCCCATATGCCCGACATCGACGCCATCCGCCGTTCGCGCCTGAAAAAGAAAACCCTGTTCGAGATGGACGACGAACAGGATATCGTCATGGCGCGGGCCGAATACATGCGGCTGGCCGATACGCTGTGGCGTTCGGTGAGCGGTGAAGGCTCTTCGCCAGCGCCTTTGCCCGACCGTGAGATCTTTGAATTGCTGGGGTTTGATTGATGGCTGACTACGCATCCACCCTGTCGCGGGTCGAAGACTACTTCGACCGATCCGCCACCAAAGTGTGGGAGCGGTTGACCTCTGACGCGCCGGTTAGTGGCATTCGCCAGACCGTGCGCGAGGGGCGCGACCGGATGCGCGCTGTGATGCTGGGCCGCTTGCCCGTGGATCTGCGCGGTGTGCGGGTGCTGGATGCGGGTTGCGGGGCGGGGCAGATGACGGCGGAACTGGCCGCGCGCGGGGCGGACGTTATGGCGGTGGATATCTCGCCCGCGTTGGTAGAAATCGCACGCAATCGCCTGCCGCCCGAGCATGCCCATAAAGTCACCTTTGCCAGCGGCGATATGACGGCGGACTACGGGCGCTTTGACTTTGTCTTGGCGATGGATAGCCTGATTTACTACGGAACCGAGGATATCACCGCCGCCTTGCACCGCTTGGGTCGCAATACCGCGCAGGCAGTGGTTTTCACGGTGGCCCCGCGCACGGCGTTCTTGATGACATTCTGGACCTTAGGCAAGGCTTTCCCAAGGTCGGATCGCAGCCCGATCATGGTGCCGCATGCCTTCGCCACGCTGAACCGCGCGACTGACGCGCGTTTGACCAAGGTCGAGCGTGTCTCACGCGGGTTTTATATTTCGGAGTGTCTGGAGTATCGGGCGTGATCGTCTTTAAGTCCAAACATATCCAGCAGTTAGGTGCCAGGTGGATGCCCTTTGCCGATGCGGCATCGGAAGGGTTGACCATGGCGCAACTGTTGCGCTTGGGTCTGTTTCAGGTTTCTGTTGGGATGGCCGCGGTGCTGCTTTTGGGCACGCTGAACCGCGTGATGATCGTGGAAATGGCGGTACCTGCCAGCGTGGTGGCGGTGATGATCGCTTTGCCGGTCATCTCGGCCCCGTTTCGGGCCATGCTGGGCCACAAGTCGGACAATCACAAAAGCTGGATCGGCTGGAAGCGCATTCCTTACCTGTGGTTTGGCAGCCTGTGGCAGATGGGCGGGCTGGCGATTATGCCTTTTGCGCTGATCGTGCTGTCGGGTGACCAGATCCATGGGCCGGAATGGGCGGGTAAGGCGCTGGCGGGCTTGGCCTTTTTGATGACCGGCATTGGCATGCATATGACCCAAACCGCCGGTCTGGCGCTGGCATCCGACCGCGCAACGGAACAGACGCGGCCACGGGTTGTGGCGCTGCTTTATGTGATGAACCTGCTTGGCATGGCGATATCGGCCGTGATTTTGGGCCTGCTTTTGCGCGATTTTGACCAGATCAGGCTGATCCGCGTTGTGCAGGGCTGCGGTGTTGTGACCATGGTCTTGAACCTGATCGCGCTGTGGAAGCAAGAAAAAGTTCAGCCCATGTCCAAAGAAGAAATGGCCAAGGTGCGCCCGATCTTCCAAGAAGGCTGGCGTGATTTGATGGCGGGCGGCACCGCGGGGCGCTTGCTGCTGGTTGTCATGCTGGGGACCATGGGCTTTCAAATGCAAGATGTTTTGCTGGAACCTTATGGTGCGGACATCTTGGGTCTTTCGGTTGGCGCGACCACTTGGTTGACGGCCTGCAACGCTTTGGGCGCGCTTTTGGGCTTTATTCTGGCCGGGCGCTGGATGGCGCAGGGACAAGATATGTACCGCATGGCGGCGCGCGGGCTCTTGGTGGGGGTTGTGGCCTTTTTGATGGTGATCTTTGCAGCCCCCATCAAGTCGAGCGTGCTGTTTTATGCCGGCGCTTGGGGCATCGGGCTTGGGGCGGGGCTTTTTGCCGTCTCAACCCTGACCGCCGCTATGGCCATGCCCGAGCAAGGCCGGGCGGGCCGTGGGCTGGTGCTGGGCGCCTGGGGCGCAGCGCAGGCCACGGCGGCGGGTCTCTCGATTGCGCTGGGCGGGGCCTTGCGCGACTGGATCGGCGGCTATGCCCTGCAAGGAAAGTTCGGTGCGCTGTTTGCCACCAAGGCCTTTGGCTATGCTGCTGTCTATCAGATTGAAATCGTGGTGATTTTTGCCACACTTATCGTCTTGGCCCCCTTGGTTAGGGTCACTCTCTTCAACGCACAAACCAAAGTTAACCCGGCCCGTGTGGGCCTCGTTGACTTTCCAAACTAAAAGGAAAACCCGATGCTTGGTACTCATTTCTTCGGCAACTTCGACCTGGCTTCCCTGGCGATCTGGCTTTTTTGGGGCTTTTTCGCGCTGCTGGTCTATTATCTGCAAACCGAGAATATGCGCGAAGGCTATCCGCTGGAAACTGAAGACGGCGCCGCGGCGCCCAATCAGGGGCCCTTTCCGCTGCCGCGCGCCAAAACCTTTCTTCTGCCGCATGGCCGGGGTGAGGTGACTGTACCCAACGGCGCACGCGAGGCGCGTGAAGTGGCGCTGGGCCGCACGGCAGTGTCCGAAGGCTTCCCCCATGCCCCGCTCGGTGACCCGATGGCCGACGGGGTTGGCCCCGCTGCTTGGGCGCCGCGCCGCGATGTGCCGGAACTGGATGGCCACGGCCATGCCAAGATCCAGCCCATGGCAGTGGCCACGGCCTTTGGCGTCTCGGCCGGGCGCGATCCGCGCGGCTTGCCGGTACAGGCCAATGACAACGAAGTGATCGGGACGATTTCCGACATGTGGGTTGATGCGCCGGAGCAGCTGGTCCGGTATCTGGAGATCAACCTTAATGGCGGCGGCAAGCGGTTGGTGCCGATGCCTATGGTGAAGATCTGGAAAGATCGGGTGCGGATCAATTCTTTGTCATCTGACCTGTTCGGGGGCGTTCCCACCACCAGATCCGCTACACAAGTGACGCTGCTGGAAGAAGACAAAATCAGTGCTTATTACGCAGGCGGTACGCTTTACGCGGCCGACAAGCGCAAGGGCGGTTCGGAAAGCTGGAAGCCATGAGCGGCCACGACGACTTCGCTTCAGAACCAGTGGCGGGCCTGCCGGCCCGCCCGCCTTTGGGCGAGGAGATCCTTTGGCAGGGCCGCCCAAGCAGCTTTGCCTTGGCGCGCGATGCTTATAAAATGACGTGGTTTGCTGGCTACTTTGTGGCGCTGGCCATCTGGCGCGCCTCGATCATCGGCGATACGGTGGGGGAGGGCCTTTTGGTGACGCTGCCCTATCTGGCAATTGGTTTGGCGTTTTGCGCCATGGTCTATCTGGTGGCGATGATCCAAGCGCGCTCAACGCTTTACACCTTAACCACCGCCCGCGTGGCGATGCGGATCGGGGCGGCTTTGACGGTGACCCTGAACATTCCGTTCAAACAGGTGGCCAATGCCAATCTGGTGCTGCGCAAGGATGGTACGGGGTCGATTGCACTGGAAACCATGGGCGATACGACCATTTCCTATCTGGTCTGCTGGCCACATGTCCGCCCGTGGCACATGGGAAAAACCCACCCGATGCTACGCTGCATCCCTGATGCAAAGCGCGTGGCCAAACTACTGGCCGATGCTGCGCAGACGCGGTTGAACCAACCTGAAGTCACCTTGGCCCGCACCGGCCTTACCCTTAGCGCGGCGGAGTAGCCCCATGTCTGTCACCTACACCCGCCCGTCAGATTACCCAGATAAGATCCCCGCGCCCTTGCTGCGGGCCATTCTGGCTCTGGTGCTGACCAGCCTACTTCTTGTGTCTTACGCTGTCTATTCCGGCCGCGCCCATGTGGGTGTGCCAAAATCGGCCGAGGTGGTGCAAGAGCGGTCGATCATCCTGCAAGGTGGTGGGGCGCAGGCTGTCACCGTGCTTGATACGGATGGAAACGTCTTGATAGACCTGCCCCATGGCGGCTTTATCACCGTCATTCAAAACGCAATGGAACGCGCCCGCCTGACAGCGGGTGTTGATAAACTGCTTCCTTTGCGTATTGTAAGATATGAAAATGGTCGCCTGTCGGCCTTGGATGACCACTCTGGATGGAGTGCCGAATTGGGCGCCTTCGGATCAGACAATAGGGCCGCGTTCGAACGGCTCATGTCGCAAAACTAACAACAAGAATGGGAACCAAACGATGGGAATTTTCAGTCGATATGCCGAGGAAGTGCCTTGCACTGTCGAAGTCAGTCATCGCTTCGAAAGTCTGCATGCGCATGTGAAGTTTAACAATGGCGCTGTTGTCCATCCGGGCGACGAGGTTCTGGTGCATGGCAAACCGATCCTTGCCGCTTATGGCGAGTTGATCATTGAAGATCGCCAAGCCACAATCACCCGCGCCTCGGCGCTGGAACGAATGTGGACCCGGATGACGGGTGACTTTGGTTTTATGGAATTATGCGAATTTTCGTTTTCCGATGAGGTGACACTATGAACGCGACCCCCAAGGCGCTAGACGCTGAATATGCCGAGCTCGCCGTTCAAACCCAGCAAGACACGCAGGCCATGGCCACCGAAACCACCCTGTTGAACCCGCGCTTTTACACCACCGACTTTGACGAGATGGACCGCATTGATGTCACGCCGGTACGCGCCGACTGGGATGCGCTTTTGGAAAAGATGCGCTCTGACCCAAACAAGGCCCATTTCAAGAAAAACGCCGAATGGGACGCCGATTGGGACGGGATGGAGCCCAAGCTTAAGCGCGAGTTTATCGATTTTCTGGTGTCATCCTGCACCGCCGAGTTTTCGGGCTGCGTGCTTTACAAGGAAATGAAGCGGCGCGGCAACAATCCTGACATCTGCGAACTGTTCAACTTCATGGCCCGCGATGAAGCCCGCCACGCCGGTTTTATCAACGATGCGCTGCGCGAGGCGGGTGTGGCGGTGAACCTTGGATTTCTGACCAAGGCCAAGAAATACACCTATTTCCGGCCAAAATTCATCTTTTACGCCACCTATCTGTCGGAAAAGATTGGCTATGCGCGCTACATCACCATCTTCCGCCATCTGGAAGCCAACCCTGACCAACGCTTTCACCCGATTTTCAAATGGTTCCGCGAATGGTGCAATGACGAATTCAGCCATGGCGAAGCCTTCGCTTTGTTGATGCGCACCGATCCTAAGTTGACGCAATCCTTTGCCAACAAGCTATGGATCCGCTTCTTTTTGACGGCGGTCTATTCCACCATGTATGTCCGCGACCATGCGCGTCCCGAATTCCACAAGGCCTTGGGCGTCGATATCGAATGGTATGACCAAGAGGTATACCGCAAAACCTCTGCCATTGCGCGGCAGGTTTTTCCGGTGGAGCTGGACATTGACCACAAACGCTGGCTGCCCAACCTGCGCCGCATGCGCGATGCCTTTGGCCTGATGGATGCGGGTAAAAGGCAAGGCGGTTTGGCCGGGTGGATCAAGGCCAAGCGGGGTGCGGTGATCGCGGCTGTGACTTTTGTGTCGCTGTACACGATTCCTGTGATCAAAAGTGAGCCGCCCAAGAGCGTGCGGATGGAACCGGTCTATTGAACAGTGTCTGTCATATGCCCACCAGACGGCGCGCCTGCGTGTCGTCTATCGCGTGTCTAAGGGGCCGGCATGATCGATAGCCCTTGGGTTGCAGCCCTCATCACCTTGCTTCTTTGGTGGTTTTCCACAGGCATCATCCTATGGCGGGTGCGCGTGGCCGATAATGGCACGGCGCAAGATCACAAAACTTCGGTGATTGTGGGACTGCCGTTGCTGGCGGTTGGTTTGCTTGCCGCGCGTGCATCTTTGATGGACTTGTCGACGGAAGGCATCTATCTGGCCTTTCTGGCCGCCTTGGCCCTTTGGGGTTGGATCGAATTGGCCTTTCTGTCGGGTGTGATCACTGGCCCCAACACCCACCCCTGCCCGCCGTTCGCCTCGCAAAAGGATCGCTTTTGGCGCGCAGTGGGCACGATTGCCTGGCACGAGGCGCTGTTGGTGGCAACTTTGGCCGGTTTGGGCCTTGCCACGATTGACGCGGCCAATCCTTTTGCCTTTGGCACCTTTGGGCTGCTTTTCGTCGCCCGCATTTCGGCCAAGTTGAACCTGTTTCTGGGCGTTCCGCGCATCAATGTGCACTTTTTGCCCAAGCCGCTGTCCCATCTGGCCAGCCACTTCCGCATTGGGCGCATGACAGCGCTTTTTCCGGTTTCTGTTTCGTGCCTGACCGTATTTTCCGCCCTGCTTTTGGAACGGGCGATCAACGTAGAACACCCGGGTATGTCTGTGGGCTATGCGCTCCTCACCTGCCTATGCCTGCTGGCCTTGCTAGAGCACTGGTTTATGGTGCTGCCACTGCCAGACGAAAAGCTGTGGCGCTGGATGATGCCCGCCGCAAAACCGCAAAAAGATCTTGGGGACGCTAATGGACTTTGACCAGATTTTCCGCAGCCAGCTTGACGCGTTGAAAGCCGAAGGCAATTACCGCACCTTTGCCGAGCTTGACCGTAAGCGCGGGTCTTACCCAAGGGCCAACAATCACAAAGACGGCAAAGTGGCCGAAGTGACGGTGTGGTGCTCGAACGATTACCTCGGCATGGGCCAGCATCCTGATGTCGTCAAAGCAATGGTCGAGGCCGTGCAAGACGGCGGCATAAGTGCAGGCGGCACGCGCAACATTTCGGGCAACAACCACAAACACCTGCTGCTAGAGGCGGAACTGGCCGATCTGCATGGTAAGGACGCGGCGCTGCTGTTCACATCGGGCTATGTGTCAAACTGGGCCGCTTTGTCGACCTTGGGCAGCCGGATCAAGGATGCGGTGATTCTGTCGGATGCAGGCAACCATGCCAGCATGATCGAAGGGGTGCGCCATTCGCGCGCCGACAAGGTGATCTGGAACCACAACGACTGGCGCGATCTTGATCGCAAACTGGCGGCTGTGGGGGACAGGCCCAAGATCGTGGCCTTTGAAAGTGTTTATTCAATGGACGGCGACATCGCCCCCATTAAGGAAATCGTGCAGGTCGCCAAGGCCCATGGCGCGCTGACCTATATCGACGAGGTGCACGCCGTGGGCATGTATGGCCCGCGCGGCGGCGGCGTCAGCGAGCGTGAAGGTCTGGCTGACCAGATTGATCTAATCGAAGGCACTTTGGGTAAAGCTTACGGCGTGGTTGGCGGCTATATCACCGGCTCGGCCAATCTGTGCGATTTTATCCGCAGCTTTGCTTCGGGGTTTATTTTCACCACAGCTCTGCCCCCCGCCATCGCTGCGGCGGCGACGGCGTCGATCAAGCATCTCAAAACTTCGCAGGTAGAGCGTGAGGGCCAGCGGGCCCAAGTGGCCAAGCTGCGGGCAAAGTTGGATAAATTTGGCATTCCGCATATGGCCAACGAAAGCCACATCGTGCCCGTGGTGATCGGCGATCCGGTCAAGTGCCGGATGATCTCTGACATTTTGATGCGCGATTGGGGTATCTATGTGCAGCCGATCAACTACCCCACCGTGCCCAAAGGGACAGAGCGTTTGCGCATAACGCCCTCGCCCTTCCATAGCGATGCCGACATTGATCACCTTGGTCAGGCCTTGCATTCGTTGTGGCAACAGTGCGCGCTGGCGCGCGCCGTGGCGTAAGGTGACAAAACTGTGATCCACCCTTAGGGTGGGTGCGTATAAATGTTGAACACTAGGGAGATCCCGATGAAATTTACACTGGCCATTCTTGCGGTTTTGGCCACCGCTGCATCCCCCGCCTTCGCCGCTGGCGACCCTACAAAAGGTGAGGCTGTTTTCAAAACCTGCCAAACCTGCCACGCAGTTGTTGACCCTGATGGTAAGGTTTTGGCTGGCAAAGGCAAGATCGGCCCCAACTTGTACGGCGTGGTTGGCCGTCAGGCTGGCAGCTATGAAGGCTTCAAATACGGTGAATCCATCGTGAAGGCCGGCGCCGCTGGCTTGGTGTGGGATGAAGCGACTTTTGTGGAATATGTGCAGGGTCCGGCAGCCTTCTTGAAAAAGACTTTGGGTGGTCCGGCTGTTGCGAAGATGCAATTCAAGGTCAAAGATGCCGCCAGCGCAGCGAACGTTTATGCTTATCTGGCGCAGTTCGGCCCCGCGAAGTGATCTAAAGCTAATCAGCGAAAAGCCTCCGGATTTTTTATCCGGGGGCTTTTTTGTATCCGGCCTCTAGGCGCGCAACGCGTGCACCCTTGGTGGCAAGACACGCTCCACCGTGCGGGTGATATCCGCCACGCTAAGCCCCGCATCGGCATACATGGCGGCGGGGCTGGCTTGTTCGATAAAGCGGTCGGGCAGGGTCAGGGTGCGCAGGCGCACGCCGTGATCTAGCCCGCCAGAATTTGCCATATACTCCAGCACCTGCGCCCCAAAGCCCCCACTTGCCCCTTGTTCCACGGTGATAAGGGCCTGATGGTGGCGCGCCAGTTGATTGATCAGGTCGGTGTCCAAAGGCTTGGCAAAGCGGGCATCAGCCACGGTGACAGAAATGCCCTGCGCCGCCAGCCCTTCGGCTGCCAGCAAACATTCCGGCAGATGCGCACCAAAGCACAGCAGGGCCACATCACTCCCTTGGCGCAGCACGCGACCTTTGCCGATTTGTAAAATCTGTCCTTGATCGGGCATTTGCACGCCGCTGCCCTCGCCGCGCGGATAACGAAATGAGATCGGGCCTTGGTCATAGGCGGCGGCGGTGGCGACCATATGGCTCAGCTCCGCCTCGTCTCCGGCGGCCATGACGACGAATCCGGGCAGGTTGGCCAGAAAGCCTACGTCAAAGGCGCCGGCATGGGTGGCCCCGTCGGCCCCAACCAGCCCCGCACGGTCGATGGCAAAGCGCACGGGCAAGCCCTGCAATGCCACGTCATGCACGATCTGGTCATAGCCGCGCTGCAAAAAGGTGGAATAGATCGCCACAAAGGGCTTGAGCCCTGAAGCTGCCATCCCTGCCGCAAAAGTCACGCCGTGTTGTTCAGCAATCCCCACATCAAACACCCGTGCCGGAAAGCGTTCGGCCATGATGTCTAAGCCCGTGCCAGAGGGCATAGCCGCCGTCACAGCCACAATCTTGCCATCGCGGGCGGCAGCTTCGGTCAAGCAGCGGCCAAAGACCGACGTGTAAGCGGGCGCGTTCGACTTGGCCTTGGCCTGCGTGCCAGACACCACATCAAACTTGGCCACGCCGTGATACTTGTCGGCCGAATTTTCGGCCGGGGCATAGCCTTTGCCCTTCACCGTAACGGCGTGAATTAGCACTGGCCCTGTGGCGCGGGATTTGGCGGCGCGCAGTGTGGCGAGAAGCTCGGGCATCGAATGGCCATCCACAGGGCCAATATAGGAAAAGCCCAGTTGCTCAAACAGGGTGGCCCCAGAGGGTGCACCCGTGACGATCTGCCGTGCTCGCCGCGCGCCTTCCCGCAGAGGGCCGGGCAGGGCAGCTTCAAAGCCTTCGGCCATGTCGCGCAGAAGATCAAAGGGCTTATGGCGCGACAACCCGTTGAGGTAGCGGTTCAACGCGCCAACGGGGGGGGCGATGCTCATGTCATTATCATTCAGGATGACAAACATCCGCTTGCCCAAATGGCCTGCGGCGTTCATCGCCTCATAGGCCATGCCGGCGGTGATGGCCCCGTCGCCGATCACGGCGATGGCATCGCCCGTGGGCTGGCCCATGTCGCGCCCTATGGTAAAGCCCAAAGCCGCCGAAATGCTGGTCGAAGAATGCGCCGCGCCAAAGGGGTCGTAGGTGCTTTCCGAGCGTTTGGTAAAGCCCGAAACCCCGCCCTCTTGGCGCAGGCTGTGCATCCGGTCGCGCCGACCGGTCAGGATTTTGTGGGGGTAGCACTGGTGGCCAACATCCCAGATCAACTTATCCACTGGCGTGTCAAAGACGGCATGGATCGCCACCGTCAGTTCCACCACCCCCAAAGACGACCCCAGATGCCCGCCGGTTTTAGAGACGACCGAAATCACTTCAGCCCGCACTTCATCGGCCAATCGCCCCAATTCGCCATCGCTCAACGCTTTCAGATCAGCGGGAGAGGAGACGTTATCAAGCAGCGACATGAGATTGGCCTTTCAATAAAAAAGGTGCCGGGTGGCTGACACACGGCACCAGGTCCCTGTTGCCAACAGGAAGGGAACCGGGCTGCGATAGGTGCCCAGGTTTGGGCCGGCAAAAGGCCCGAACGTCGTGGCGGACCGAGGGCAGGGGCTCTCGGTCCACGAGGTCATCAGACGATGTCCTGCGTTTGCACGATCTGCAGCGCGCTATAGGGCGAAGGTGCGGTTTTGCTTCTTTCGTCCAGAAGCTGCCCCACGCCCCAGATCGCCAGCAACACAAGTCCTAGGGCGATAAGGCCAACGCTGGCCATAAAGCCGCCCCAGATCATTTGTCCCAAGGCCCAAACGCGCAGGCGTACAGTAGGGTTTTGGTCTTCAAGGTAGTTCACACCAGACATGACAGCTCCTATTAAAGCGGCGCGTATCCGTGGTCTTGCGCCCAGACATACCAGTTATCGACAACAGTTCCGGTCAAAAGGATGCCAATCCCGCCGGTGATCGGCACCAGAATGGCAAACCACCAAGCCCAGCGGTGGATGCCTTCCATTGTGGCGTTAAAGCCCATGGTCCAGCGCCAGAACAAAGCGGCGCGTTCAGAGGCTGTGCCGCGGTCAACGATCTGCTCCAATTCCCGGTCGCCGCCCAGACGGGTGACAGACAGGATCGTTGCCCCATGCATGGCAAACAGCAGGGCTGAACCGTAGAGGAACGCGATGCTGAGGGCATGGAAGGGGTTATAGAACAGATTGCCATAGGTCAGACTGAACAAGTTGGTCCAATCAAGGTGCGAGAAGATGCCATAGGGCACGGCTTCGGACCAGCTTCCCATCAGTACCGGGCGGATCAAGCCCAACACCATCACCAGCCACAAGGCCGCAGCAAAGGCCCAAGCGATGTGCTTGCCCATGCCCAAAGCCTCTGCCCGCAGATAGGTGCGCAGCCACCATGACCAGAGCGAGATGAAAAAGAAGAACCCCGCCAACAAGAACATGCCGCCCTGATCCAGAGGCGGGATCCGCAGGCCCCATTCCGGCGCTGGCGGTTCCAGTGACAGCCAGAACAGATCGCGCAGGAACACAGCCGGATCATAGCCCGCCTGACGCCAGAACCAAAAGCCGATGATTTCGAACCAGATAAGGCCGGTAATAATGCTCACCACGCCAAAGGTGCCCAGATAGATTGGCCCCAACTGGGCGTTGCCGATCCATCCCATCAGGGTCGAGAAGCTGGCACCTTTGGTGCGCTGGCCGACGTCTACCCCTTCCACCATCCCCATTTCAGGGGCGGCGCTGACCTGAACCTGGGTGAAAAAGTTCTGATACTCAGCCATTTACGCCCCCATGAACATTCGCAAATATTGGCAGGTTCAGCCACCAGTTCCACCAATCAACCCATTGGTCGAACCAAATCGTGCCCGAAACCACGATACACAGCGCGCTAAAGAAAGCGGCGTTTACGGCCAACAACAGCCCCACGCGGTGGATGCCCAAGGTGCCAACCGAATAGCCGATCAGATCGCGAAAGAACGTGTCCTCGTGATCGGGGGTTTTCATCAACTGCCCCTTGGGCGGATTGGCCGCCGACAGCACAAGGCCGCCATGCAGCGCCAAGGCCAAGGTATTGGTGAAAAACAGGGTGACGGCAATCATATGCAGCGGGTTGTAGTGAAAGTTGCCGTAAGTGTAGCCGGTGTTAGACACCCAATCGAGGTGGCTAAAGATCCCGTAAGGAAAGGCATAGCCCCAAGCGCCCATCAACATGGGCCGGATCACCGTCAGCGTGACATAGGCAAAAATCGCAACGCCAAAGGCCAAGGGCACTTGCAGCCCGATGCCCAGCTTGCGGCAAATTTCCACCTCGCGTAGCGCCCAGCTTACAAAGGCTCCAATCGCGCAAAAGGTGATGATCTGCCACAGCCCGCCTTGCAGCATAGGCGCAAGGCCCAAGCCCAAAGCAATATCTGGCGGATCGATCGAAATCAGCCAGGGGTTCCAGGTCGGCCCCATGGCCGCCCCGTAAAATATCAAAATGGTGCCCAACACGGCAAAAAAGAATGTTGTGACCCCAAAGAAGCCCACGTAGAACGGCCCGACCCAAAAGTCGAACAGGTTCCCGCCGACAAGCGTGCCACCCGGCACGCGGTATTTTCGCTCGAAGCTGAGCAGTGCCATGCTTCCCTCTCCGCATTGGACCGAGGGTTTCGTGACTGCGAAACCGCGCCAGAAACCGTCAGATGTAGGACCAAAGATTTAAGTTGGTGCGGGCGGCTGATGTCGCCCGCACCAAAGGCAAGCCCGTTACGGGGCAGGTGCTGCCGGCACTGCCGGCGCGTAGCCGTGCTTGGCCGTCGCAATGTCGAACCAGTTGTAAGACGGGTTCGACAGCAGAACGAGGTGGATCATCGCGGCGAGCAGGAACAGGAAAACGCCCTGTGCCACAAACACGCGACGGGGATCGAAGATCAGCCAGATTTTGTAAAACTTGCTCATGTCTTTTTCCCCCTCAGAACCACGGACGCCAAATGTACACGGCCAAATGCGCGATTACGGCAATGGTCACGAACAACCAAAGCCCGCTCATATAGACCGAGTGCAGTTCCTGCGCCTGCTGGTCGGTGAGACCTGTGAAAGACAGGTCAGATTTATCAGCCATAGTATCCTCCGGACATTCGGACTGACGCCGCATTCCCTGCGGCCGGGTCACGGTGGGCAGAATGCCCCTCCGATGTTTCGCCATCCCCCTCATGGGAAGGGCGAATTCTGTTGCGCGGTTACCCGCGGAAAATCATGGGCGTCACCGCCTGCGCGTCTTTCCAGGCCCGCGCCACCGGGTTTAACCGGGGCAGGCTTGCGTGACGGATCAACTGGTAGGTCCAGCCGATCATGTGCGGCAGAAGTGCCAGGCACACGATCATGGCAAAGTAGATGACAAACTCGGCCTTGTTCACGCGCTTGACGTGATGCAGATCCCCATTGGCGGTGTAGTCGCTCATGATCTTACGCCCTCGTTAAGTGACAGGGCTGCGCCTTGCAGACCCTCCACGGTTTCGCGCACCACCCGCTCGGCCCCGGAATCAAGTGCTGCCTTTTCGGCAGCATCGCGCAGCGACCTTGCGGCGCTGATCCGGGTAAGAATGGGGTGCGTATTTACAATTCTGTCCAAAGCGGCCTGCGCATCGACATCCCAAGGGAAGTCGCGGCGCAGCGTTGTGGGTGTAGCTTGGGCCGAGTCCATCTCGGTGCCCAAGGGCAGTATGTGAAACAGCGCGTCAAACAGGCTGTTGCACACTTCTTGCAAAATCCAGACAGCGCCCGAAAATCCCATCATCGGCGTGCCGATGGCGCGGCGAATGGCGGCACCCGGGAAAGAGGCGGGGATGAAACTGGGCGCAGGGCCAAAGCCGCCCTTCATTTCCGCCAGATACATCTTTTCATTGATCGACCCCATCACAACCAGCGGGCGGTGCTGTTTAAGCAGTGCGCGCACGGCGTCATTGTTGGTCTTTTTGCCCGGAATCCGCGCCACGGCAAAGGCGCAGGGCAGGCCAAGGTCGCCTTCCAGATAGGCGCGAACGCCGCGCGCATAGGTTTCATTGGCCACAATGCCAAAGCTGGCCGTGGCAAAAAAGTCTTGCGTGACCGAGCGCCACAAATCCCAGACGGGTTTCAGCGTGGAATGCTTTTCTTTTTCGATGAAAGGCTCGGGGTCCAGCCCCAGCAAGTCACCCAAGGTGCGCAGGAATTTCGTTGTGGAATCAATGCCAAAGGGCGCTTGCAGATAGGGTTTGCCCAAGACTTCTGCCAAGCCACGGCCAAATTCGCGGTACATGACAATGTTGACATCGGCGTTGACCAGATTGCGCATCTCGGCCACATGGGCACCTAGCGGCATCACCATATTGACCTCGGCCCCGATGCCTTCGACCAAGCGGCGGATCTCGTGCAGGTCAGACGCCATGTTAAACACGCCGTACATAGGCCCCAGAATGTTAACGCGCGGCTTTGATCCGTCAGGACGCGCCGTTTCGGGCGGCATCCGGCCTTTGGTCTGGCCAAATTCGGTGAAGATCCATGTCATGGCGCGGTCAGCAGTTTGCCACTGATCCTCGTCAATCGTGCGCGGCAAAAAGCGTTGAATGTTGGTGCCCATGGGCGTGACACCGCCGCCGATCATTTCGGCGATAGACCCCGTCACAACCACCGCAGGCAAAGCCGGATCCAGCGTTTTCCACGCGCGCCGCATCGCCCCTTCGGTGCCGTCACGACCCAGTTCTTCCTCGCCCAAGCCTGTGACGACAATGGGCAATTCATGCGGCGGCAGGGCATCGGTGTAATGCAGAACGGATGTCACCGGCAGGTTTTCGCAGCCCACCGGCCCGTCGATCACCACTTGCAGCCCTTTGGCGGCACAGAACGCATAGATAGCGCCCCAATAGCCCCCTGCCCGATCGTGATCTTGGATCAACATCAGATCATCTCCTCGGCTTTGGCAGCTTTGGCGGCCTTGTCGAGTTTCTTTTGGTGCAGCGCGCGGAAGTCGGGGCGCAGGTTGGGAGAGCCTTCCCAGATGCCTGCGGTGTCGCCTTTGCCCACACCCTCGAAAAAGGCTTTCATGCCTTCCATACGCGCGCGTCCGGCGATGGCCGCATTGACCACTTGGCCCAAAGACCCAGCCCCCGCAGGCCCCATCAAGGGGCGGGCGGAAATGAGGTTGGTGAAGTACAGGGCTGGTATCGCAAGCTCTTTGGCCTTTTGCACCAAGGGGGTTGTGCCAATGGCCAGATCGGGCCGGATCGCTTCCATCGCCGAGGCGTCGTCTTCCAGACTGGCGCGGAACTTGACCTTGACGCCTTTGGCTTCCAGCCATTCCAGATCAGGCGCGCTCCACTGGGTTTTGGGGCAGGCGGTGCCGACATAGGGCACATAAGCGCCTGATTCGATCAGCAAGCGCGCTACGAGCAGTTCAGAGCCTTCATAGCCCGACAGCGTGATGGTGCCCTTGATCGCACTGCCCGCCAAAGCGCCTTTGATAGCCGGCAGGAAAGCGTTCTGCGCTGCCGCAACCCGTGCGGGGTCGACATTGTAAGCATCGCCAATCGCGGCCAACCATGCGGCTGTGCCGTCAACGCCCACGGGGGCCGAGCCTACAACCTTGCGGCCTGCCGATTGAAACTCGCGCACGGCGGCGGTGTAGAAGGGGTGGATGGCGGCCACGACATCGCAGTCAAGCGCGGCATAAAGCTCGCGCCATTCGCGGCAGGGCACCACAGGGCCGGTGGCCAGCCCAAGCGGGGCCAGCATTGCGCCGATCATCATCGGATCAGCGGGGAACATCTCGCCCAACAGGGCGACCTGCGGGCGGTCAGAGCGGCCAGCGGCGGGGGCGGCCACGGGGCCAGCCTCAATCTCGGCGCGGGCGTATTTCAGCATGGCACCGGCCAGAACATCCTTGGCCTCGGCATGGGTGGGGATGCCAAAGCCCGGCACGTCAATGCCCACGATCCTCACGCCGTTGATTTCACTAGGCAAAAGTTTCAGTGGCACACCGGAAGCCGTGGGCACGCACAGGTTGGTCACCACGATCGCATCGTTACGCTCAGGATCTGCCAGTTCATGCACCGCATCGCGGATGTCTTCAAACAGCTTGCCTGTCACCAAGGATTCCGAGTTGAACGGCACATAGCCCACCGACCGCCGCGCGCCGTAAAAGTGGCTGACAAAGGTCAAGCCATAAACACAGCAGGCCGATCCCGACAGCACTGTCGCCACCCGCCGCATCCGCAAGCCTACCCGCAGCGACCCAAAGGCGGGGCACATGCTTTGCGGCTTGTCATGCGGCCCTTGCGGATAATCGCGGGCGTATTGGTCTAGAAGTTCTGAATTACCGGCAGCGCGGGCCGCTGCTTGCATGGTTTCAGCGCCAGCATGACAACCCATGCCGTCCACGGGTTCTGCACCCTGCGGTTCGGGCAAATCGACCGAGGAAATCTCGGTCAAAGGTGCCTGATTGGCTTTGTCATAGCTGACTTCGCTCATTTCCGGGATGCCCCGGACATGCGTTGCAGGGCTGCTTCAAACTGGGCGAGGGCTTCCAGATCAAACATTGTCATACACCACTTCAAGGGATTTCTTCAGAACGGCATTTTTGCCGCGCATATCGGCGTCACTGGCGGGCATCAACACAAAATCGGCCCCGGTCACTTCGGCCGAGAACAGGCTGAGCAAGCCGTCTTGCGTGACAGGCGTTGGGCGGACCGGCGGGGCAAGGGCCACGGCTTCGGCCAGTTGCGCAAACATTGGGCCCCATTGGCTTTCATAGCTGCCAACAATCTGATAGTTCGCACTTTTCTTGCGCAGATCATCGTCTTGCGGGATGGCGGCCAGCACCGGAATGCCGACCGTCTTGGCAAAGGCCGCCGCTTCGCCCGTGCCATCATCCTTGTTGATCACAAGACCCGCGATGCCGACATTTCCGCCCAGCTTGCGGAAGTATTCCACGGCTGAGCAGACGTTGTTGGCCACATACAGGCTTTGCAGGTCGTTCGAG
>CANIKY010000021.1 GCA_947468085.1 Paracoccaceae bacterium | reverse complement strand
TTTCGTCGATCATCAACCCCTTAAGGAAGCGATCAAAACGATAGGCCTTGGCCGTCACATGCGGTTCGTCTTTGGCCAGAAGATGGGCAAAGCACCATCCGCTGGCGGGCGTGGCCTTAAAGCCGCCATAGCACCACCCGCCGTTGAAATAGAGCCCGTCGATATGGGTTTTGTCGATGATGGGCGATCCGTCCATCGACATGTCCATAATCCCACCCCAAGAGCGCAGCAGACGCGCACGGCCAATCATGGGCATCAGGGCCATGCCACCTTCGATCACGTCTTCCACCACAGGCAGGTTGCCGCGCTGTGCGTAGGAATTATACCCGTCGATGTCGCCGCCAAAAACCAAGCCGCCCTTGTCGGACTGGCTGACATAAAAATGCCCCGCGCCAAAGGTCATCACGCCGTCAATCAGCGGTTTTAACCCCTCCGAGACAAAGGCTTGCAGCACATGGCTTTCTATCGGCAGGCGCATTCCGGCATGGGCCATAACCTTGGAAGACGACCCCGCCACCGCCACGCCGACCTTCTTAGCCCCAATAAACCCGCGAGAGGTTTCAACACCCAAGATCTTGCCATTCTCGATCCGCATGCCCGTGACTTCGCAGTTCTGGATCAAGTCCACGCCAAGCCCATCAGCACCCCGCGCATAGCCCCAAGCCACGGCATCATGGCGCACCGTGCCACCGCGCCGCTGCATCAACGCGCCTTTGATGGGAAAGCGCGCATTGTCAAAGTTCAAGAACGGATACATCGCCCGAACCTGATCGCGGTTGAGCAGTTCCGCATCCGCGCCGTTCATTAACATCGCATTGCCGCGCCGGGTCGCCGCATCACGCGCAGCATCAGTGTGGATCAGGTTGATGATCCCGCGCTGGCTAACCATGGCGTTGTAGTTGAAATCTTGCTCTAGCCCTTCCCAGAGTTTCAGCGAGAATTCATAGAAAGGCTCGTTCCCGTCGAGCAGATAGTTCGAGCGGATGATCGTGGTGTTGCGCCCGACATTGCCGCCGCCCAGATAGCCCTTTTCAAGCACGGCAATGCGGGCCTGTTTGAATTCCTTGGCCAGATAATAGGCCGTAGCCAACCCGTGCCCGCCGCCGCCTATGATGATGTAATCGTAAGACGCCTGCGGTTCAGGGTCGCGCCAAGCGTGGCCCCAGCCCTTGTGCCCCGTAAGCGCCTCTTTAAGGATCCGAAAGCCGGAATAGCGCATTCTTGATCTCCGTTTGCTTAAGTCGAAGTTAGCGCAGGCAACCCAGCTGCATAGCGCAATTTCCGCCATTCGAGTCTTATTTCCGGCCACTCAGCCCAGATCACCCAGACGTGAGCCGCAAGCGCCCTTAGCTTTGCGGCCTTGTTTTCTTAGGATCATAGGCCGAAAGGGCAGTGATCACGGCAGGCAGGCGCTTTTGGTGGCCATCCAGCTTGCCGACCTCAACCGCTGTGCCCAGTTCGCAATGCGCCACATCCACCCGCGCCAGCGCAATCTGCTTGCCCAGCAAGGGCGAGCGCATGGCCGAGCAGATCACGCCAATCTGCGCGCGCCCGATGTGCAGACAATCGCCGTGGCCCACATCGGTGGCGGCATCGACCTCGATCCCGACAAATTTGCGCGCGGGGTGGTCCTTGCGGCGGATCAATGCCTCACGACCAATGAAATCGTCGGGCTTGGATTTCAGCGGCACGGTAAAGCCGATGCCCGCCTCGAACGGGTCAGTTTCGTCGGAAAAGTCGTAACCGGCAAAAATCAGACCAGCTTCGATGCGCACCATATCCAGCCCCAGCAGGCCCATGGGGCGAATTCCCAGATCGGCACCGGCCTCCATCACGGCGTCATAAACCGCCACGGCATCTTTGGGGTGGCAGAAGATTTCATAGCCCAACTCGCCCGTATACCCGGTGCGCGACACCACAAGCGGCGCGCCGGTAAAGCCGTGCAGGCGCGCAACCGTGTGGCGGAACCAGCCCAGTTCATCTACCGTGGCTTGGGTGGGGGCTGTCCAGATGATGCGTTTCATAATCTCGCGGCTGTTGGGGCCTTGCACCGCCAGATTGTGCAACTGGTCGGTGCTAGAGCGCACCATGACCTTAAGCCCCAGCTTTTCGGCCTGCTCGCGCAGCCAGATGCCACCAAAATCATCGCCACCGATCCAGCGGAAATTGTCGCGCCCCAGACGAAACAGCGTGCCGTCATCAATCATGCCGCCATGTTCATAGCACATGGCCGAATAGACCACCTGCCCCACCGCCAACTTTTTGACATCCCGCGTGAGGGTATATTGCATCAACGCCTCGGCATCAGGGCCGGTGATTTCAAATTTGCGCAAGGGCGACAGATCAATCGCCACAGCCGCCTGACGGCAAGCCCAGTATTCCTCAATCGGGCCTGCCGCGGCATAGGCATTGGGCAGCCAGTAGCCGCGGTAGTCGATCATGTTGCGGGTGCGCGCAGCGGTGGCGGGGTGAAAGGCGGTTTCTTTGGTCATCTTTGGCTCTGCCTCGGGTGTGGCGCGCCAAGCGACCGCGCGCGAAAAGGATTCAGCGCCCGAATAGGTGCGCACATGGATATCAGAAAGATACCAGCCGTTCGCGGGCGAGGTATCGTCGGGGCAGGCAGAGTTCACACAGACCAGATCGGTCAGGGCGCGGAACAGAACGTAATCGCCCGGGCGGCTCCACGGTTCGTCGCTGACCAGAACGCCGTGCGCGTCAATGGCGGTGTTGAAGAACAAGTTCACCGCCATCCAACCGGGGCGACCGTCAATGCCATGCGTGGCAAGCGCGCCGTTGAAGTTATCCGAACAATTGGCATGGCCGGGATAGCCGATTTCGTCGTAGTATTTGCTGGCACAGGCCATAGCAAAGGCGTCATGGCGACCCACCGTGTCTTGGATCACTTCGACCAAGGGTTCCCAATCTTGATCGTAGTATTTGGCATGCAGGCCGGGCATGGAATAGGCGTGCCCCATCAGGGTGCGCGATGTGGTCACATCCAAAGCGTGCTGAATGCCCTTGTCCAGCTTGCGGGCCGAAAAGCACTGAAAGTCGGTGCATTGGCGGCCATCAACATCAATGATCTGGATATAGTCGCCCGCCTTGACATGATAGGCCCGCGCCGTGGCCGAAGACACGCGCAGATCCAGCGTGGGGTCGGCCAAGGGTTCGGGCAGGTCATGCAGCGCGGCCCAAGCCGGATTGGCGCGGCGGATGGTCAAGATCAGCGGCGTCAAGGTGGATTGGTCATGGGGCGACATGGGCGCACCGGGGGCTGCGAGGATCACATGGCCCGCACGCTGCGCTTGAAATGTCGCCTCCTCCTTGGCAGGCGTTTCAGCGCCAAAAAGCCGCAACGCCTTGGCACGGCCCAAATCAATCCCGCGCTTGACCAAGCCCGCCCGCAAGCGGCCCATGCCCGACCCGCCCGCGGTGATCAGGGCTTTGAGCCCCTCGCCCAAACAATCGCCCGCAACACCCAGCAGCATCGGGTCAATCTGCCCCGTGGCATCGGCGGCCAAAAGCTCGGCCGTTTGGCCGCCTTCAAGGTTGGTGACGGTGATCTGATCGCCTACGTCGATGGCCACCATCAAGGCCCCGCCACCGGGCACTTCATAGCGTTCAATTCCAGACTTGCGCTGCATATCGCGGGTTGTCAGGATGCGGCTGGGCCGTGGTGGGCCGGGGATGACCTTGGGGTAGGGACTGTCGAGCATGGGACCTCTCGCAGGGACGATTTCATTCGTCGTAAAACTTGTTCATTGTGAAGAATAACACGGGCTGCGCCCGGCACAAGCGGGAAGGTCAGACATGCTCGCCCTAGGACTTGGATTAATCGCTGCCTTAGGCTGGGGCACGCATGACCTTTTGGTGCGCCGTATTGCCCCAGGCGCACAGGTGCTGCCGCAATTGGCGATTGTGATGGTGGTGGCGTCTTTGGTCACGGCGCCCTTTGGCTGGACCAAAGCGCTGCCTGATGTTGCAACGCTGGCCTTGGCGCTGGCCTCGGGCTGCGCCTATTTCGGGGCGAGTTTGGCACTGTATGCCGCCTTCGCCCGCGCCCCTGCAAAACTGGTCGCTCCCGTGATCGGGGCCTACCCCCTGCCCGCCTTGGGGTTTGAACTGCTGCGCGGCCATCCGGTCAGCGGGGTGGAATGGCTGGCGGCGGGGTTGATTGTGGCGGGTGTGGCGGTGGTGGCGATCACGGGGCAAAGTGACAGCCAGCGCCCGCACCCTGCAGCACTGCCCTTGGCCTTGGCCGCCTGTCTGGGCATGGCCACCAGCTTTGCCCTTGGGCAAGAGGCGGCAGGGCGCGTTGACCCGATGCAAGCGGCCAGCTTAGCACGGGCGGGCGGCGCGGTCTTGGCCTTGGGCATTCTGGCCATGCGGCCCAAGGGCATCGTGGCCGCGCTGAAACGCTGGCCCGTCTTGCTGGCGATGGGGTGTCTGGACGGGCTGGCGCTGTCGTCTGTGATCGTCGCAGGCGGATTGGCGCAGGCGAGTTACGCGTCGGTTGCGTCGTCTTTGTTCGGGGTTGTGACGATCTTGCTGGCTTGGGCTGTGCTGGGCGAGAAAGTAAAACCCGCGCAAGGGATTGGTATTACCTTGATCTTTATTGGACTTGGGCGGTTGGCGGTCGGATGATTTTTCGCAGAAAAATCGTGGGCACCCAAACGATTTTTCTGCGAAAAATCACCTCTCGGGCGGCAAAGCCCCCGAAAGGCCGCGCAACCCTGCCAAGGCCTTGCGTTCATTCTGTGGGCTGACGCCAAAGGCCTGCGCATAATGCCGTGCCATCGGGCCAGAGCGCGGATAGCCCACCGAAGCGGCAATCTCTGCCAGCGAATCATCCGAATACAGCACCCTTTGTCGCGCCTTGGCCAAGCGTACCAAACGGTAATAGCGCAGCGGGCTTTGCCCCGTCTGGCGCTTGAACAGGCGTTCAAAGTTGCGCTCTGACATATCGACCGCCTCTGCCACATCGGGAATGCGCAAAGGGTCCTCGATATGGGCATCAAACAGGCGGATCGCCTCGCGGATAGGCTGGGGCAGGGCATCGGCCGTGCCACCCGCGCCTTGGACAGGCACCTTTTGGCGGGCATCTTCATCGCGCACAAAGGGGTGCTGGAACCAGCAGGCAACTTCGGTCATCGTCTCGCGGCCCAAGCGTTCCTCGATCAGGCGCAGCATCAGATCAAACACCGCCCCAGCACCCGAAGCGGTGATCCGCCGCCTGTCGCGCACGATCACAGTTTCTTCGGCGGCGACATGGGCAAACTCAGCCTTAAAGGCCGTCTCGTAGCACCAATGCACCGAACAGCGGTGGCCCTCCATCAAGCCTGCGCGCACAAGGGGGAATATCCCGCCTGAAAATGCGCCCATCGTCACCCCGGCGCGGTCCAGTCGGCGCAGCACTGCGGGCGTGTGTTTGGGGTCGCTAAAGGCCCCTGTGGGGGGGGAGAGCAGATAGACCTGATCCAAGCCCTGTGCGCGATCCAGCACATCGTCGGGGGTAAACCGCACATCGGCTGACGATCGCACAGGATCAGCCGTTTCCCCCAGCAGAACCCAAGAAAAGGCATGGGTGCCCGTGATCTCATTGGCCGCGCGCAACGGTTCGATGGCCGAGGTCAAGCACGCCATCGGAAAGCCCGGGAACATCAAGAACCCAAGCTTCAAAGGCTTGGTCATAATATGATCGTCATTCCGGTTCTGGCCACCACCCCGCAGATGTCGGCTTGCCATCGTCATATTTGGCCAGCCATTCCACCATCGCGGGTTGGTTGCGCGCAAAGCCTTTGTAGGCCGCAATCTCGGGATGGATGTCGCGCAGCACGCGGTGCAATCTGCGGCCCCATTTGGGCATGGTCACCAGTTCTTCAAACTTGCCCAGATAGGCGCGGATCGAAAAGGCTATGGCGTTAGACCGCGGCAGACGAAACAGCGCTTGCAACTCTACCCGCAGGTGCTGCTTGGAGCCTAAGTTTTCTGGTGTCAGCGAGGCCTTGGTCGGGCCCCATTTGGGATAAGTCTCGGGCGCGGTATCCAGCAAGGGGTTCACCGTCATCGTCCAGTTAAACCGCCGCACGGGCGATCCGTTTTGCAGCTTGAGCAGGAATTTCAACGCGCGGTCAAAGACTTGCTTTTCATGGGCCAAGGGCACGGGCGCGTGCCATTCCATGAAATTCATCCCCACGTCGAAATCCAACGACCAATCGGCTTGGGTTGTGATCATGCCGGCATCCATCCACAGGTTGCCATCGCGCTCGTCTTGCAACGAGAAATCACCCTGCATCTGGCGTGTGATGTATTCCATCGGCCCGTAAGGCAGGGTCGACCCGTCCAAGAAAGTAAACTTCTGGTCAATCCCCAGCGGTCGGTTGATCCAGTGCCACTGGTTGGCGTTCTTATGCAGCGAAAACCATTGTGGATAATCGCGCGCAGTGCTGTCCATGATCAGTTCCAACAAGTCCCAGCCCGCCAAAGTCATATGCGGCAGGCTTTGACAGCGCAGCGGGTCTTCGGCCAGCACCTTGGCGCGGTCGATCATTTCGCTGACGTAATGCTCGTCCACATCAAAGGTCTTTTCAAAGACCGATCCGGGGCGGCCAGACACATGGGGCTCCATATTGACCGAATACATGTATTCGTCGCGGTCGAATGGAAAGGGAAAGCGCGCAATAGATGCGGGAGAGTTCTTGAAGGTGAAATCGTCGCGGAAGGTTTCTTCTTTGAAGAAATCGCCAAGGTCGGGTTTGAAATCCAGGCTCATCTGGTCCTCCTATCGGTCCAGTACAAGGGTTTTGCCCTCGAACCGGGAAACACAGGGCATGATCTTGGCACCCTCGGCCTGTTCGTCTTGGCTTAGCCAATGGTCACGGTGCAAGATCGCCCCATCGCAGTGAAGCACAGACGTTTCACACTGCCCACAGGCCCCGCCCCGGCACATATAGGGCGCATCCACACCCGCAGCCTCAATCGCCTCTAGCAGCGATTGGTGCGTGCCCACGGTGATGGTCTTGCACGAGACGGCGAGTTCCGCCGTAAAGGCAAGGCCGGTGCCGGGGGCCAAGAATTCTTCAAAATGCACCGCATGGGGCGGCCATCCGGCGGCTTCGGCGGTTTTGCGCACCCAAGCGATCATCCCCTTGGGACCGCACACATACAGATGCGTGCCGATGGGCTGGCGGTTTAACAGCCCCTTGAGGTCAATCACCATGCCGTCATCGTCGTAATACAGATGCACCCTATCGCCATGCGCGGCCTTAAGGTCACCCATATAGGCCCCCAAGGCACGGTTGCGCGCGGCGTAATGCAGTTCGAACTTGGCCCCGAAAAGGCCCAACTGCTTGATCTGCGACAAAAACGGCGTGATCCCGATGCCGCCTGCGATCATCAGGTGCTTTTTGGCCCGCGTGTCCAGCCCAAAGAAATTGAGCGGATGGCTAAGCACCATCTGCATCCCCGCCTGCACATGGTTATGCAAGTACAGCGACCCGCCCCGCCCCACATCATCGCGCCGGACCGAGATTTCATAGCCTGAGGTATCGGCCGGGTCCGACATCAGCGAATAGGGGTTCAGGCGGCGGGTGCCGTGGTCGTCCATTTCCACCACAACATGCGATCCGCCCGAAAACGACGGCAGCGCCGCCCCATCGCGCGCGACAAAGCGAAAGCGCTTGATCAGGTCGTTGACCACGACCACTTCGGCCACCTTAACCTGAAGCTTTGCCCCACCGCTCATTTGAACCGCTCCACCGCTGCGGGCACAAGGCCCGGGTCTTCGGCATCGATGTTGACGCCTTGAAATGCCGCGATCCGGCGCGAGTAGTGGTCGCGCACAAACAGGTGCAACCCACAATGGCTGCACGCGAAAGGATCAAGCGCCACGTTCTCGGTGATGCCCTTGCAATGCACACATTGCACGCGGCGCAGGGTCGATCCGCGGTGCTCTTTCTGGATGGCGCCAAAGGGCAGGCCAGTCATCATGATCTCGCGCTCGGCCTGCCCCATCAGGCCTTCGGTTCCGGTCACATAGAACTGGGTGCCCATATGCGCTTCGCTCACCACCTTGCTGAGGCGCGGCAGCATGGCCGGAATGGTCGGCGCGCGGTAGGTTTGGGCCGCGCCAAACCCCTGCACCTTGGCCCACAGGTCGGTGCCATTCGGGCCGGGCGTGTACAGGATATGCATCGCCCCCAGCATCCCCGCGCGGTCGGGGGCCTTGTCTAGCAGATCGCCCAAAGCATCGGCCCCCTCGCCGTCGGCAATGACGAGATGGGCCTTGCCGGGGCGCGGTTCGAGCGTGGCATAAACGGGGCGGCTTTTGATCGATTGGGGGAAGATCGTCTTGCTCATATCTTGCCTATCTTCACGTCTTTCATATGTGCCCAAATATCCCCGCCGGAGGCACGGTCCGCGCAACGCGTCCTAGCGGGGAATGGGCCTTTGCCTTAGCCCTGAACGGACCGGCGCTTTTTGTCGATGTCGTAGAAGGGCAGCGAATGGCTGGTGGCCTTGATCGCCCCATGCGTGCCGCAATTCACGACCAGTTCGGTGCCGTTGTTGGCGCAATCGACCGGCAGGCGGGCGATGGCCACGGTGTGGTGGTTCAGCGGCGAATACATCGCTTGGGTGACAACACCGACCTGCTTGCCGCCCTGCATGACAGGGGCGCCGTTGCCGGGGGCGTTCTTGCCTTCCAGCTTCAAACCCGAGATTTTGAACCGCTCGCGGCCCTTCAGGCGGTAATGCTCTTCCGCCCCGCGAAACCCCACTTTGCCGGTCGAGACAGTGAAATCAAGGCCCAGTTCCCACAGCGTATCGCCGGGGCCTTCGTTTTCAAACGGATACATTTCCGAATTGTCGAAGGGAAAGAACAACAGGTAGCTTTCGGTGCGCAGCATATCCAGCGTGGTAAAGCGGCACGGGATGATCCCCATGGCGGCGCCTTCTTGCAGAATACGGTCCCAGATCAGGCCCGCATCTTGGCCACGGCAGAAAATCTCATAGCCGCGCTCGCCCGTGTAGCCGGTGCGCGACAAGGTGATGGGCTTGCCAAACAGGCTGGTGCCCATGTGGCTGAAATAGGGCAGCTGGCGCACGCCGGGGATGTGCTTTTCCAGATAATCCACCGCCAGCGGCCCTTGCAGCGACAGGTCGTGCAGCTGGTCGTCAAAGCGCACCGAGACATCACGCCCCGTGGCCGCCATCGTCAACTGCTCATGCCCTTGGCCCGAGCCATGGACGACCGTGAAGGTGTCCGGCCCAAAGCGGTAGATCACGCAATCGTCCACGAACTTGCCAGCATCATTCAGCATGCAGGCGTAAACTGCCTTACCCGGCATCAGCTTTTCCATGTTGCGGGTGGTGGCACGCTCGATCACATGGCTGGCAGCAGGCCCGGTGATATGCACCTTTTTCAGCCCCGACACATCCATCAAGCCCGCCTTGGTGCGGATGGCCATGTATTCCAGATCCGGATCGCCCGCATAAGACCACGCCGTCCCCATGCCCGACCAATCTTCCAGATTGGACCCCAAAGCCCGATGACGGTCGCCCAAAGTCGAGAATCGCCAAGAATTCGTCATAGTTCCCCCCGCAGGTTCAGATTTGGCCGAAGTTTGTAGGGCGCTTACGCAAAAAGCAATACTCAAGTGCAACATATTTTCTTGTCAGCAAACAAACCCACCGCCAGATGAAAAAAGGGGCGCCAAAGCGGCGCCCCTTTTCGGTAGCGTTGGGTTTTGCCTTAGGCCGGAAGCTGGAAAAACCAGTTCGACCACAAAACTACAGCCAAACCTGCCAGCAGGGTCAGATAGGGCAGCATGCCTGCCTTGCGCGGACCCAGATCGCCGTCTTTAAGCCCAAGTTCTGCCATAGCCTGTGCGGGGAACTTGCCCCCGTCCTGCACCCAGTGCCGATAGGCAAAAACCGGAATAATCAGGGCGGCAAATATCGCCCCCGACGTCAGCGCGTTGGAATAGCCCCACACTTTGGCCCCCGCGCCCAAGAACAGCGCGTTAACAAAGGCAAGCAGCGTGTTTACGCCCAGCAGGAAGTTCGGTGCTTTCCAAGGCCGCGCAATGTGGCCCGAGTCGATGCGATGGATCCAACCGGCATTCAGGTTCAAGAAGTTGAACGTGATATAGCCGACGTTGGAAATGGCGAGCACATAGAAATAGCCCGACACATCCGACGCCAGCGCAAGCAAGACGACGTTAAAAGCAAAGTCCGTCCACATTGCCCCAGTAGGTGCGCCGTGGCTGTTGACCTTGGCCAGATACTTGGGCAGCCAGCCGTCAACCGATCCTTGGTAAAGCGTACGCGACGATCCGGCCATGGCGGTCATGATCGCCAAGAACAGGCCCAAGATCATCAAGATCACGAAGATCTGGGTGACAGTGTTGCCACCACCGACCATATTGCCCAAAGCCTCGCCCACACCGGTGCCGTCAACGATGCCGGATGCCAACATGCCAGATTGGCCCAGAACGCCCTGGAAGGCGAAAGGGATCAGGAAGTAGAACACGCAGCACAGCAGGCCCGAATAGAAGATGGCCTTAAACGTATCAGTTTTGGGGTTTTTCAGTTCAGATGTATAGCACACAGCGGTTTCAAACCCATAGGTCGACCACGCCGCAATGTACAAACCACCCAAGAACAGCGTCCAGCCACCATTGTTCCATGTGCCATCGACACCCGAATAGGCGGCAGTGGGGGGCAAAAGGCCCATGACATTGGTACTGTCAATCGCGCCCGTGACGATCGGCACAAGGCCCACCAGCAGCAAAGGCACCAGCACGATAATGGCCAGCCACTTTTGCGCCGAGGCCGTGTTGGCAATGCCGCGGTGCTGGATGGCAAACATGATCAGCATCAAGACCACGCCAACCACGAAGGTCGCGTTGAAATGCAGCGTACCCACGCCGGGGACAGCAAAGCTTGCCGCTTCCCATGTGCGGAAAGCGGGGGTCAAGGCTGCGACAGCATCCGCCGAAGCGACAGCCGTGATCGCATCCGCAGGCGCTGTGCCTGCATTTGCGGCGATGTAATCCATCACCGACTGCGTAGCGGCGGTGTAATCGGCGGCGTGGGCGGTGACCCACTCCAGCACCATGGCGCTGTCAGCCGCAGGAATCGGGAACAAAGCGTTCAGGATATACCCGGCCGCAATCGAACAGCCCAAGGACAAAACCGGGCTCCATGCAAACCAGTTGCACCAAACCGACAAGGGTGCCACCAGTTTGGAATAGCGCAGCCATGCTGTCGCCCCATACACCGAAGCCCCGCCCGACTTGTTGCCGAACATACCGGCCATTTCGGCATAGGTGAAGCTTTGCAAAAAGCCCATCACCATCGAAATGATCCACACCAAGAAAGCCAGCTTTCCGGTCGTGCCCGCGATCCCACCAATCGAGAACAACACCAAGGGCGGCACACCGGCCGCAACCCAGAAAGCGCCCTTCCAATCTAAGGCGCGCACCAGTTGGCCTTGGCCACCCGCGCTCGTTTCCATCGTCATATCTAACCCTCTCCCGTCATGTTTTTGCTCGCCCGCAGCCTGAGGTTGGCCAAGGGTCATTCGCACCGAGCCTCAAGCCCAGATGCAACATTAAAAGCACGAAGGACGATTCAACGCTAGAAAATTTTATCTGGCGGAAAAATTGTTTACCTGACGGCCGCAGCAATCGCCCCATTTTGCCCAAATGCGCAGCAAAAAGCCCGGCGCGTCGTGGCGCCGGGCTTTTTGAAGAGGCTGAAAAGCTTAGTTTTTCAGATAGCTTTCCATCGAATCTTCCAGCGCATCTTTCCACGGCGTGTGGTGTACTGGCGCCATCGTGCCGGTGATCACCGACTTATAGGCATGGTTGCGGAAGGCCATGATTCCGGCCTTCTTATGCTCTTTCCATTCAAAGAAAGCATCGCAGGCCCCATCGACATCAAAGGCGGGGTAGTCCGTCTCGGCGATCAGCTCTTTCACATAGTCGCCCTGATAATGAATGGCGTCATGTGCGTCTTGGCCTGCATCCTCACGCGCCACGCGGTCTTTCACATCGTCCAGCATCACAGCCTTTTCAGTCGGCAGGGCGATCTTGCCCATGACGGCATCGCGCACCCACCACGCTTGGGCGTCAAACATGTTGAAGGTGAACCACTGGTCTTGCATGCCCAGATAGAACAGCTTGGGGTTATGCACCCAAGCCACGCCCTTATACAGGTCGGCGGCGGCCAAGCGGTTGGCGGTTTTCAGGCGCAGATCATCGGGCAGGAAGGGGAAGTGGTGCTTGTAGCCGGTGCACAGAATGATCGCATCGACCTTTTTCGAGGTGCCGTCGATGAAATAGGCGGTCGTCTCGTCGACATGGTCCAAGGCGGGCACTTCGTTGAAATTTGACGGCCAGTCATAGCCCATCGGTGCATTCCGGTAAGCCACAGTCACCGACTTGGCACCGTATTTCCAGCACTGGCTGCCAATGTCTTCGGCCGAGTAGGACGAGCCGAGCAGCAGAATGTCCTTGTCATGAAACTCCATCGCGTCGCGGAAGTCATGAGCATGCAGCACACGGCCGCCGTAGATGCCAAAGCCCGGATATTCCGGCACATTGGGGGTGGAGAAGTGGCCAGAGGCGACAATCACATTGTCAAACTCTTCCTCATACATCCGATCGGCCACCAGATCATGGGCCATCAGGGTGAAATTGCCCTTGGCCTCATTATACTTCACAAAGCGCACTGGATGGCGAAAGCGGATCCATGGGCGCACGCCGGCTTTTTTCACGCGGCCTTCGATGTAATCGACCATCACCGCGCGCGGCGGGTAAGACGCGATTTGCTTGCCAAAATGCTCTTCAAACGAGTAATCCGCGAATTCCAACCCTTCTTTCGGGCCATTGGTCCACAGATAGCGGTACATCGAACAATGCACCGGTTCGCCGTATTCGTCCAAGCCCGTGCGCCATGTATAGTTCCAAAGCCCGCCCCAATCACCCTGCTTTTCAAAGCAGACAACCTCGGGAATCTCCTCCCCTTTGGCGCTGGCCGACTGGAAGGCGCGCAGTTGTGCCAGACCCGATGGGCCCGCGCCTATGACGGCAACTCTTTTTTTCATGGAACTCTCCCTAAGCTTGGGCCGTGCGAATCTGGCCTTGGGCGTAACCTATCCAGACCCTATGCTGAGTGTCAATTTTTCTTCCTGACGTGAAACGAACCTGTGATTTAAACCGGCATTCGGGCTTGCGGTGGCAGGCGAAGTGATTACCAAGGGCGCTATCCAAAAGGACCGCGCCCATGATCTCGTTTTCGCCCATTCACCGCGTCTTTGCGGGATTCGCCTGTTATTCCTTTGCCATGGGCAATATCTTTCCCCGCTTGGCAGATGTGCAATCGGGCATGGGCGTGTCGACGGCGGCGCTGGGCTTTGGGCTGATCGGCGCACCTTTAGGCACGCTAGTGTCGTTTACCTTCGCCAGTCCCTATCTGGACAAGATCGGCTATGGACGCCTGCTGCCTTGGGCGCTGCCCCTTTTGGCCGCCCTTTACGCGCTGGCGGTCCATGCGCCAACGCCCTTGATCTTGTTCCTCATGCTGCTGCCCGTGGGCGTGGTGATCGGCTGCATAGAGATCATGCTGAACGCCGAGGCCGACCGGACCGAGTTTTTGCTGGGCCGCCGGATCATGAACCGAAGCCATGCGTTTTGGAGCATCGGGTTCTTTTCTGCCGGCCTGTTTGGCGCACAAATCGCAAGTTTCGGCATCAGCCCACAATTGCATTTGGCGTTGGTGGTGCCGCTGGTGGCTGTGGGCAGCTATCTGGCCTTGCATGATTACACCCCCTCGCCGCCGCGCGGGGTGACGGGCGATGGATCCTCGCCACGTTTTGTTGCCCCCACTTTGGCTATCTTGCTTTTGGTTGCTGTCACCATCCCTGCCATGCTGTTGGAAGGCGCCAGCATGGATTGGTCGGCCATTTACATGCGCGACGCCTTTGGCGCGGATGAGTTCTATCAAGGCATCGCCGTGGCCTCTTTCGCCGTGCTGCAAGGCTTGATGCGGTTTTACGCGGACGGCGTGGTCGAGCGGTTCTCTCCGGCCGGCCTAGCGCGGGTGCTGTTTGTCGCCCTTGGGCTGGGCTGTGTGACGGTGGTGCTGTCGCCTTGGCCGATCTTGTCGCTGGTGGGGTTTGCGGCCATGGGGCTTGGCACCTCGGCCATCTTTCCCTTGGCCATGTCCGCCGCAGCCCAGCGCAACGACCGCGCCTCGGCCCTGAATATCGCGGCCCTCGCACAGTTTTCGTTCATGATCTTCCTGCTCGCCCCGCCGATCTTGGGCTATGTCGCCCATGGCTGGGGCATCCGCACGGCTTACGGCATCGCCCTGCCCTTTGTGCTGGTCAGCCTGTTGACAGCGGGGGCTTTGGGCAAACGGCGCTGACAAGCGGGGCACCTTGTGGGTTACGCCATCTTCAGGCAAAAGCGCGGTCCATAAGCCCCCAGAAAGGCCAAGATCATGGATTACAGCAAGTCCGGCAATGCAAAATTCGGCAAGGGCATCCCGCGCCATCTGGAAAAAGGCACCCAAAGCACTCAAAGCGGCGGGCGCGACACCAAGGAAGCGCTTTTGGCCCGCATGAAAGCCGCAGCCTTGGCCAAGGCTGATAAGAAAGCCGACTAAACGCTGCCCGGCGGCCGCTTTGTCATGAATTTGTTACAGGCGGGCGTCACGGGTGACGTCCAATCCGTTGCCAGAGGACCGCATGAAACCCTATGTCATTGAAGGTGCACGCGTCATTCTGCCTTTGGCGGTTGAACAGGTGTCCGTGCGCGTGCAAGATGGCCGGATCAGCGGCCTTGATGGCCCGCGCGACGGCGCGCGCGTCATCGACGGGCGTGGCAAAATCCTCGCCCCTGCCCTTGTCGACATTCACGGCGACGCGTTCGAGCGGCAGTTGATGCCGCGCCCCGGCGTTGATTTTCCCCTCCATGCCGCCCTTTTGGAAACCGACCGCCAGTTGGCGTCCAATGGCATCGCCACTGCCTACCACGCCCTTACCCTGTCGTGGGAACCGGGCCTGCGATCGGTCGCCATGGGGAACGCTGTACTGGACGGGCTTTTGGCGTTGGCCCCGCGTTTGACAGTGGAAAACCGCCTGCAACTGCGGTGGGAGACGTTTTGCTTTGAGGCGCTTGCCCTGATCGAACGCGCCCTAGCGGGGCCATTGTTGCCCTCAATCGCCTTTAACGACCACACCTCGATGGCGGTGCTGCACCCCGGCACAGCCTTGCAAGACCGCCCGTTTGACCATGACCCGGCCTTTCCGGTGGTCGATATGGACAGCCCCGGTTTTGCTGCGAAAATGGCGGATCGGGGCAAACGATCTGGCCTCAGCCAAAGCGACTTTGTGGGCTTGATCGGGTCCATCTGGCAGCGCCGCCCCAAAGTGCAAGGTGTCATGGATCAGGTCGCCGCTATGGGCCGTGCGGCGGGCGCCCCCATGCTCAGCCATGACGACAGCCGGTCCGAAACCCGCCGCTACTACCACGATCTGGGCGCGAAGATCAGCGAATTTCCAATGAACATCCAAGCGGCCCAAACCGCCCGCGACTTGGGCGATTGGATTATCTTCGGTGCCCCCAACGCCGCGCGCGGTGGCAGCCATCTTGGTTCGCCGGGGGCGGGCGATATGATCGAACGCGGGCTTTGCGATATTCTTGCGTCTGACTACTTCTACCCCGCGATGCTGTCGGCGATGGCGCGCCTGCTCTCGCAAGGGCGCGGCACGCTGGCCCAGCTTTGGCCGCTGATATCCACCAATCCCGCCCGCGCCCTTGGCCTGATAGACCGCGGCACAATTGCCTTGGGCCAGCGCGCCGACCTCGTGCTTTTAGACTGGCCCGAGGGGCAAGCTCCTGCCACCCGCCTGACCCTTGTCGCAGGTCGTGTGGCCTATCAAGCTGTGCCCTTTTCCCTTTGACGCTGCCCAAACCCCTTCATCTTGGCCCAAATGCTCAAGGGGTGCGGGGGGCTGGCCCCCGCTTCTCGCAACCTGTCACATATGCAAAACCGGCCAAAGCGAGGCGATCAATAGCCCCGCCATCGTCCAGTTGAAAATGGCCAAACGGCGCGGATCAGTTAGCAGATGGCGCATCTGCTCGCCCGCCAGCACCCAAACGGAAATCGACGGCAAGTTGACGCAGGAAAAGGCCACGCAAACGATCAGCACCGACCCGATCCCGCCCGTGGCATAAGCACTGATCGCCCCCAAAGCCATGGCCCAAGCCTTTGGGTTCACCCATTGAAACGCTGCCGCCTGCACAAAGGTCAGGGGCTTTCCCCCGGCCTTCCCTGCACCGGGGGCCGCCGCATGAGCGATCTTCCAAGCCAGCCACAGCATATAGGCCACCGACAGCCCCTTGAGCACCAGCTTGGCAGGCGGATAAGCCTCAAATATCCCCGCTAGCCCCAAGCCCACCAAAAACACCATCAGCCCATGGCCCAAACTGATGCCAAACATATGGGCCAAGCTGCGGCGAAAGCCGAAGTTCGCCCCCGAGGCCATCAGCATCAGATTGTTCGGCCCCGGCGTGATCGACGTGACAAAGGCAAAGGATAAAAGGGCAAGGAAGATATCATAGGTCATGGCTGGCCGTCCAAACCGAAAAAAAGCACGGACAAAGCCGCTATTTGCGACAGATGCCCAAACACATCGCCTAAGGCAAGCGCTTACGCGTTGGCCCCCTTGCGAAGGTTTTGACACTCGGCCGCGCCAAGTGGCATGGCCACCCAAAAGACGGCCTGTTTAATCCTGACTATTCCCCATCCTTTTGCTTTCCCCGTTGCCCGAAAGCCGCCCTTGCCCTAGCCTTGGTTCATTCATTTTTTCCGGAGGACCTCATGACCCTAGGCTTCAACACCCTCGCCATCCACGCCGGCACCGAGCCCGACCCCGCCACTGGCGCACGGCAGGTGCCGATTTATCAAACCACGGCCTATGTGTTTCGCGATGCCGATCACGCGGCCAAATTGTTCAACCTGCAAGAGGTGGGCTATATCTACTCGCGCCTGACCAACCCGACCGTGTCGGCCTTGGCCAACCGCGTTGCCGCACTGGAGGGGGGCGCGGGGGCTGTGTGCTGCTCTTCGGGGCACGCGGCACAGATCATGGCGCTGTTTCCCCTGATGCAGCCGGGTACCAATGTGGTCGCCTCAACCAAGCTGTATGGCGGCACCATCCAGCAATTCACCAACACAATCCGCAAGTTCGGCTGGTCGGCCAAGCTGGTGGATTTTGACGATCCCAAGGCGATTGCTGCGGCCATTGACGACAACACCCGCGCCTTGTTCTGCGAAACCATCTGCAATCCCGGTGGCGCTGTATCAGACCTTGATGCAATCGCCCGCGTGGCCAACCAGCACGGCCTGCCGCTGATCGTTGATAACACCACCGCCACGCCCTACCTGTGCCGCCCCATCGAACACGGCGCGACATTGGTGGTGCATTCGGCCACCAAATACCTGACCGGCAATGGCACGGTCACCGGCGGTGTGGTTGTGGACAGCGGCAAGTTTGACTGGTCGGCCTCGGGCAAGTTCCCTTCGCTGGCAGCACCAGAGCCTGCTTATCACGGACTGAACTTTCACGCGGCTTTGGGGGGCATGGCCTTTACCTTCCACTCTATCGCGGTGGGTCTGCGCGATCTGGGCATGACGATGAACCCGCAAGGGGCGCATTACACGCTGATGGGCATCGAAACGCTGCCTTTGCGGATGGAGCGTCATGTGCAAAACGCCCAAGCGGTGGCTGAATGGCTAGAGGCCGATCCGCGCGTGGATTTTGTCACATATCCCGGCCTGAAATCGTCGCCCTATCACAATCTGGCGAAGATGATCGTGCCGGGTGGGGCGGGGGCTTTGTTCACCTTTGCCGTCAAGGGCGGCTATGACGCCTGCGTCAAGCTGGTCGACCATCTGAAACTGTTCAGCCATGTCGCCAATCTGGGCGATACGCGCAGCTTGGTGATCCACTCGGCCTCCACCACGCACCGCCAGCTAAGCGACGAGCAGCGCGCTGCGGCGGGGGCCTCGTCGAACGTGGTGCGCCTGTCGATCGGGATCGAAGATCTGCGCGACATCATCGCCGATTTGGATCAGGCGTTGACGGCTGCAACGGCCTAAAGTTCTGCAATCATGGCTTGGGGCCGCCTGTCGGGCGGCCCCAAAGTTTACGGCACCAACTGCCAAACAATCGTCACCTCAGCCGAAACCCCAACCTCGCCCGCCGCCAAAGGCACAGCGCTGTCTGCTGCGGCTTTGTAAAGCATAGGCATAGGCATGGGCTGGTGCCCACCACCCCCTTCTGTAATGGAAAGAATCCGGCCCAAATCTTCGCCCGCAGCCTCAGCCAAGACTTGCGCGCGCGCCACGGCATCGGCAACGGCAGCCTTGCGGGCCTCATCCTCAATCGGGTGAGGGTCAGACAAGCCAAAGGTCAGGCCGTTCAACGTGTTCGCCCCGTCCAAAATCGCCGCATCCAGCACCGATCCTGCCGTTTCAAGCGCGGCTATCCGCACTGTCAGCATCGTGCTGGCAATATAACCTTGGATCTCTTGGGCTGTGCCTGCAGCATTCATCACCCAGTTTGGGTTCAGCGACAGCCCTGTGGTTTGCATATCTCGGTCTGCCACCTTGGCTGCAATCAGCCGCGCCATCATCGCAGAGGCAGCCACATTGTTCGCAGCCATTGCCGCCGCCGCGGTAGAGCCGGTTGTGGTGACACCCAGCGACAAAATAGCCTGATCTGGCACAGCATGAACCGTGGCCATGCCTGTCACGGTCAAAGTGCCAACCCCCTCAGCCATACAGGCCACGGGCCATAGCAAGGCCGCCATCACGGCAAAGCGGATCAAAAGGCGCATCAAGGTCCCCTTTAAAGGTGGTTCAGCGGCATCCTTTGCCCCTGACGCAGGTTTGTGCAGCTTAGTCTTTGGGCTTTGGCTTTCAATCGGCGATTTCCTGCTGTAGGGTCATTAAGAATCCGGGGCAGTGTTACCGATTACCTGATGGCAGTTATAGACACGTCGCATGAAACCTTCCTTTGCCCTTGATCTTCGCTCAAGCGTAATCGCTTTGCTGCACCGCACGTCGCGGGGCTGGACAAAAGTCGGCGATGCATCCCTAGAGGCGCCCGATTTCGGGGAAGCTTTGGCCTTCATGCGCTCTACAGCCCTTGGCCTATCGCCGCGCGGCATAACGACCAAGCTGATCTTGCCAAACGCGCAAATCCTGTACACCAAAGTCACAGCCCCCGTGGCAGAGCCGTGGACCCGCACGCGCCGAATTGGCGCCGCCTTGGAAGGATTGACCCCCTACCGGCTGGACGAATTGGCCTATGACTGGTGCGAAACCGCAACCGGCGTGCAAGTGGCGGTGGTTGCCAAAGAAACGTTGGAAGAGGCTGAAACCTTCGCGCGCGACCACAGGTTCAACCCTGTGTGCTTTGTTGCCGTACCCGAGGCGGGGACTTTTCTGGGTGAGCCGCTTTTTGGGCAGTCGCGGCTGTCAAAATCTATCTTGGCCAAGGATGAGACGGTCGAACGAGACAGTGAAGCCGTGCGCGTGGTGGGGCGAGATGCACCTAAGGCCAAGGCCAGCGCCGCAACGCCACCCACCGTCGATGTTGACCAAGCGGCATCCGCCAAAACCAACGCGCCCGCCGTTGCAGTTGCAGTATTGGATCCGGTCCCTGCGGCGGACGCCTCAAACGATCCGCCCCCTGCCACCACATCCAAGGAGCTGCCCGCACCCATCTTGGGGCCTTTTCGGGAAGCAGAGGCGGCAAAACCCGCCATAGCCGAACCTGCCACAGTCGATCCTGCCATAGCCGAACCTGCCACAGTCGAACCTGCCACAATCGATCCTGCCCCAGTCAAAACTGCCCCGGTTGAAAGTGCCCCAGTCGAAAGTGTCTTAGCCGAGGCTGGCCCTGCCGATTCGGCACAGGCAGTAGTGCGCGAACCTTCACCGGCCCAATCCTCAAAGGACGCCGCCGCCGTGCCGCAGGAACCTGTGGTACCCCCCGACCAAGCCCCTGCGTCCGAAGCAGAAGCGCCCGAGGCTCCGATGTTGGTCGACGTGGATTCAGATAACGATGACCCGCGTCCAAACAATGACCCAAAGCCTTCACCGGCCTTAAAAAAGGGGGCACCTGTGGCGGCTTCGGTAAAGGCCAAAGCGCCACGCGACGCCCGCCTGCAGGCCCTTGGCCCATCGCCAATGGCGCGGGCAGGGGCAACACGCACAGGGGTGGCGCGACCGGCTGCGGCCAAACCTCTGCCCAAGACAACCGCTATTGCCCGCCCTTCAGCAGCGCTTCCGTGGCAACCGCTTCCAGTAAATCCAGCAAAGGGCAGGTCGCGCAGCGCGGTAGCCTTGGCTGGCACCCGCGCCGCCCTTGGCAGGATCACCAGCGCAAGGGACGGCGTAACGCCCAAGCAGCGCCGCTTTGTCGTCTTGGTCGTGACCGCCGTTTTGGTGGCCCTTTTAGGGGCAGTCGCCATCTGGGCCAGCCTAAGTCTTGGGACGAACGAGGCGCAAAATAGCACCCCTGCTCCCGCCCCTGCCACGGGGCTGTCAGATGATTCCACCGCCGCCATTACAGCAAACCAAAGCACCACACCCAAAACCACACCCTCTCAAGTGCCCAGCGCGCAAGATGAGGCCCTTGCCGATGACCAAAGCGTTGACACTGCGGATGCGGGCCTGCCCCTGACGCCCCCAGATGGCCCAGCCCCAACCGCCGCCCTTGTGGCAGAAAACATTCCAACCGCATCTGCACTAAGCTCTGGAAAGGATGGAAGCTTTCCGACAGGCGTCGATACCCCGCCCGTCAGCCAAGATCCCATCGCATTGCCTGACCTGCAGGGGGCGGCCGATACGCCGCCGATCCTTCCGCCATCGCCGCCGCCCTACGGGGCAAATCTTGCCTTACATCCCTCACCAGCCAGCCCACCCGCCTTGTCGGAAGATGTCATGGCGCCAGGGGGCGATTTGACCCTTGCCGGAAAACCATCCACGGCACCCCCAGCACGGCCGAAAGATTTGGTGCCAAGTGTCGCGATAGAAGAGGCTGTCGTGGTGCAAGACCCCAGTTTGGCTGGCAAACGCCCGCTTGGGCGGCCCGTTGATCTGGTGCCCGTGACCGTGGCTCCAACCGACCCTGAGAATGTTGCCCCGGAGAGCCGCTTTGCCAGCTTGCGGCCCCAAGCCCGCCCCGCCGATCTGACCACGTCCAGCCCTGCGTCAAAGGCACCCTTGGCCGAAGGATTTGCGCTGGCCTCCTCGCCCATACCGCCCGCGCGGCCGGCAGATGTGTCTAAAGGAATTGACGATGCCTTGGCCGTCGCCTTGAACCAAGCCCCGACCGAGGACCAACTCGCCCCCGAACTTCCCGTAGCCGAGCCCGAGGCCGAGGTAGAAACGCTTGCGCCAACCTTGCCCACGAATGCTTCGGTCGCCAAGCAAGCGACCGAGGTCAACGCCCTTAAGACCAATCGGGTTGCCCTGTTAGGCATCTTTGGCACACAAGCCAACCGCTATGCGATGATCAGAATGATGAGTGGGCAGGTGAAGAAGGTGCAAATGGGCGATTCGGTCGAAGGCGGCCGGATTGCGGGTATCACGAGCGATGCGGTGAAATACCAAAAAGGCAATCGGATCATCACACTTTCAATGCCTTAGGGCCTTAAAGGGCTAAGGCCTTGACCCCGCCCTTAGCCTGCGGCGACGCCCGCCTCGGCAAAGGTCGCCATCCCAGAATGACAGGCGGCTGCCGCCTGCACGATGCCGATCGCCAAGGCCGCACCTGACCCTTCCCCCAAGCGCAGACCGAGCGACAGCAGGGGCTGTTTGCTTAGCGCGGACAGCAATCGGGTATGGGCCGCTTCGGCGCTGGCATGGCCTGCGACGCAGTGATCCAAAGCACCAGCAGCGGATGTGTGCAGGATGGCTGCAGCGGAACAGGCGATAAATCCGTCCAGAATGACTGGAATGCGCAAGGTGCGTGCGCGCAGCATGGACCCCGCCATGGCAGCAATCTCGCGCCCCCCCACCGCTGCCAGAACAGCCAAAGGATCGCGCGAGGTCAGCCGGCCTACCCCCGCCTTCACAGCCTTGGCCTTGCGGGCAAGGCCAGCGTCATCTACCCCCGTGCCCCGCCCGACCCAATCTTCCGCAGTACCGCCAAACAGAGCAAAGGATATTGCAGCGGCCGCAGTCGTGTTGCCAATCCCCATTTCACCGGGAACCAAAAGGTCGGCTTTGGGGTCTACGGCATCCCAACCCACCAGCAACGCTGCCATCAGGTCAGCCTCGCTCATCGCGTCGCTTTGGGTGAAATCGGCGGTTGGACGGTCAAGATCAATGGCGTTGACGGTCATCGTGGCACCGAATGTCTTGGCCAGTTGGTTGATGGCAGCCCCACCGTGGGTGAAATTGGCGACCATCTGCACGGTCACTTCCGGTGGAAAGGCCGACACGCCCTGCGCCACAACCCCGTGGTTGCCCGCAAAGATCGCAATCTGCGGCGCTTGGATGCGGGGGGTATCTGTGCCTTGCCAGCCCGCCAGCCAGATGGCCAGATCTTCCAGTCGGCCCAAAGCGCCGGGCGGCTTGGTCAACTGCCCATTGCGGGTCAAAGCCGCTTGGGTGGCGGCCGAATCGGCCAAGGGCAACTGCGCCAATAGGCTGCGAATATCGGTGAGAGTGGCGGGCCTATGGGTCAATCTTGCCTCCGGTGCAGATGGGCAACGGGTAGCTTGGGCGGGGAAAAATGGCCAGACACGGCAGACACTTTGGCAGGCATTCCCGACATGCAAAAGGCGGCCCCAAAAGGCCGCCTTTGTGCCGAAAAAAAGCGATCAGGCGGCGCGGCCGACAAGCACTTCGCCGACCTTCTTTTGCGCGCCAGCCTCATCGACACCAGCAACCGCCGCCACTTCGCGGGTCAGGCGTTCCAGCGCCGCCTCGTACAACTGGCGTTCTGAATAGGATTGCTCGCGCTGGTCATCGGTGCGGTGCAGGTCGCGCACCACTTCAGCAATAGCCATCAGATCACCAGAGTTGATCTTCTGCTCGTATTCCTGCGCGCGGCGCGACCACATGGCGCGCTTGACACGGGCCTTGCCTTTCAACGTCTCCAGCGCCTTCGAGATCAGATCCGGCGAAGAGAGCGAGCGCATCCCAATGTCGGTGGCTTTGTGAGTAGGCACCCGCAGGGTCATTTTGTCTTTTTCAAAAGATATGACGAACAGCTCAAGCCGCATGCCGGCGATATCTTGCTCTTCGATCGACACGATCTTGCCCACGCCATGCGCAGGATAGACAACAAAGTCGTTGGGATGAAAGTCAGGCTTCTTGTTTTTGGTCATGGTGTCATTCCTATGCGGCTTCGCCTAACCCAACGCAAAGAGAGAAGCGGGCCCGAAGTCCCGCTGTCATGCACCCTCTTCCTTGTCGGAAAAACCTTCCCTCAGCCAATTGCTGTGACAGGGTTTCAGGCATCCTTCATTATTTGTAACCATACTATAACACAAAATTTGCGAATTTCCAAGAACCACGAAGGAAAGAAACGCAGCCTTTGGCACAATCGGCGGAAAGTTTTCAACAATTTTGCCCAAACATCGCAGGTTTCGAGGGCGAATCAGCCGCCCAAGCCTGCGGCTTCCGAGAAATAGGACTTCAGCTTGTCCTTTTCGCCGTCCCGTTCGGTAGCCTCGGGCAGCGGGTCTTTCTTGGTCACGATCACGGGCCAAAGCTCGGCATATTTGCGGTTGAAGGTAACCCAATGGTCCATATCCGGCTCTGTATCAGGACGGATGGCGTCGGCGGGGCATTCAGGTTCGCACACGCCGCAGTCAATGCATTCATCAGGATGGATGACGAGCATATTCTCGCCCTCGTAAAAACAATCCACCGGACAGACTTCGACACAGTCGGTGTATTTGCAGGCAATGCAGTTATCGATCACCACATAGGTCATGGGGCTATTCCATCCTTAAATCGCAGCATAGACTGAGTAAACGAGGTGTAGGCATCATTCAAGGGAGGATGCGCTATCGGCACCCATTGGCGCGTCAAGATCAACAAAAAGCGTTTGGGCTTCGGGCGCAGGGCCGCGCCTTTGGCCAAGAGCCAAAACCCGCACGACCCTAATCTGGTTGCCTTGCGCAAAGGTCAAAACATCCCCAACCGCCAAGCCATGCCCCGGTTTTGTGCATCTTTGGCCGTTAATGCGCAGATGCCCCCCCAGAACCAGATCGGCGGCAAGGTCGCGCCCCTTGAAAAAGCGCGCCTGCCATAGCCATTTATCCAGCCGCAGTTTGGGGCTGTCAAAGGGGGTAGTCTTTGCCCCCGGCCCGGCCAATCACTTCTGCAGTTTAAGCGCCGCAAGGATGGCGAAGGGATTGTCTGGGTCGATCGGCTTTTCCACACGCGGCGGACGGGCTTCAAAGCTGCGCTGAGGTTTGGCATCGGGCTTTGCGCCGTCGCGGTTTTCGCGAGCCTCGCGGCCACCGTCACGCGCGCCATCTTTCGGACGCGGTTTACGGTCGGAACGCGCTTCGCCTTGGCCATCTCGGGGTTTGTCGCCCTTATATCCGCCACGCTCGCCTTCGCGGCGCGGGCGCGGTTCGGTGGCGGGAATAGTGGCGACAGTTTCTACCGCCGGGGTTTCCCCTTCGATCACGGGGGCCGGGTCTTTGCTTGGGCCACGATCGGGCCGCGGGCCGCGATCTGGACGGGGGGCGCGGTCACCACGCGGTTCGCCGCTGCGCTCGGGGCGCGGGGCGCGTTCAGGACGGGCGGGCCGTTCGGGGCGCGGACGCGGTTTGGGGGCCCAAGTGAAGGTGAAATACGTCTCCATCTCGGGGATCGCTTGGGATTCTGCTTCAGCGTCACCTTCTGCCACAGGCTCTTCGATCACGGGGTTGATCAAGGACACTTCTTCCGGCACCGGGTTCAGCGACACCGGTTCTTCAACCTTAACTTCGACGACAGGCGCGGCTTTGGCCTTGGCCCTTTCGCCCTTGTCGCCTCTATACCCCAAACCGGCCATCAGATCGACAAATTGGTCCAGCGTCATCCCAGTGATCGACAGCATCTCGGGCGTTGCTTCAAAGCCGGCACGGCTGTCTTTCGTACGCAAGATATCAGCCAAACGTTCCAGCATATCAATCCGGATCGCCCGTGTGCCCGAGGGGTGATAGCCCGAAAGCGTATAATGGGTGCGCGGCACTTCGGCCAAGTTGGGGATCGTCACCAAACCGGGTGGGGGGCTTTCGGGGAACTCTTGCAGGCCCGACCACAAGCTCCACAGCACAAGGCGCAGGCGGGTGGCGGCGGGTTTCAACAGCAAAGGCAAGAAGATGGTGAACTGGCCAAAGCGCACGCCGTGCTTGCGCAGCGCAGCACGGGAGTCTTGGTCCAAAGCCTTGACGTCTTCGCCCACATCCTCGCGCGGGATGACACCCATCGCCTCGACAAGGCGGAAGGCAAAGCCGCGGGCAAGACCCGTCAGCCCCTCATCGCGCGACATAGCGGCAAGGGGTTCAAAAAGCGCCGAAACTTTGCGGTCGATGAAATGCTGCGCCCGACGGCGGACCTTGTCGGCGACATCGGGGCCAGCCTCTTCATCGACAAAGACTTCAACCTGCGGGCGCAGGGCCTCGGCCCCTTTGACCAGCTTGCCCACGGCAGAACTGCCCCACATCAGGCCACCTTGGGTGGAATAATCCATCTCGGTGTCTGGCGCGTTATAAAAGCGGTCCGCGCGCAGGTGAAACTCGGGCTTAAGCGCCCCAAGAGCCGCCTGCCGCAGGGTCTGCGCCTCTTCTGGCGACTTGGTCGCGTCCTGCCGGAACCGGAACCCGTCCAGTTTGCCCACAAATTCGCCACTTACCGTGACTTCGCCTTTGTCATTCACCTCGGCCACGAGGGTCTCCTTCTGCTTCAACCGCCGCAGCAACACGCTGGTGCGCCGATCAACAAATCTTTGCGTCAGCGCCACGTGTAGGCCATCTGACAAGCGATCTTCTACCGCACGAGTTTCCTCGCGCCAATGGCTTTCATCCTCAAGCCAGCCTTTACGCTGGGATACATAAGTCCAAGTGCGCATATAGGCCAGACGTTTTGAGATGGTGTCAATGTCGCCGCCCGGTTTGTCGATGCGTTCAATGGCTTTTTTCAACCAATCCGAGGGGATTCGCGTCTGCGACAGACCACGACCGGTCAGAAATTCAAAAAGGCGGGTTAAAAGCGAGAAGTGTTCGTTATCCGATGCGCTGCGAAAATCGGGCACGCGGCAGACATCCCAAAGCAGGCGCACGCGCTGCGGACCGGTGAGTTTTTCGATGACCTCAGGCAAGGCTGACAGGTATTTCAGCGCCAAGACATCATCGGCATCGCGGGCGCGTGACAGCCAAGGGTCAAAGGTCGGCTTTTCCAGCGACCGTATCAACCGCTCGGCCGAGGCGAAATCCAGATCAGCATTGCGCCACATCAGTTTGCGCACAGGTTGGAATCGATGGGCTTCGATGGCCTCGATCTCTTCCTCGTCAAAAGGCCGCGCTTCACCTGTGACACCAAAGGTGCCGTTTTCGGTGTGCCGTCCGGCGCGGCCCGCGATTTGGCCGATCTCTTGCACAGTCAACATTCGCATCCTGCGCCCATCAAATTTGGCAGTGGAGGCAAAGGCCACGTGTTTGATATCAAGGTTCAGCCCCATGCCGATGGCATCGGTCGCGACCAGATAATCCACCTCGCCGTTTTGATACATCGCAACCTGCGCGTTGCGCGTGCGCGGGCTTAAGGCCCCCATCACAACCGCACAGCCGCCCTTGGTGCGGCGAATCAATTCCGCGATGGCATAGACATTTTCAACCGAAAATCCGACAATTGCCGAGCGTTCTGGCATTAGACTTATCTTTTTCGAACCTGCAAAGGTCAGGGTGGACATCCGCTCTTTGCGCATAAACTGCACGGCCGGGATCAGGCCCGCAATGGCAGGGCGCATCGTGTCAGACCCTAAGAACAGCGTTTCCAACAATCCGCGCGCGTGCAGCAGTCGGTTGGTAAAGACATGGCCGCGTTCAGGGTCGGCACAAAGCTGGATTTCATCGACAACCACAATGTCTGCACCAATCTCCAGCGGCATCGCCTCGGTCGTGGCCACCCAGTAGAGCGGGTGGTCAGGCACAATCCGTTCTTCACCCGTGACCAGCGCCACCACCGAAGGGCCGCGCAGCTTGACAATGCGCTCATAAACCTCACGCGCCAAAAGGCGCAGCGGCAGGCCAATGACGCCAGTGCGGTGCGACAGCATCTTTTCGATGGCGTAATGGGTTTTGCCGGTATTGGTCGGCCCAAGGACCGCCATCACCCGTGAAGGTTCGTGCACTTACAGCTCCTGCCCGCCCAGTTGCGCGTCCAAGCGTTTGACCGCCTCTTGCACGCTTGCCAGATGCGGGTTGAGCTTTAGCGCCGCACGGTAAACCTCCAAGGCCTTGTCAAGCTCGTTCAGCTCCTCAAAGATCATGCCAAGGCCGGATAGGGCGCCAAAATGGCGAGGGTTCAGCGCAAGGGTCTTGGCCACATCGGCCAGCGACAGGCCCAACTCACCCATCTGGAAATAGGCGGTGGCACGCATGTTGTAGCCTTCGGCAAAATCGGGCGCGTGGTCGATCAAGGCAGACAGGTGGTCCACAGCACTTGGAATGTCGCCCGCAGCCAAGGCTTTTTGCCCCCGTTTTAGCAGCAAATCCATCGCGGCTGACCCGGACTTTGACCATTCCAGCCAGATGTCTTGCGTGATGGTTGCGGCATCAGCTTCATCGGCGCTTTGAAGTTGGGAAAACAGCCGATCCAGCCGCGCAGAATCAGCCCAAACCGGTGCCAGTCCCGCCCCAAACAGCAGAACGGCCACAACGATACCATTGGCAAGCTGGCGCAGGGCTTTCATAAGGGTCAAACTAGCGTATAGCGCGGCAAACGCCAGTGCTGCCCTCGAAAGAATGGAGCCTTTGATGAGCAAAGTGATCGACGCCGCGATGAAAGCCCTGTCAGGCAAGCTGGGCGCGGGCTTTGACGGTGTGGCCAAGTTTGTCTTTTTGGGCGAAGGGGCGATCATGGTGGATGCTGCGGGTGTGCGTGCGGGCGATGATCCAGCCGAAGTGACGCTAACAGCCACAACTGACGTTTTCCAAGCCCTTTTGGCAGGTGAGATGTCTGCCGCCACAGCCTATATGTCAGGAAAATTAGCCCTAGAGGGGCCTATAACCTTGGCGATGAAACTAGGGCAGGCCCTGCGATGAATGCCGCACCGCTGGACAATGCTCTGGCGCAAGGCCCGATGGATGGGCGTGCAGTCTGGCTCAAAACCTCTGACGGCACACGCATTCGCGCAGGGTTTTGGGCGACAGATGCTGCCAAAGGTACCGTGATTCTGCTGCCGGGCCGCACCGAGTATATCGAAAAATATGGCCGCACTGCCGCTGATTTTGCCAAGGCGGGCTTTGCCACGCTGACGTTGGATTGGCGCGGACAAGGCATGTCGGCCCGCGCCTTGGCAGACCCAAAGGTCGGCCATGTCGGCGATTTTGGCGAATATCAAGAAGACCTTGACGCAATTCTTGATTTTGCCAAGGCCCAAGGCCTGCCCCAGCCTTATTTCCTTTTGGCCCATTCGATGGGGGGTGCCATCGGCCTGCGCGCCCTGATCCGCCGCCTGCCGTTTGAAGCCGTGGCTTTTTCGGCACCGATGTGGGGGATTTTGCTGTCAGCTTGGACAAGGCCGATGGCCAATGCCCTCTCCATCGCCTCGCGCTATCTGTCGTTCGACCACTTTTATGCCCCGGGCACCGGCCCCATGACCTATGTGCTGGAAGCGCCCTTCGCAGGAAACTCTCTGACGCGCGACGCTGGGCATTGGGACTATATGCGCGCCCAAGCCCAAGCGCACCCAGACCTGTCGCTTGGCGGCCCCAGCTTTGGGTGGCTGCGCGCCGCCTTGGCCGAATGCCACGCGCTGCGCCAACTGCCTTCACCGCCCCTACCCTGCCTATGTGCCTTGGGCAGTCTGGAGCGTATCGTCGACACGCACCCCATCCACGCCCGCATGAAGGCATGGAAGTCCGGCCGCTTAAGGCTTTTCCCCAGCGCTGAACACGAAATCCTGATGGAGCGCCCCCTGCCCCGCGCTGCCTTCATCGCCGACTGCGTGGCGCTGTTTTCTCCCCAAACCTAACTCCTTTCATCTGGGTTCAGATACTCTGGGGGGGTGCGGGGGGCGCACGCTCATGACTGGTGTGGACAAACCCATCACAAGGGCGCGCCCTTGCCCCGCGCTTTGACCCCAAACAGTGCACTGAAAAAATGCAAAACGGCGCTGTTTTGCCGCAGAATGCGGATGAAACCTCCCCGGCCTTTGCGCTAACTTTGCAAGATGACGCGCGCGCCCCTTGTTATCCAAACTCCCCAAGGCTTGTTTTGCCCAGATGGGGATTTTCACATTGACCCGATGGGCCGCGTGCCCCGCGCGCTCATCACGCACGGCCATTCTGACCACGCGGCCCGCGGTATGGGAACCTATCTGTGCACCCATCAAGCCCTGCCCGTCATCCGCCACCGTCTGGGCAAGATCGCGGCCGAAGGGATTGCCTATGGCGAGGCGCGCCAGATTGGTGGTGTCACTGTCAGCTTTCATCCCGCAGGCCATGTGCCCGGATCGGCCCAGATCAGGATCGAACGGGGGGGAGAGGTCTGGGTCGCCTCGGGCGATTACAAGACCGCGCCCGATGCGCTGTGCGAGCCGTTTGAGGCGCTGCGCTGCCACACCTTCCTGACCGAAACCACCTTTGGCCTGCCGATCTTTCACTGGCAGCGCGAGGCCGAGGTGATGGGCCAGATCGCCGCTTGGTGGCAGGCCAATGCAGCGCGCGGGGTGGCCTCGGTGCTGCTGGCCTATTCCTTTGGCAAGGCACAGCGCTTGATGGCAGGTTTGGCGGGTTTAGGCCCGATCTGCACCCATCCCGTGGTAGAAGGCGTGACCGAGGTTTTGCGCCGCCAAGGCTACCGCCTGCCGCCCACCATGCCACTGGGGAACACCCCGCCGCCCCAAGGGGCGCTGGTGATCGCCACGCCCAATGCCATGGCTTCGGATTGGGCGCTGGCTTTGGGCCCGCATCAGGTGGGGGCAGCCTCTGGCTGGATGGCGCTGGCGGCACGACGCAAGGGGACGTCGGCGGCCTTTGTGCTGTCGGACCACGCCGATTGGCCGGGATTGAACGCGGCAGTGACAGCCACAGGCGCAGAACAGGTCTATACACTGCACGGCTCCACCGGCCCTTTCGCCCAATGGCTGCGCGCCCAAGGCCTGTCAGCGCAGGCGCTTTCATGATCCGCTTTGCCCGCCTTGTCGCCCAAGGCGCACCGCAGCCGCAGGCCTTCGCAGCCTATCAGGCCGAAGTCGGCCCCGAAGACGGCGCAACCGCCCTGCGCTTGTTATCCGGCCAACGCCCCAAACGCTTGGCCCCACCCGCCACCTTGCTGGACTGGGTGGCCAAAGCCACCAACACCCCGGCCTTCCTGATCGAAGCCTGCCTGAAAACCTGCCCAGACAAGGCCGAACTCGCAGCCCTTCTTTTACCCCCACCCACCACCGCCACCGCGCCAACCTTAACCGAGGCACTGGCCAGCCTTACCTCAGCCCCAGCCTATCTGGCCCTTTCTCGCACTCTTCCACCCAAAGCACGCACGATTCTGAACCGCCTCGCCACCGGCACCTTTCGCACCAAACTGGCCCTGCCCCAAACCGGCCCCCAAACCCCCGGGCGCTGTCTGGCGATCTTGACCCTCATCGACCCCTCCGGCCCCGAAGCCACCTTTGCCCTGCCCCATGACAATACCTTGGTGCCTTTGACCCGCTTGCGCGTGACCTTGCCGCAAACCCCCGCCCTTCTGGCTTGGGCGCGAGCACATGTCACCGACCGCTTTGGCCCCCTGCGGCAAGTGGCCCCGACCCAAGTGTTCGAACTGGCCTTCGACGGCATCACCCCCAATGCACGCCGCAAATCGGGCATCGACCTTGTGGGCGGGCGGGTGATCGCATGGGCGAAAGTTGTGCAAGCCTGCGACGTGCCGCCCCTGTCTGCCCTCTTGGCCCAACACACCTAACCAACCCTTCCCCTTTCATACTTGCCCAAATATCCATCTCCCTTTCCGCTAAAACGAGGTTTCCATTCACCCCCAGCCCCCCTACATAGAAGCAAAGCCACTCAGAGGTCGCCATGTTCCCCAAATTCCGCCACGTCCTTGACGCCAACGCCGCCGGTTCCGCAGGCAGCTTTGCGAACCTGCCCGATTGGGATCTGACCGACCTGTACCCCAGCCCCGACAGCGCCGAATTTGGCCGCGACATGGCGTGGCTGGAAGAAAACTGCGCGGGCTTTGGGGCAAGCTATCAGGGCAAGCTTGCCAGCCTGTCGGCCGATCAGATGCTGGACTGCGTGCAAACCTACGAGCGGATCGAGACCATTGGCGGGCGCGTCATGTCTTACGCAGGTCTGCGTTACTACCAAAACACGCTTGATGCCGACCGCGCCAAGTTCATGGCCGATGCCGAAGGCCAGATCACCGATTTCACCGCTGCTTTGGTGTTTTTCACGCTGGAGTTCAACCGGTTGGAAGAAGACCATCTGGCCGACCTTTTGGCGCAAAACGCCGCCCTCGCCCGCTATAAGCCGGTGTTTGACCGCATGCGCGCCATGCGCCCGCATCAGTTGTCAGACGAGATGGAGCAGTTCTTACACGACACCTCGGTCGTGGGCGCGTCGGCTTGGAACAAGCTGTTTGACGAGACGATAGCCGCCTTGATGTTCAAGGTGGCGGGCGAGCCGGAAGAATTGTCACTAGAAGCCACGCTGAACTTTCTGACCGACGCCAACCGCACCAAGCGCGAAGCGGCGGCCCATGCCTTGGCGGATGTGTTCGCCGCAAACGTCAAGCTTTTCGCCCGCATCACCAACACCTTGGCCAAGGAAAAAGAAATCCACGACCGCTGGCGCAAAATGCCCTCGGCCCAAGCAGGGCGGCACCTGTCCAACCATGTCGAACCCGAAGTGGTCGAGGCGCTGCGCAACGCTGTGGTGGCAGCCTATCCCAAACTGTCGCACCGCTATTACGCGCTTAAGGCCAAATGGCTGGGGCTGGACAAGCTGCAGGTCTGGGACCGCAACGCGCCCTTGGCCGAAGAAATCCCGCGGCTGGTGGGCTGGGACGAGGCGGTGCAAACTGTGTCGTCGGCCTACGCCGCCTTTGACCCCCGCATGGCCGATCTGGCCGCCCCCTTCTTTACCAAGGGCTGGATTGATGCCGGCGTGAAGCCCGGCAAAGCACCCGGCGCTTTCGCCCATCCAACCGTCACGACAGTGCACCCTTACGTCATGCTCAACTACCTTGGCAAACCGCGCGATGTGATGACGCTGGCGCATGAATTGGGCCACGGCGTGCATCAGGTTCTGGCGGCAGGACAGGGCGAACTTCTGTCATCAACCCCGCTGACGCTGGCCGAAACGGCCTCGGTCTTTGGCGAGATGCTGACCTTCCGCAAGCTTTTGGATCAGGCCAAAACCAAGGCCGAACGCAAGACCCTGCTGGCGGGCAAGGTGGAAGACATGATCAACACAGTCGTCCGCCAGATCGCCTTTTACGACTTTGAATGCAAACTTCACGCCGCGCGGCGCGATGGGGAGTTAACACCCGAAGGCATCAATGCCCTTTGGATGAGCGTTCAGGCCGAATCCTTAGGGCCGGTGTTTGAGTTTATGGAAGGCTATCAGACCTTCTGGTCGTATATCCCGCACTTCATCCACTCGCCCTTCTACGTCTATGCCTATGCCTTTGGCGATGGCCTCGTGAATGCGCTTTATGCGGTTTATGCCGACGGGATGGAAGGGTTTGAGGATAAGTATTTCGACATGCTCAAAGCTGGCGGATCAAAACACCACAAAGACCTGCTCGCGCCCTTTGGCCTTGATGCCAGCGACCCCAAGTTCTGGGATCGCGGGTTGTCGATGATCGCGGGCTTTATCGACGAGCTGGAGGCGATGGAGGCCTAAGCCAAGGTTTCAGCGACTTGGGCAAAATGAGACGGCAGATCATGCAGGGGGATCTTGGCCAGATCCTTATGCAGTTCGGCCGCAACATGGGCCCGCAGGGCCTTGGGCAGATGCGCGCGCACCTCGCCCAAAAGCTTTGGGCCAGCAGCAATGACGATGCGGTCATGCTTGGCGCTGGCCCATTCGGCCGCCAAAGCGTCCATGATGTCATGGATGTAATGATGCGCATCGGCACCCGCCTTATGGCTGGCAATCAGCGCCCAATCGGGGTCATGGGTCTGCACCAGACGGAACTCGTCTTCAGATGCAATCAGATACAGGGTGCGCAGTTTTTTCATGGGATCCTCCAACAGGGTTGGAGGATAGAATGTCAGCAGATCGGGGCCTATGCGTTGATCTAAAACAAATCTTGCGCAAGATAGGTTGGGTTAGGGGCCAAAGCTGTGCCTTGGCCCCCTCCCAAAAAGCTTAAATTGCCACCGCAGTTTCCACCTTAAAGGCCCAGTCGATCATCGCCTGCGTGCCACGCACAAATTCCAGCGGGCAGGCATAGGGCGCACCCGTGCGGACTGAGCGGCTGAAGGCTTCGACCTGCAGCTTGTACTGGTTCACACCGGGGAAACGATCAATCGACAGCTTGCCGCCGGGTTGGTGCAGTTCCACTTGCGCTTGATCATGCACGCCGGCGTTAAACGGCCCATTGGCAACGCGGATCATGCCCTTGTCGCCCTGAAACACCACTTCCTGCCGATTATAAAGCCGCATCGAGGTCATCGCGGAATAAGTGAACTTGCCCTTCGGGCCTGCCATCACGCTGGTCACTTGCGCCCAGACATCGACGTCATTTTCGCGCCGGATGCGGCTTTGAAGCTCGACAGGTTCCGCGCCCATCACAAAGCGTACCGAGCCATAGGTATAAACGCCAATATCACGAATGCCGCCACCGCCCGCATCGGCGCGGTTGCGGATATTGCCCAGATCGGCGCGGTTGTCATAAGAAAACGCCGCATCGACATGGGTGACAGTACCAATTGCGCCCTGTTCGACCAGTTCCTTGGCGCGCAGCCATTGGGGATGGAAGACGATCATATAGGCCTCGGCGGCCAGTTTCTTGGCGGCATCACGGGCGGCGATGATCTTGTCGATCTCGGCGGCTTTCATGGCGATGGGCTTTTCGGTCAGCACATGTTTGCCAGCGGCCAAGGCTTTCAGCGTCCATTCCACATGCAAGTGGTTGGGCAGGGGAATATAGACGGCCTCAACCTCGGGGTCAGAAAGCAGTGCCTCGTAGCTGGAATGCACCTTTAGGCCGGGGCAAAAGGCCGCAAACCCCGCGGCTTTTTCAGGCGACTGGGTCGCCAGCGCGTAAAGCTGCGCGCCAGAGGCTGCGTGGATGGCCGGGGCCATGTGATCAAGGGCAAATTTGGCGGCACCAAGCACGCCCCATTTAACGGCTGACATGAAAATCTCCTTCCAAGGTTTGGCCAACCGTAGAAAGAACGGGGGCGTCGTTCAAGGCGCAACCCGTCAAAGCCCGCGCAAACCTTTGCGATTCTTGCGAAACTGCCACGCCGATTTGATCAAAATCAGAATATATCCCACCGCTACCGCCACCATGGTCTGCCACGGAAAGGTTAATAGGGCAGCCACCACCGCCACAAAGCCCACCACAACAAAGCGCACGCTGTCGGCATAGACCGTCACAGATTTGAACGAGGGCGTGGGAATGCGGCTGATCATCAGCCCGCCGATCAGCACAATATAAATCGCCAAAACCCAAGACGGCACCTGCGGGGCGTCAGGCAGCATGAAAGACACATACATCGGCAACATCGCCAGCATCGCCCCTGCCGGAGAGGGCACGCCCGTGAAGTCTGCCGCCTGCTTTTCACCAGCAGCCTCAGCCACTTTGTCGCTGTGCAACCGGTTTCCGATGTTGAACCGTGCCAGACGCAAAAGGCAGCAGGTGGCGTAAATCAAGGTCGCAATCCACCCACCACTTTGCACACCGTGCAGGCCCCACAAGTAAACAATCAACCCCGGCGCCACGCCAAAGTTGACGAAATCCACCAGCGAGTCCAACTCTGCCCCAATCTCGGATTCGCTGCGCAAAAGGCGCGCGACGCGGCCATCTAGGCCGTCCAGCAGCGCCGCCACCAAGATCATCGCCACCGCCGCGCCGAACTGGCCGGTGGTGGCAAACCTTATGCCCGTCAGCCCCGAACACATCGCCGCAATCGTCATCAGATTGGGCAAAAGCTGAACGAGATTCAGCTCCGAGGGGCCGCGCGGCTCTGGCATATCAAACGCTCCGCGCTGGGCGGGCGGGCGCGGACGAAGACAGGTCCGCAAGGATGCTTTCCCCCGCAATCATTGTCTGGCCAAGCGCCACCATGGGGGCCACGCCAGCGGGAAGGTAAACATCCAAGCGCGAGCCAAAGCGGATCAAGCCAAAGCGGTCGCCTGCCCTTAACGCCGCACCCGGCTTGGTGAAACACACGATCCGTCGGGCAATCAGGCCCGCAATCTGCACCACGGCGACACGGGTGCCATCCTCCATGCCGATCAACAGCGCGTTGCGTTCGTTATCGACCGAGGCTTTGTCCAGCGAGGCATTCACGAAAGTACCCGGACGGTAGGATATCACCTCGATCTTGCCGCCCACGGGCATGCGGTTCACATGGCAGTTAAAGACCGACATAAACACCGAAACACGCGTCAGCGGCAGCGGCCCCATGCCAAGTTCTGGCGGCGGTACAGCGGGTTCGATCAGCGAAATGATCCCGTCCGCAGGGCTTAAAACCAAGCTATCGCCCAAGGGCACCGACCTTTTTGGGTCGCGAAAGAAGTAATAGCACCAGATCGTCAGGCCAAGACCGATCCACCCCAGCGGTTCCCAAAGCCAAAACAGCCCCAAGGTGATCACGCCAAAGATGCCAACAAATTTGCGCCCTTCAGGGTGCATCGGTTTGATAAACGTGTCGAGCATATTCATGGTCCGCTCCTTCGATGGATTGGGCGCGGTGATACGCGCGGGCGGGCAGGGTTGCAACCAAGACCGCCCAGCCGTTTTAGGCTGGCACGACCATGCCCTTTTTCATCGCCAGCTCGCGCATCTTTGTCTGCAGCTTTTCAAAGGCGCGCACTTCGATCTGGCGAATGCGTTCGCGGCTGACGCTATAGCTTTCGGACAACTCCTCCAGCGTGATGGGCGTCTCGGCCAGACGGCGCTTTTGCAGCACGTCTTTTTCGCGTTCGTTTAACGCTGACATGGCCTGCATTAACAAGGCGTGGCGGGTGTCGAATTCATTCTTTTCCGCATAATCACCCGCCTGATCGCTGTCTTCGTCTTCCAGCCAATCCTGCCATTGGGTTGTGCCTTCGCCGTCCGAGCCGACAGTTGCGTTCAAAGACGCATCGCTGCCCGACAAGCGCCGGTTCATCGAGGTCACTTCTGCCTCACTTACGGCCAAGTCTTTGGCGATCAGCGCCAGATTTTCAGGCCGCAGATCGCCTTCCTCTAGCGCGCCAACCTTGGCCTTGGCCTTTCGCAGGTTGAAAAACAGCTTTTTCTGGGCCGAGGTTGTGCCCAATTTCACCAACGACCAAGACCGCAGGATATACTCCTGTATCGAGGCGCGGATCCACCACATGGCATAGGTCGTCAGCCGAAAACCCTTTTCGGGATCAAACCGTTTGACGGCTTGCATCAGGCCCACATTAGCTTCGGAAATGACCTCAGCCTGCGGCAAGCCATAGCCGCGGTAGCCCATGGCGATTTTGGCCGCCAATCGCAGGTGCGAGGTGACCATTTTATGGGCGGCTTGGGTGTCTTGGTGATCGACCCAACGCTTGGCCAACATGTATTCTTCTTGCGGTTCCAGCAGCGGGAACTTGCGGATTTCCTGCATATAGCGGTTCAGCCCCTGTTCGGGGCTGGGTGCAGGCAGATTGGCATAGGTGCTCATATAGACGCCCCCTTTTCAGAACTCTCCGGTGCGATTGCGCCCCCGAAAACGTGTGGTTGGAACGTAAGAAGCTTGCCCCACAGGTTCAAGCCCCGCCTTGATCTATGTCGTTGCGAACACGGCTGACGTCATCACAAAGATGTTAACGTCCGATGAAGCGGTTTTCGTTCGCCCTTGCACAAAAGGGCCGCGGCATGGGCCTTAAGCCGCCCCCCGCAGGGCTACAATCAAAGCCGTCAGGTCAGCGGGCAGCGGCGAGGTAAACGACAGATTTTCGCCTGTCACCGGATGCTCAAACCCCAAGGTTGCGGCGTGCAGGGCTTGGCGGGGGAAGGTGTTGGCAAGCTCTGCCGCCTCTGGTCCGAAAACCTTGGGTGCCAAGCGCCGCGTGCCGCCATAGGTGCCATCACCCAACAAGCCATGGCCCGCATAGGTCATGTGCACGCGAATCTGATGGGTGCGCCCCGTTTCCAGCCAGCATTCCACAAGGGACGCGCCGCCCGAAAAATCCTCCATCACGCGGGCGCGGGTGACAGCATGGCGGCCCGCGCCGTTCCAGACCACGGCTTGGCGCTGGCGGTCAGTTTTGTGGCGGGCCAGTTCGGTGGCGATGCGCAGAATTCCGCCCGCCTCCATCGTAATCCCGCGCAAACCCCTCAGGCGTGGGTCCGATGCGGAGGGGGTGCCATGCGCCACGGCCAGATAGCGGCGTGCGACCGAGTGGTCTTCGAACTGGCGTGCCAGCCCGTGATGGGCGCGGTCGGATTTGGCCACGACCAACAATCCGGTGGTGTCCTTGTCAATGCGGTGCACGATGCCCGGGCGGCGTTCACCGCCGATGCCGGACAGCGTGTCGCCGCAATGATGCAGCAGGGCGTTGACCAATGTGCCGCGCGGGCTGCCCGGGGCGGGGTGCACCACCATGCCGGCGGGTTTATCGATCACGATCAGGTCGCCGTCTTCCCAGATGACAGTCAGCGGGATATCTTCGGGCAGGGTTTCAACAGGTTCGGGCGGGTCCAGCTGGATGCGGTAAACCTCGCCCATCACCACCTTGGCCTTGCCATCGGTGACAGACACCCCGTCACGGCTGACAGCACCTTCGTCGATCATCCGCGCCAGACGGCTGCGCGACAGGGCCGCGCCCTCTGGCACAAGCCCGGCAAGGGCCTTATCAAGGCGCGCGGGGGCATCTTGGGGGATGGTGATCAAGATTGCCTCGTCATCGCCCAAGTCGTCTGAGAAAGAAGAGAAAACCATGGCCGAACCTCCAGAGGATGACACAGCCCTGCCGCCTGCGCTGCAATGGCTGAAATGGCTGGTGATGACCCTCACGCTCAGCCTGATTGGGGGGG
>CANIKY010000020.1 GCA_947468085.1 Paracoccaceae bacterium | reverse complement strand
GGGGGGGGGGGGGGGGGGGGGGGGGGGGGGGGGGGGGGGGGGGGGGGGGGGGTTTTGGCACAAAAGCTGTCAGGGCAGGGATTGGGCGAAATTGTCGTGGTGCGCGATGGCGTTGCGGGGGCCTTGGCCTTGCCGGGGGGGATTGTTCTGGTCTCTAACGCGTTGATCATCGGGGCCGAGGATGCCGAGCCTTTGGCCGGTTCCATACTGGCGGCACTGCTGCGGGCCGATATCGACGACCCGGTCATTGCGATCTTGCGCCATGCGGGCTTGGCTGCAACCGTGCGGTTGCTGACCACGGGCCACCTGCCCCTTGATGGACTGGCGGGCTATGCTGAAAACTTGTTGAATACCAAAATATTGGCGTTACCCGACGCTGTGTTGTTGGAAAAGTTCAAGCAAATCGGACTATCCTCGGGCGGATATGCCCGCAGCCTTGACCCAAGCGGTAAAAGCACCGCGCGGTTAATCGCGGAGGATCCCTTCAAGGGGATCTCGCCCGCGCCGATCCTGTCAGACAATGACTGGATCCGGTTGCAGGGGATATGCGCGGGCTAGGCTACTTCGTACCAAACATTCGGTCGCCCGCATCGCCCAAGCCCGGCACGATATAGCCATTCTCGTTCAAATGGCTGTCGACGGATGCCGTGACGATCTGCACATCGGGGTGTTCGGCGTTCATGTGGCGAATGCCTTCAGGCGCTGCCAGAAGGCAAAGGAAGCGGATATTGCGCGCGCCGGAGCCTTTCAACAATTTCACCGCCGCCGCACTGGAATTGCCGGTGGCCAACATCGGATCAACCACAATACAGATGCGCTCGTCCAACTGGTCGGGCACTTTGTAGTAATATTGCACCGGTTTCAGCGTTTCATGATCGCGGTACAGGCCGACAAACCCCACCCGCGCGGCGGGGATCAGTTCCAAAATCCCGTCAAGCAGCCCATTGCCCGCCCGCAAGATCGAGATCAGCGCCAGTTTCTTGCCGTCAATCGCGGGGGCGTCCATCTCGCAGATCGGGGTCTGGATCTTTTTTGTCGTCATCGGCAATTCGCGGGTGACTTCATAGGCCAAGAGCAGGCTGATTTCGCGCAAAAGCTGGCGGAACGACGCGGTGGACGTATCTTTTTCGCGCATCAGCGTCAACTTGTGCTGCACCAAAGGATGGGTGACGATGGTTAGGTTTTCAAACATGGGCAGCCTCCAGCCGCTTGGCGATTTTGTCTTTGGTATCGGTGTCACAGAAGGCCGCGTCAAGCGCTGTGCGGTTAAGCGTGGCAAAGACGCCCTCATCCCAGTCAAAGGCTTCGTGCAGCATCTCGTATTCGCGCGTCAAATTGGTGTGAAAGAACGGCGGATCGTCGGTGGAAACGGTGACTTTGACGCCGCGATGGTACAGCTCTCCAATGGGGTGTTTGCGAAAGCTGGGATAGATGCCCAAAGCCACGTTCGACCCCGGGCAACATTCCAGCACCGTGCCGCGTTCGGCCAATTCATCGACTAGTGCTAGATCTTCGATCGCCCGCACGCCGTGGCCGATGCGCTGCGCCCCCAGATCGCGCAAAGCGTCGCGCACTTCGGATGGGCCGGCCCATTCGCCCGCATGGACGGTAGGTTTTAGGCCCGCCTCACGGGCAGCATCAAAGCTCCAGCGGAAGTCTTTCAGCTTGCCCATGGTTTCCACCCCCGCGATGCCAAAGCCCACCAGAAAATCCCCCGCCGTTTCCGCCGCACACCGCGCGGTTTGGCGGGCTTTGTCGGGGCCAAAGTGGCGGATGCAGGTGGCGATAGCTTTCATGGTGATGCCCACCTCGCGCTCCAGCGCCGCCGCCTCTTCGCGGACGGCTTGTAGATATTCGCGCCACGCGCCGCGATCGCGGCCACCGCAAAAGTCGGGCGACAGGAAGATTTCGGTATAGATCACCCCGTGCTGCGCTTGGTCTTCCAGCACGGCACGGGTCAAGCGTTGGTAATCTTCAGGGCGCGTCAGAGTGGTGCAGGCGGCTTCGTAGATTTTGACGAACTCGGCAAAGCCCGAAAAGCGATAGGACCCGTCAGGCGCAAAGATGCCCGCGATGTCGATGTGCTTTTCCTTGGCCAAGCTTGCGATAAAGCGCGGCGGGGCAGCGCCTTCCAGATGCAGGTGCAATTCCAGTTTGGGGGTCATAGAAACGACACTCCGGTCCCTTGGTTGGGGATATTTAGATGTTGCGCGACCGAGGCCGCCACATCAGCAAAAGCCCGCAACCCCAAGGCGCGGGCACCCAGTCCAGCCGCCAGAAGCGGCACGCGCTCGCGGGTGTGATCGGTGCCGCGCCATGTGGGATCGTTGCCGTGATCGGCGGTGAAGATCACCAGATCGCCGGATTTGAGGCGGGGCAAAAGCGCGCCGACGCGGGTGTCAAACGCCTCTAGCGCGCAGGCATAGCCTGCGACATCGCGGGGGTGGCCGTACAGGCTGTCAAACTCAACAAAGTTGGTAAAAGTTAAGGAACCGGGTTCGGATTGCTCTATAAGCCTTTCAAAATGATCGAAAAGCGCAATATCATTCTGCCCCTTCCACAGCTTCCCAATCCCGCGCATCGAAAAGATATCACCGATCTTGCCCACCGCATGGGTCGCCCTGCCCGCCCCTGCCGCCCAATCCAGCAGCGTGGGGGCGGGCGGGGCCATGGCGTAGTCGTGGCGGTTGGCGGTGCGGTGGAAGTTTTGCGCCGTGCCGCTAAAGGGCCGCGCAATCACACGACCTACGTTCATGGCGTGCAGATGCGGGGCGAGGTCAGCGCAAAGCTTCAGCAATCGGTCCAGCCCGAATCTGTCCTCATGCGCTGCGATCTGGAACACGCTGTCGGCCGAGGTGTAGCAGATCGGCCATCCGGTTTTCAGATGGGCGTCGATATGCTCTTCGATGATGGGCACGCCCGAGGAATGGCAATTGCCCAAGATGCCGTCCGTTCCCGCCAACTGGCAGACCAGCGCCACCAGATCGGGCGGAAAGGCGGGGGTTGTGTTGGGGAAATAGGTCCACTTCCACGGGACGGGCACGCCGGCCAATTCCCAATGGCCAGAGGGCGTGTCTTTGCCGCGACTGACCTCGCTTAACGCCCCCCATACGCCCTGCGGTGCCGCCGAAAGCCCGGGCGTGTCAGCACCCGAAGCAAGGCGGATCGCCGCCCCCAACCCCAAACCATCCAGATGCGGCAGATGCAGCGGGCCAAAGCGCCCGACATCGGCCCGCCCTGCTGCGCAGGCTTGGGCGATATGGGCCAAGGTATTGGCCCCTGCATCGCCGAAATCAGCGGCATCGGGTGCGCCACCGCAGCCCACGGAATCCATCACGACAACAAAGGCGCGGTTGCGATCAGACCCCATCAGGCGATCCGTTTCAGGATCAGCGCCGGATCTTCGGGGGCAATATCGGCCAAGGTATAGGCAGCTTGAATGGCGCTAATAGCCGCCTCGGCTTGGGCTTCGGTGGCGGCGTGGACCATGCAGAGGGGTTCGCCAAAGGCGATATGCTCGCCAATCCCCGCCAAGTCTGACAAGCCGACCGAGGGGTTGATCTTATCCCCCTCGCGCTGCCGCCCGCCGCCCAACCGCACCACGCTGAGGCCCAGCGCTTCGCCGTCAATCTTGTCTACAAAGCCAAAGCCCAAACTCGGCACGGCGCGGATCACGGTTGCGGCAGGCAGGCGGTCGGGCCAGCGGTCAACAAAATCTGCAGGCCCGCCTTGGGCCGCGATCATGCGGCCGAACTTTTCGGCGGCATCGCCCGATTCCAGCGCCTGAGCGATACGGTCCGCGCCGTCGGCGGCGTCATGGGCCAAGCCGCCCAAGGCCAGCGCCTCGCCGCCCAAGGCCACGGTGATATCCCACAGGGCGGTGTTGACGGCGGTTCCGGTCAAAGTCTCCATCACCTCGGCCACTTCCAGCGCGTTGCCAGCAGCGGTGGCGAGGGGTTGGGACATGTCGGTGATCAGGGCCGCGGTCATGCAGCCAGCCCCTTGGGCGGTGGAAACCAGCGCACGGGCAAGGGCCTCGGCCTGTTCAACCGTTTTCATGAAGGCGCCAGAGCCGCATTTTACGTCTAACACCAACGCCTCTAACCCCGCCGCCAGTTTCTTGGACAGGATCGAGGCTGTGATCAGATCAATGCTTTCCACCGTCCCCGTCACATCGCGGATGGCGTAAAGTCTGCGGTCGGCGGGGGCGATTTCAGCGCTGGCCGAGACGATAGCACAACCCATCTGCACCATCTGGCGCTGCACCTGCGCCTCTGACAGGCCGGTGCGAAAGCCGGGGATAGATTCCAGCTTGTCGAGCGTGCCGCCGGTATGGCCCAGCCCCCGCCCCGAGATCATCGGCACATAGGCCCCGCAGGCGGCCAAGGCAGGCGCCAACAGCAGCGAGACACAATCGCCAATCCCGCCGGTAGAGTGTTTGTCGATCACCGGCCCCGACAGATCCCATTGCAGCACATGGCCCGTGTCGCGCATTGCGGTGGTCAGCGCCACGCGGCCGGCTTCTCCTAACCCCTTTAGCAGCACGGCCATAGCAAAAGCCCCCGCTTGCGCATCGCTGACCGTGCCTGACGCGAGGCCTGCCGCGAACCAAGCGATCTGGTCCGCAGGCGGGGGGACCCCGTCGCGGATTTGGGCGATGATGGCGCGGGCATCCATCAGGCTTTGGCCATATGGGCGGCGGTGAAAACACCGGGCAGCAGGTCGGCCACACTCATCACCTTTTGTGCGCCGTCCGTGGTGCACAGGGTCACCTTGACATCGGGGGCGGCAAATTCGGCAATCTTCTGGCGGCACCCGCCGCAGGGTGGCACGGGGGCGGGGCTGTCGGCGATGACAAGGATTTCAGCAATAGCCGTATCGCCCGCCGCAATCATCGCCGCAATCGCCCCCGCCTCGGCACAGGTGCCTTCGGGATAGGCCACGTTTTCAACGTTGCACCCGACATGGACAGCACCTGAGGTGGCGCGGATCGCCGCACCCACCTTGAAACGCGAATAGGGGGCATAGGCGCGCAGGCGCACATCGGTGGCAGGTTGCAACAGCATGGGAACCTCTTGGATCATAGGGACTGACTTTGGGCTGAATGTGGTTGTCTTGCAAGCGCTGCACCCAGCAAGCGGGGGGCCAGCCCCCCGCACCCCCCGGAGTATTTGCGCCTCGGTGAAAGGATTAGAGCAAAGTTGTGGTAAATTGTCCGGGAAGGGAGACTTCGACCAGTTGCAGGTCGGGGGTTGTTTCGCTGTAACGGGTGGCAAGGCCGGGGGGGATGACAAAGGCATCGCCGCTGGACAGACGGTAGGGGTCTTTGCCCTCGCCCTCCAGCGTCATCTCTCCGGCCATGACAAAGGTGAAAAGGATATCGCCGTCGTGCTTTGTCCACGGGGCGATACCTGTCGGGCGAGCGACCAGAACCGAGGCCGTGCCGTTTGTGTTGGCATTGATCGTGGTGTCGCGCGCCTCGAACCCGGGGATGCGGAAGGGTAAGAAAGCGCCTGTCGCGCCTATGTTGTGGACGAAGCGTTGGCCTTCCCAGACACGGTCGGGGTTCACTGTGGCGTTGGGCAGGGTCATGTCGTGGTCAATCTCGGTGATATGGTCGGCGGGGACGCCGATTTCGATCACCTCGATCCCGTCGCCGGATTCCAGCACGCGGTGGCGGATTGTCGGGGGTTGGATGAAGCAATCGCCCGCGTGCAGCCGGCGGATGCCGCCTTGGTCTTCATAGAGCACGTCAACCCAGCCTCGGATGCAGAAAATCAGCTGAAAGCCGACCTTATGGTAATGCACCAGATCGGGCACCTTGCCATCGGGCACGCGAATATGGCTGGCAATCATCGCCCCGCCCAAACGGTTGGGCACCAGATCGCGGTACATCATCCCCGCGCGGCCAATCACCCAAGGCGCTTGATCCGCCAGCCTACGCACCACAAAGGCGTGTTCGGTTTTGGGCAGCACAAGGGGGGGGGTCAGCTCGTCCAGACTTACCTGCGTGCCACCCGGCGAGGTCATCTCGCGCTGACCTTGCGCAATGCTAGCCCAATCGTCCGACAGCACGCGCAGATGGCCCGCCCCGCCCGTAGCACCCGCATCCAGCCGCAACCGCAGCCCGTGGCCCGAGATCACCGCCACCGCCGGATTGTCGGCGGGGTAGATCATATCCAGCCGCATCCCCAGCGTTTTGGTGAAGAACGGCAGATCGGCGCGCAGGTCTGTGGTGGGCAAGACGAGTTCGGCTTTGGTTTGGGCATTAGTTTCTGGCATTTCAATTCCCTTGGCTTTGCGACATGGTGCCGCTGACCCGCCCCATTTGCAAGAAGCGCGGGAAAAAGTTGTGCAAAAGACCCGACTTTTCAGAACGCCCCCAAAGGGCAAATCTGAACACGTTGGTTGAGGAGACAGTCGTGACCGAGCAGCGCCCAGACAACACCCGCCAAGCAGCCCTTGATTACCACGAGTTTCCTAAACCCGGTAAGCTGGAAATCCGCGCCACCAAGCCCTTGGCGAATGGCCGCGATCTGGCGCGGGCCTATTCGCCCGGCGTGGCTGAAGCGTGCCTAGAGATCAAGGCCGATCCGGCCACGGCCAGCCGCTACACCTCGCGCGCGAACCTTGTGGGGGTGGTGACCAATGGAACGGCGGTGTTGGGGCTTGGCAACATCGGGGCGCTGGCCTCCAAGCCCGTGATGGAGGGCAAGGCGGTTTTGTTCAAGAAATTCGCCAATATCGATTGCTTTGATATTGAGTTGAACGAGCCTGATCCCGAAAAACTGGCCGCCATTGTCTGCGCACTGGAACCCACCTTTGGCGCGATCAATCTGGAAGACATCAAGGCCCCCGATTGCTTTATCGTCGAACGCCTCTGCCGCGAGCGGATGAAGATCCCGGTCTTTCACGACGATCAGCATGGCACGGCGATTGTGGTGGGGGCGGCTGCGACCAATGCGCTGCATGTCGCGGGCAAAAGATTTGAGGATATCAAGATCGTCTCAACTGGCGGGGGGGCAGCGGGGATTGCCTGCCTGAATATGCTGTTGAAACTGGGTGTGCGGCGCGAAAATGTGTGGCTGTGTGATCTGGCAGGGCTGGTTTACAAGGGCCGCGTCGATCAGATGACCGATCAAAAGGCCGATTACGCCCAAGGCACCACACCCGCCACGCTGGACGATGTGATCCAAGACGCCGACCTGTTCCTTGGCCTGTCCGGCCCCGGGGTCTTGACGGCGGATATGGTGCGCAAAATGGCCCCACGGCCCATCGTCTTTGCCTTGGCCAATCCCAGCCCCGAAATCCTGCCCGATGCGGTGCGCGCCGCTGTGCCCGATGCAATCATCGCCACGGGCCGCAGCGACTTTCCCAACCAAGTCAACAATGTGCTGTGTTTTCCCTTTATCTTTCGCGGCGCTTTGGATGTGGGGGCGACCACGATCAATGACCAGATGGAACTGGCCTGTATCGAAGGCATCGCAGCCCTTGCCCGCGCCACCACCAGTGCTGAAGCCGCCGCCGCCTATTCTGACGAAAAGCTGTCGTTTGGTGCAGAGTATCTGATCCCCAAGCCTTTTGACCCGCGCCTGATTGGCGTGGTGGCCAGCGCTGTGGCCAAAGCCGCGATGGACAGTGGCGTTGCCACCCGCCCGATCGCCGATCTGGCCGCTTATCGGCACACGCTCGACGGGTCGGTGTTCAAATCGGCGCTCATAATGCGGCCCGTCTTTGAGGTGGCGCGCCAATCCAGCCGCCGGATCATCTTTGCCGAGGGCGAGGACGAGCGCGTGTTGCGCGCCGCCAGTGCGATGCTGGAAGAGATGACGATCAAGCCCATCCTGATCGGCCGCCCCGAAGTGATGGCCGCGCGCTGCGAGCGCTTTGGCCTGTCGATAAGACCAGACCGCGACTTTGCCGTGGTGAACCCTGAAAGCGATGCCCGCTACCGCGATTACTGGAGCAGCTATCACCAGCTTTTGGAACGCCAAGGCGTCACCCCCGACACGGCCCGCGCGGTCCTTCGCACCAATTCCACCGCAATTGCCGCAATCGCAGTGCACCGCGGCGATGCCGACAGCATGATTTGCGGGGTCTTTGGCCAGTATCTAGGCCATTTGACCGATGTGCGCCAAGTGCTGGCGCGTGGCGGGCGGCATCCTTTGGGAGCCTTGTCGCTGATGATTTTGGAAGACGGCCCGCTGTTTGTGGCCGACACGCAGGTCAACCCAATTCCCACGCCCGAGCAGATCGCGGCCACCGCCATGGGGGCGGCGCGCCACGCCCGCCGCTTTGGGGTAGAGCCCAAGATGGCGCTGTGTTCGCATTCCAACTTTGGCAACCTTGACAGCGATTCCGGTCGGCGGATGCGGGCAGCGATGGAGATCCTTGACGCGCGCGAATGCGATTTTGAATATGAGGGCGAGATGAGCCTGGACGCCGCCCTTGACCCCGAGTTGCGCGAGCGGATCTTTCCGAACTCGCGCCTGAAAGGGGCGGCCAATATCGTGATCTTTGGCTATACCGATGCCGCAAATGCCGCGCGCAACATGTTGAAAATGAAGGCAGGCGGGCTAGAAGTGGGGCCGATTTTGATGGGCATGGGCAATCGAGCGCATATCGTGACACCCTCCATCACCGTGCGCGGGTTGTTGAATGTGTCGGCCTTGGCAGGTGCCCCTGTCTCGCTTTACGGCTAAGGCGCGGCCTTTCAGAAAAAGCTTTGCGGGTCGATGTCGATGGCAAGGCGCAGATGGGTGGGCTTTTTAAGCTGGCCCACCCATTCCGCCAAGGCCGCTTGCAGGGGGGCCGATTTGTCGGCTTTGACCAGCAAGCGCACGCGGTGACGCCCGCGCACGCGCGCAACGGGGGCTGGGGCGGGGCCGTAGACCGTGGCCCCGATCCGGCGTAAAGGGCCATCGCGGCGGGCGAGTTCGGCCCCAAAATCGAACACTTGGGTGACATCAGGCGACGATAGGATGATCCCCGCCATCCGTCCATAGGGCGGCACACCCGCCGCCCGCCGCTCTTCGGCTTCGGCGGCCCAAAAGGCCTCTTCATCGCCACCCAAAATGGCCATGATCACCGGATGGTCAGGCTGATAGGTCTGCAACAGGGCCGTGCCCCGCCGTTCGGCCCGCCCAGCGCGGCCTGCAACCTGCCGGATCAGTTGGAACGTTCTTTCGGCCGCGCGCAGGTCTGATCCTTGCAGGCCAAGGTCAGCGTCAACCACCCCCACCAGTGTCAGCAATGGGAAGTTATGGCCTTTTGCGACGATCTGGGTGCCGATGATGATGTCAGCCGCCCCTTTGGCGATGTGCTGGATTTCCTCTTTCAACGCGCGGGCAGAGGTGAACAGGTCAGACGACAGCACCGCAAGGCGTGCGTCTGGAAAGCGGGCCACCACCTCTTCGGCCAAACGCTCGACCCCGGGGCCGACAGGGGCCATGCGGCCAGTCACGGCGCAGGTCGGGCAGGCGGTGGGGATGGGCTTGGTCGCCCCGCATTGGTGGCACACAAGGCGCTTGAGAAAGCGATGTTCCACCATGCGCGCATCGCAATCATCGCAGCCGACCTGATGCCCACATGCACGGCACAATGTGACCGGCGCAAAACCGCGCCGGTTCAAGAACAACAGGCTTTGCTCTCCCTTGGCAATCCTGCTTTCCACCGCTTTGGCCAAGGGGTCCGATATCCAACGGTCGGCGGGCAGCTTTTGGTCGCGCATATCGATCGTGTGCATTGCGGGCAGTTCGGCAACGCCAAACCGCGACCCCAGATCCAGCCGCGCATATTTGCCCGCCTTGGCATTGGCCCAGCTTTCCAAACTGGGCGTGGCCGAGGACAAAACCACTTGGCATCCAAGGATCGAGGCCCGCAGCACCGCCATGTCACGGGCATGATACAACACGCCCTCTTCTTGCTTATAAGAGGTGTCGTGTTCTTCATCGACCACGATCAGGCCCAAATCGCGAAAGGGCAAAAACAAGGCAGAGCGCGCGCCGACCACAAGGCCCACGCCTCCCTCGGCTGCCATGCGCCACAGGCGGCGGCGTTCGGTGGCGGTGATGCCGGAATGCCACTCTGCTGGTTTGGCACCAAAGCGCGCCTCGACGCGCGCCAAAAAATCGCCGGTCAGGGCGATTTCGGGCAGAAGGACCAGCGCCTGCTGGCCCTTGCGCAGGGTGGAGGCCACGGCTTCGAGATAGACTTCGGTCTTGCCCGATCCGGTGACGCCCTTCAAAAGCGTTGTGCCATAGCCCCCCTTGGCCACCGCCGCCTGTAAGGTAGCGCCAGTCGCAATCTGATCGCCCGCCAGCCGGGCGGGACGGTTGGGGTCCATCGGTGGATAGGGCAGGTCTTTGGGCGCATCTTCTTCCAGCAAGACCCCTACTTTGACCAAGCCCTTGATGACCGAGGGGCTGACATTCGCCGCTTCGGCCAGTTCTGAAAGCGTGACGGGCGCTTGGCCCTGAATGCGCAGGGCCTCGACAACCTTATGGCGCGCCTCGGTCAAGCGGTTGGGCATGGCAGTGGTGGCCATGCGGTAGATGCGGCGCGTGGCGGGCGGTAGGCCCAAGCCCGGCGCACGGGTGGCCAAGCGCAACATGGCAGCCAACGGGGTAAGGGTATACTCTGCCGCCCTTGTCAAAAAGGCGCGCATCTCGGCCCGCATCGGGGCAGCCTCTAGCAAGGGGCCCGCGGCGCGCAACTTGGCAAGGTCGAACGAGCCCTCTCCCCTGCCCCAAACCACCCCCAAAACCCGGCGCGGTCCAAGCGGTACGTGCAGAAAATCACCATCGCCACAGCCGCCCTCTGGGGCCAGATAGTCCAGCACGCGGCCAATGGGTTCGCAGGTGAGAACCCCGATCCGCTCGCCCGCTGCATAGACCCGCTCTGCCACGATTGTCCCCTTCAGGTTGCCCCTTGGCCTATCCGCCCGTTTCGCGCCGTGCAACCCCCGCGCAGAAGGCGGAGGCACGCCCCCCCCTGCAGAGGGGGCTTTTGAAAGTGAGGCCAAATTCAAACCCTGTGGCAAGAGGGACTCACCTTAGCAATCTTGCGCATTTGCGGGGGCGACAGGGCCGCGGATCGGTTGTAATTAGAGCAAGGTTTCTTAAGGCGAGACAGTTGAGATGATGGATCCAGACACCCGCGACCGAATCTTAGCCAAGCCAGAGGCCCTGTTGGATGACCCCGCCGTCATGCAGGCCCTGATTGACGCACACGAGCGCACGCTTGGCGGCAATATCGTTGACCTGCGCGGCCTAGCCATGGAACGGCTGGAGCAGCGCCTGGACCGGCTAGAAGACACTCATCGCAGCGTGGTTTCAGCGGCTTATGAAAACCTGGCCGGCACCAATCAGGTCAACCGTGCGATTTTGCAATTGTTGGAACCGATGGATTTCGCCAGTTTTCTGGCCGCTTTGAACGGCACCGTCGCCAGCACCCTGCGGGTGGACCGACTGCGGCTCGTGCTGGAATCGCGGGCCGAGGGGGACAGCGCTTTAGGCCAAATTTCTGACGCTGTGCAGATCATGCCGGCGGGCTTTGTGGCGGATTATCTGTCCTTGGGGCGCGGCACGCCCACCAAGCCCGTTGTCCTGCGGCAAGCTGTGCCGGACTTGGCTACAATCTACGGTGTGCCTGAGGGAAAGATAGGGTCTGAGGCGCTGTTGGCGTTAAACCTTGGGCCGGGCCGCCTACCCGCGCTTTTGGCTATGGGGACTGCAGATGCCAACCAGTTTAAACCCACGCATGGCACAGACCTGCTGCAATTTTTTGCAAGTGTCTTTGAACGGCTGATGCGCAAATGGCTGAACTAACGTCCTTTTCCGCAGCCCAAGCCGAGGCGCTTGCGCGCTGGTTGCAGCACCTCAGCGGTCTGCACGGCGCATCGGACAAGACAGTTCAGGCCTATGCCCGCGATCTGCGCGGCTTTTTGGCATTTCTGTCACAGCATCACGGCGCAGGTGAGGGGTTGGGCGCATTGGATGCGTTGCCTCATACCGACCTTCGCGCCTGGATGGCGGCAGAGCGCGGACGGGGGCTGTCAGCGCGGTCTTTGGCACGGTCTTTGTCGGCGGTGAAGAACTTTCTGGGCTGGATTTCGCAGCAGCACGGGTTTGATGCCACCACAGTTTTATCAGCCCGCAGCCCAAAGTTCGCCCGCAAATTGCCGCGCCCTCTGACGGTGGAGGGTGCGCAAAATGTGTTGGGCGACATTGGCACCTTTGCCAGCCAAGATTGGATCGGCGCGCGAGATACAGCAGTGGTGACGCTGCTTTACGGTTGCGGCCTGCGGATATCAGAGGCCTTGGGCCTGACGGGCGCTTCTCACCCCCTGCCCGAGGTGCTGCGCATCAGGGGCAAGGGCGACAAGGACCGCCTTGTGCCAGTTTTGCCCGTGACGCGGGATGCCGTGACCGAATACTTGCGGCTTTGCCCCTATCCCGTGGAACGCAACGCCCCCCTGTTTCGCGGCGCAAGGGGGGGGGGCTTGAACCCGCGCCTGATTGCCAAAGCGATGGAGCAGACGCGGTTGCGTCTTGGCCTGCCCGCAACGGCCACGCCCCATGCGCTGCGCCATTCTTTTGCCACGCATCTTTTGGCAGCAGGGGGCGATTTGCGCGCCATACAAGAGCTTTTGGGCCACGCCTCACTTTCCACAACGCAGGCCTATACGGCCGTTGACGCCGCCCGCTTGATGGAGGTTTACGAGCAATCCCATCCGCGGGCCCATCGGCCAGGCTGACCCGCGCCCTTCCCCCTGCCTCTTTGCAAGGGCAAAGCAAATCTCTTCCCCACGCTTGCAAGCGCGCCGCATTTCAGCCATCAATCCCCGATGGATATACGTTTCAAAGCCCTCATGGTTCACCTTCTGACCGCAACAGGATCAGTCCTGTCGATGCTGGCCATGCTTGCCGCGGTTGAGGGCAAGTGGAGCATGATGTTTTTGTGGCTGGTGCTGGCGCTGATTGTCGACGGGATCGACGGCCCCTTGGCGCGTCGTTATGACACGGTGACGAACTGGCCGCTGTATGACGGGGTTTTGTTGGACTTGATCGTTGACTACTTAACCTATGTCTTTATTCCGGCTTATGCTTTGTACACCAAGGGTATGTTGCCGGGGTGGACGGGGTTGGCGGCGATCATGGTGATCATCTACGGGTCGGTCATCTATTTTTCCGACACGCGGATGAAAACAAAGGATAAGAGTTTCGCGGGCTTTCCAGCCTGTTGGAACATGGTGATCTTGGTCTTGTTTGCGATTGAGCCGCCCCATTTGGTCGTGTTGGTCACAGTGATCGCCCTGACGGGTGCGATGTTCTTGAACCTGAAATTCGTGCACCCCACCCGCACTCCCCGTTGGCATGGGCTGAACCTTGGCATGGCGATTGTCTGGCTGGCCTGTGCCGCCAACGCTGCATGGCTGGACTTTAACGAGGGGATCATTGCCCATTGGGGGTTGATCTTGTCTTCGCTTTACCTGACATTTGCGGGCATGGCGCAGCAGATTTTTCCAGCCAGTGCCTCGGACAGTTTGTCTTAAAGTCGTGTCACAAGGACGCCCGATAGAATGACAAGGGCTGCCAGAGCTTTGGTGCGACTGAGCTTTTCGGCAAAGAAAAGCCAGCCGATCAGCACGGCAAAAAGGATCGAGGTTTCGCGCAGGGCCGCAACCAAGGCGATCGGGGCCACCATCATGGCCCAGACAGAAATGCCGTAAGCCGCATAAGAGGCCCCAGCTGCAATCAACCCTGCACGCCACGGCCTGCCAAGGGGCGGCAGAATAGAGCTGCCCTTCCACGCCAGAATGCCTGCGGCGAACAGACCGCCGTCAGCAATGAAGACCCAAGCCACATAGCCCACCGCATCCCCAGCCACCCGTGCGCCATGCCCGTCAATCAGGGTGTAAAGCGCGGTTGCCGCGGCAGACCCCAAAGCAAAAGGGATCAACTTGCGGTTCTCTTCGCCAAAGATCACCCCGCCTGCCATCATCAAAATGCCAAAGCCCAGCAGCATGACACCGCCAAATTGGTGGAATGTCAGCGGTTCGGCCAAAAACCCTGCCGACACCAAGCCCACAATCAAGGGGGCCGTGCCGCGTGCTAAAGGATAGACCCGACTTAAGTCGCCGCGTGCATAAGCATAGGTCAGAAAGAATTTGTAAAAGAAATGTGTGCAGCCCGAGGCTATGACCCAAGGCATCACTTGCCATGTTGGGGCTTTGCAAAACATGGCCACGACCAAGCCGATGGGCACCTCGCCCAAGGATAAGATGACCGTGGCGCCCAAACGCGAACTGCCCGTTTTGATCAGCGCATTCCACAGGGCGTGCAGCAGGGCTGACCCAAGGACAGCGAGCAGGACGGGCAAGCTCATTGGATGGGCCTTTAAGAAATTGTCATAAATCTGTTACCAAAAGCATCGCCGGGCCACAAGGCCGCGATGACCTGCGAGACGCTAAGCTGGCTGAACCATGCAAGGGGCGCTGCCCCGCAGGCTACGCCTGCCCCCCGGGATGTTTAAGCAAATGTGAAACGGGGGGGCGGTGGATAAATGGAGATGGGGGCTAAAGGGTCAAGCCGAGGCGGGTGCCTTCGTCAATGGCGCGCTTGGCGTCAATCTCGTGTGGATCGGCCGCGCCACCGATGAGGTGATGGGGGATTTGGGCAGCGCTGAGGGCGATGGCAAGGCCAATGTTGGCATCTTGCCCCGCGCAGATCACGACATCGTCAACCGGAAGGATTTGGTCAGCGCCGTCACGGTGAATATGCAGGCCTTGGGCATCAAAGTGCCGATAAGTAACACCCCCCCAAATTTGCACGCCTTTGGCGGCCAGATGGGCGCGGTGGATCCAGCCCGTGGTTTTGCCCAGTCCCTTGCCGGGATTTTCGGCTTTGCGCTGCAAGAGCCACACCTGCCGGTCAGCAGGGGCGGGGGTGGGCTCTGTTAAGCCGCCCGCTGTGGTTGCAGGGTCGCCTAGGCCCCATTCGCGGGGCCAATCTTGCGGGCCTTGTGTCACCAGCGCTGTGGCGACATCAAATCCAATACCGCCTGCGCCTATCACCGCGACGCGGCGGCCAAGAGGGTGGCCACGTAGCATTTGGGCGTAATCAGGGGCTGTCTGGGTGCCTAGCAGATCAAGGCGGCGGGGGATGAGGCCTGTGGCCAGAACGATGGAGTCAAACCCCCGCAGGGCTTGGATCGTGGCCGCTTGGCCAAGGCGCAAGTCAACTTTGGCATCTGACAATTGGCGTTCAAACCACGCCAAAAGGCCCAAAAACTCTTCCTTCCCCGGGACCCGTGCCGCGAGACGCATTTGCCCCCCAAGCGAGCTAGCCTGTTCAAAGAGCACGACCTGATGACCGCGCTTGGCCGCTGTGACGGCGCAGGCCATACCAGCCGCGCCGCCCCCCACAATGGCGATGTTCAGGGGATGGGTGGCGGGGACATGGTCATAGGCCGCTTCACGGCAGGCAGCAGGGTTGACAAGACAGGTGGCCAGCTTACCTGCGAACGTATGGTCCAGACAGGCTTGGTTGCACGCGATACAGGGCGCGATCGTGGCAGCCTGACCGGCACGCGCCTTGGCGATAAAGTCGGGGTCGGCCAAGAGAGGCCTCGCCAAGGCCACCAAATCCGCCTGCCCCTTGGACAAGATCGCCTCGGCCAATTCGGGCGTGTTGATGCGGTTTGCGGCTACCACAGGTACGTCCACTTGCGCGCGCAAGCGCGCTGTCAGCCCAACAAAGGCCCCGCGCGGGACAGAGGCTGCGATGGTGGGCACGCGCGATTCGTGCCAGCCAAAGCCAGAGGTGAAAAGATCAACCTGTGGCGCAAGGGCGCGGGCCAGCGCTGCGGTATCCTCCCACAGGCTGCCGTCGGGCACCAAATCGGCCAGACTAATGCGGTAGATCACCAAAAAATCGAGCCCAACGCTGCGGCGGATACGATCCACTACAGCCAAGGGCAGGCGCATTCTACCTTGGGGCGATCCGCCCCAACTGTCGGCGCGCCGGTTGACGCGGGGGGCTGTAAATTGGTTCAGAAGATAGCCTTCTGATCCCATCACCTCGACCCCATCATAGCCTGCCTCTTGGGCGCGAAGCGCGCAGGCGGCGATGTCGGCGATTTGCTTTTCGATCCCGGATTCGTCCAGCGCCTGTGGCGCGAAAGGCGAAATGGGCGATTTGACGGCCGAGGCTGAGACACAGTCAGGCCCGCGCGCATAGCGCCCGGCGTGCAGGATCTGCATGGCGATCAGCCCGCCTTGGTCATGCACCGCGGCTGTGATCTGGCGACGGTTGGCCACATCCTGTGCGTTATACAGGCCGCAAGCACCGGGAAAGACGGCCCCCTCAGCGTTGGGGGTCACGCCACCCGTCAGGATAAGACCAACGCCACCCTGTGCGCGCCGCGCGTAAAAGCGCGCCGCTGCGGCCCAATCGCCACGCTCTTCAAGGCCCGCGTGCATCGCCCCCATCACAACACGGCTTTTCAGCGTCACAGTCCTTAAGGGGAAGGGTTGCAACAGATGGGGATAGGCTGTCATTGGCACCTCGGCTTTGGGGCGACAATGCCCAAGGCCCAAGGCTTTGTCACGCAGCCCTTATGTGCCACGCGGTTTGGCGCGCAATGTGGGTTCGGCTTTCGTCGGGTCTTCCGGCCAAGGGTGGCGGGGATACTGGCCGCGCATATCCTTGCGCACATCCGCATAAGACGAGCGCCAGAAGCCCGGAATATCCATCGTCACCTGCAAGGGCCTTTGGCCCGGCGAAAGCAGCGTCACCCTTAACGGCAGCCGCTTTTGGCCCACCACGGGATGCGCTGTGATACCAAACATCTCTTGCAGACGCACCTCGATTGCGGGGGCTTCGCCATCATAATCGATGGGCACTTTGCGGCCCAAGGGGGTTTCAAAGGCGGCGGGGGCGAGGCGGTCCATCTCGGCTTGCTGTTCCCACGAGAGCAGGGATTTGAGCGGCTCTGTCAGGTCCAGAGATTTAAGGTCCGATTCGGTTTTCATCCGGGTGAGATATGGCAGTAGCCACCCCGCATCGGCCAGAAGGGCGATGTCGGTCACCTCTGGCCAGCCCGCCCCTTGGGCCAAGGTCATGCGGGCGCGCAAGCGGCGGGCGGACGGGGTCCACGGCAGACCAAGGACGCACAGGCCGTCAAAGGCGGCGCGGGCGATGGCTGCGGGCGGGGCGTCCCATGGGCGTTCTTCGAGCACAAGGGCGCCCAAGACTTGCTGGCGGCGAGACAAAATGCGCCCTTCACGGCGCGACCAGTCGCAGGTCTCGCGCCAGCGCAGGTGGGGGGCGTAAAGATGGCGCAGATCGGCTTCGGTGAGGACGGCGGCTTGGCGGATCCGCGCGTCTCGCGGGTCACCGTCAAGATCGGTGGCGACCAGAAAGCGCGCGCCAGACAGGGGCGTGCCCGCTTCCATCACAGCACCCTTGCCGCCGGAAAGAACCCAGCGCGGCGCATCGCCTTTGCGGCGCAGGCCGATGCGATCAGGGTAGGCCAAGGCTGCCATTTGCCCGAGGCTTAGGCCAGAGAGTTGGGGCTGCTCGGGGGCCTGCCCTGTTTGTGCCGCCAAGGTGCGGGTCAGGCGTTTGGCTTCGGTGCGGATACGTTCAAGGATTTGGCGATTGGCGGGCCAGGGGTGATCGGCCTCGTAGCCGCGCAGGTCGGTTACCGCTTTCAGGCGCAGCGTCAGATCAGGCGGTGCATCGCGCAGGGGATCACGCTCTTGCAAAAGGGCAGCAAGCGAGGCGGACTCTGGCCCTGCCACCAAGAGCATATGAGCCAGTCGAGGGTGCAGCGGCAGGGCAGCCAAGCGGCGGCCATGGGGGGTGATGCGGCCTTGATCCAAAGCGCCCAAGTCTTGCAGCAAAGCGCGCGCTTCGGCCAAGGGCGCGGCCGGGGGCGGCGTCAGAAAGGGCAGATCGGCCCCGCCCCAGAGGGCGAGTTCCAAGGCAAGGCCCGAAAGGTCAGCGGCTTCGATCTCGGCGGGCGGATGGGGGGCAAGGGCACCCTCTTCTCCCTTAGACCAAAGCCTGTAGCAGATGCCTGAAGCGACACGCCCTGCACGGCCTCGGCGCTGTTCGGCCTCGGCTTTGGTCACGCGTTCGGTCACCAAGCGCGACATCCCCGAGGAGGGGTCAAACCGCGCCCGCCGCGCTTTGCCGCCGTCAATGACGATGCGGATATCGGGGAGGGTAAGTGACGTTTCGGCGATGGATGTCGCCAGAACCACGCGGCGCCCTGCAACGGGGCCAAGGGCTGCGCGTTGGGCTGAAAACTCCATCGCGCCAAAAAGCGGCAAGACGGTGCAACCGGGCACGCGGCCTTCTAGGGCGGCGGCGACTTTTCGGATTTCGCCCTCACCCGGAAGGAAAGCCAAAAGACCGCCTTCGGGAACCTCGGCCAAGGCACTCAGAATTTGCGCGGCCATAACGGCTTCGATCCGGGCGGTGGGGTCGGCGGAACGGGGCAGCCAGCGGGTTTCAACCCCAAAGGCGCGGCCTTCCGACGTCACCAACGGCGCATCCCCCATCAGGCGTGCGACGGGTTCGGCATCTAGGGTGGCCGACATAACGATCACCACCAGATCCTCGCGTAATGCGCTGCGCAGTTCCAAGGTCAGTGCAAGGCCCAGATCGGCCTGCAAACTGCGCTCGTGGAATTCATCGAAAATCACCGCCCCGACACCTGGCAGGTCGGGGTCAGATTGTATCATGCGCGTCAAAATGCCCTCGGTCACAACCTCAATCCTTGTGGCGCGGCTGACCTTTGCCTCGCCCTTGATGCGGTAACCAACGGTCGTACCCACATCCTCTCCCAAAGTTTGCGCCATCCGCTCGGCAGCGGTGCGGGCCGCAAGGCGGCGCGGTTCAAGCATAAGAATGCGCCCTTGGATTAGGCCACTTACCAGCAAGTCCAGCGGCACACGGGTGGTCTTGCCTGCCCCCGGCGGGGCTTGCAGCACTACCATGCCACGCGCCGCCACCGCCGCGCGGACCTGCGGCAACACATCATCAATCGGTAAGGGATCGGGCCATTGGGTCATGTGTTCTTATCGCGGGGCGGGGCGGCGCACTCAAGCCCCGCCGTTGCTTTACTCCCCGCCGGAGGGTTTCACACCCTCCGGACCTCCCGTGGGATATTTGGGCACATATGAAAGGGGCAAAGGGAGTGCGATTTAGCCCACTCCGCCCGTCCAAGGCTGCAGCGGTGGGCTTGGACGCCGTGTTCGCTACAGGGGCCACTGGCATTTTGCCCAAGTGTGGGGCAATCTGCGCCTCTGGGGGAGGCCCGATGGATGTGCAGGATCTAACAAAGGCGGTAAGGGCGGGCGACAGGCGGGCCTTGGCGCGGGCCATCACGCTGGTCGAAAGCGGGCGGGCTGATCACCGCGCGCAGGCCTTGGCTTTGATTGCAGCCCTTGGACAAGACCGTCAAGCGCTGCGGATGGGCCTGTCGGGCACGCCGGGGGTGGGCAAGTCGTCGTTTATTGAAACCTTTGGACTGATGCTGACGGCGCAGGGTCTGCGAGTGGCAGTTTTGGCGGTAGATCCGTCATCGGCGCGGACCGGCGGGTCGATTTTAGGCGACAAAACCCGGATGGAGCGATTATCACGAGACCCTTTGGCCTTTATCCGCCCCAGCCCCAGCCGCACCGAATTGGGCGGCGTGGCGCGGCGCACCCGCGAAGCCGTGGCCCTTTGCGAGGCGGCGGGGTTTGATGTGATTCTCATCGAGACGGTGGGGGTAGGCCAATCAGAGACCGTTGTCGCGCAACTGAGCGACATTTTCGTGCTGCTGCTGGCCCCCGCGGGCGGAGATGAATTGCAAGGTGTGAAGCGAGGCATCATGGAAATGGCCGACATCTTGCTGGTCAACAAGGCGGATGGCCCCTTGATCGAAACGGCCAACCGCACTTTGGCCGATTACGCCGGCGCTTTGCGCCTGTTGCGCCACCGGCCACAAGATCCAGAGGGCTTTCCAGCCGCGCTGACCGTTTCCGCCCTTGAAAATCGCGGGCTGGTCGAGGCTTGGGCCGCGATCCAGTCGCTGGCCGCTTGGCGGCGGGCAGAAGGCCACTGGGCCAGCACCCGTGCCGATCAGGCGCAGCATTGGTTTGCCCAAGAGGTGCGGCAGGGCCTGCTTTTAGCCCTTGAGCGCGAGCCGGTCTTAGGGCTGATGCGGCTTTTGGGGGAAAAGGTGGCCTTGGGGCAGCAAACGCCAGATTCGGCGGCGGCAGAATTGCTGGCGCGTTTGGGGCGGTGATCAGCGCGTGGCTGAGGGGCAAGCCGCAAAACCATCGCTTTGAAGAAAGCCTGCGATTTTATCGGAAGTGAATCGCTTGACGAGGGCGGCTTTAGACCTTAAACGCCAGAAATCGAATTCGGAGGCTGCCGTTTTGGCCGTTCTCTGTCGTCTTGAACGAAGGAATACCACGATGTCGCGCGTCTGCGAACTTTCGGGCAAGGGCCCGATGTCTGGCAACAAGGTCAGCCATGCCAACAACAAGACCCGTCGGCGCTTTTTGCCGAACCTAAACGAGATCACGCTGATGTCGGACAGCTTGGGCCGCAGCTTTCAGTTGCGTATTTCCGCAGCGGCACTTCGGTCGGTCGATCATCGGGGTGGGTTGGATGCCTTCTTGCTGAAAGCCAAGGACGACGAACTGTCGTCGGACGCTTTGGCCATCAAGAAAGAAGTCGTAAAGGCGCAGGCAGCCGCCTGATTCTTTGACTTTGTCGTTCAGAACCCCGGGCCTGTTGGCGCCGGGGTTTTTCTTGTTACGGGCGCGCCTTTGGACTAAAGGACTGCAATGCGCTTGATCTTAACCTTTGTGTTGTCGATCCTTCTGGCCCTTGCCTCGCAAGCCGAGGCGGTGGCGCGGTCAGAGATGGCGGGGGCAAATGATCAGGTTGTGTGCGGCGCAAATGGTGCACAGCAGATCACGCTTGATGCGGCGGGCCGTACCGTGCATCGCCACCCTTGCACGCATTGCCTTGCCGCCAATCTTGCCGTCGCAGAGCGTTCAGAGGCGGGCGCTTGGCTGGCGGCCCCTGTTGCGAAGAGTCATCGCTTAAGGCCAGACGGTGCGGCGCTAGCGTCTTTCGCCCGCCCGCCCGCGCCCTTGGCCCGCGCGCCGCCCAGTACCCTTGTCTAAGCTGAACCCATTTCACCTTAACGAGGACTATGATGAAACTGACCCTTATCGCCGCTTTTGCGGCTCTGCTTGCGCTTCCCGCCTGTGCCCATGACGGCGTGCATATCATTGACCCCTATGCGCGGGTCATAGGCCCCTCGGGCGCCGTTTACTTTCGCATCGGCAATGACGAGGCCGTAGACGATACGCTAATATCAGCCTCAAGCCCGGATGCGGGCATGGTCATGCTGATGACAAGTGGCGCCGGCAGTGATGGGGTCATGAAAATGTCCGGCGTGCCGGATGGCTTTGCCGTACCTGCCAATGGCGAGCGGGTTTTGGCCAGTGGCGGTGACCATGTGATGCTGATGTCGCTGACGCGCAGCCTGAAAGCGGGCGACATGGTGACCTTGGTGTTGACCTTTGCGAAGGCGGGCGAGGTGCAGGTGTCTATGCCCGTGGATAACGACCGCAAGACCCCGCCGGCAGTGGGACCAACGGCTTTTGACGCGCAATCGGGCCATTAGTCGGCCTTTGGACAAGAGAGGCTTGCGCTGGAATGGACGCCCATCGTAAGCCTTTTGGGGCATCTGGTGCGGACTTGTACTTTGATCAAGGTGTGTTGTGACCCCTTTTTATGTGATCCCCCAAGCCCTCAGTGCGGCGGAATGCGATGGCTTGATTGCTCTTTGCCAAGCAGCCCCGATGAAAGATGCAGGCTTGGTGCGCCAGACCACGGCGCACCAGATTCGGCGGGCCGAGTTGTCTTGGCTGGATGACATTCCCGAAGCCTCTTGGGTGATGGAGCGGATGATGCGCCTTGTGGCCCAAGCCAACCGCGAAGCCTTTGGCTTTGACTTGTCCGAATTTGCTGAAAGCCCGCAGGTAGCCCGCTATGGGGCCGAGCGCGAGGGGCATTTTGACTGGCACGCCGACATTGGCGCCGGAGCCTTGGCGGCCAAGCGCAAACTGACCATCGTCGTGCAGTTATCTGCCCCAGAAGATTATGAAAACGGCGCGCTGGAAGTTTGGCCCGACAGCACCATCCGCCAAGCGCCGCGCGACCGAGGGGCTGCGATCTTGTTTCCAAGCTTTGCGCTGCACCGCGTCACACCGGTGACCTGCGGCACGCGCTGGTCATTGACGCTTTGGTCACACGGGCCCGCGTTTCGCTAGCGCGCCATTCACCCCGCGCAGGACATTCGTGCCTGATCCCCGAAGGTGGTGTAACGTTCCCAAAAGGCGTCATCGCCTTTGGTTTGCGACATGCGCAGCTTTTCAGCCTTATCCGGATCTTTGAAAAAAGACGCCACGAGGCCTTGGTCACCGTTTTGCAGGGTAATGTCGGCCACTTGCTGGATGCACGAACACAAAGCGCGGTTGGCCGCTTCGCGCGAAGATTTAAGGCAAGCACCTTCAATCGGGCCTGCCGTGGCAAAGCTTGCCATGAAAAGTACAGACACGGCAGCCAAAGCTGCATGGATCATAAATGTCTTCATCTGCTGCCTCGTCAATCAGGGGTAGGGTTCCCTGCCTTTTTGTTGACATACTTTTACCGTATCGCCTTATGAACTGCAATTGTGACAACAGTTTATGGGCTCGGGCACGCAGGGCGGGGCTATGAACTTATTGCCACCGGCTTTCCACCCCTTCCCCCCCTACTTGCAAACGGCTATATGCGGGCGCATGACCCAACTTGACCTGATCCGCAACTTTTCGATCGTGGCGCATATTGACCACGGCAAATCCACCCTCGCCGACCGGTTGATTCAATCAACCGGTACGGTCGCTGATCGCGACATGAAGGCGCAGCTTTTGGACTCGATGGATATCGAGCGCGAGCGCGGCATCACGATCAAGGCCAACACGGTGCGCATTGATTACAAGGCCAAGGATGGCAAGACCTACGTCTTGAACCTGATCGACACCCCCGGACATGTGGACTTTGGCTATGAAGTCAGCCGATCGATGCGCGCGGTGGAAGGGTCTTTGCTGGTGGTAGACGCCTCGCAAGGGGTCGAGGCGCAGACGCTGGCCAACGTGTATCAAGCGTTGGATGCGGGGCACGAGATTGTGCCGGTGCTGAATAAAATTGACCTGCCCGCGGCAGAACCTGAACGGATTCGCCAGCAGATCGAAGATGTGATCGGGCTGGATGCTTCGGATGCGGTGCTGATTTCTGCCAAGTCGGGGATTGGGATTCCAGATGTGCTGGAAGCCATCGTAAACCGCCTGCCGCCGCCGAAAGGTGACCGCGATGCACCGCTGAAGGCGATGCTGGTTGACAGCTGGTACGACCCTTATCTGGGCGTGGTCGTGATGCTGCGGGTGATGGACGGTGTGGTCAAAAAGGGCGACCGCATCCGCATGATGCAAACCAATGCGGTGTACGGCATTGAAAAGCTGGCGGTGTTAAAGCCGCAGATGGTGGATATTGCCGAACTCGGGCCGGGTGAGATCGGGATTTTTACCGCCCAAATCAAACAAGTGCGCGACACGCGGGTGGGCGATACCGTCACCCATGAACGCAAGGGCTGTGCAGAACCGCTGCCCGGTTTTAAGCCTGCCCAACCCGTGGTGTTCTGTGGCCTGTTCCCGGTGGATGCAGCACAATTTGAAGACCTGCGCGATGCGATTGAAAAGCTGTCGCTGAACGATGCGTCGTTTTCGACCGAGATGGAAACCTCTGCAGCGCTTGGCTTTGGCTTTCGCTGCGGGTTCTTGGGCCTGCTGCATCTGGAAGTGATCCGCGACCGGCTGGAACGGGAATATAATCTGGAATTGATCACCACGGCCCCGTCGGTGGTGTTCCATCTGTATATGAAAGACGGCGAGGTGCGCGATTTGCACAACCCCGCCGATATGCCGGATCTGACCTTTGTCGACCATATCGAAGAGCCGCGGATCAAGGCTACGATCATGGTGCCCGATGAATATCTGGGCGACATCTTGAAACTGTGCCAAGATCGACGCGGGATTCAGATGGATATGAGCTATGCGGGAAGTCGCGCCATGGTGGTTTATGACCTGCCCTTGGCGGAAGTGGTGTTTGATTTTTACGACCGCTTGAAATCTGTCTCGCAGGGTTATGCCAGCTTTGATTATGTGCTGTCAGAATACCGCGAGGATTTTCTGGTCAAGATGTCGATCTTGGTGAATGACGAACCGGTCGACGCCCTGTCGATGATGGTACACCGCGACCGGGCTGAGATGCGCGGACGCGCTATGGTGGAAAAGCTCAAAGAGCTGATCCCCCGCCATATGTTCAAAATCCCGATCCAAGCGGCGATCGGCGGGCGCGTGATTGCGCGGGAAACCCTGTCAGCGATGCGCAAGGATGTGACCGCCAAGTGCTATGGCGGCGACGCGACGCGGAAGAAAAAGCTGCTGGAGAAGCAGAAAGAGGGTAAAAAGCGGATGCGGCAGTTTGGGAAAGTGGAAATCCCGCAGGAGGCGTTTATTTCGGCGTTGAAGATGGATGGTTAGATGATTGGTATAGGGCTGGGATTGGGTATAGGCCAATCCACTGTAAGGAGAAATGTTTTGCCAAATTCAATTTATCGACTTGTTGACGGACCATTTTTGTTTGAATTATGCAAAGAGGTTTGTAAAATAAATGGAACTGAAGAATTCGATTTAAACCTTTATGGCTTGAGTTTTGGTGCGTACAGGACAGTTTACTACGACGCACTGCCTGTGAAGAAGGCAAAACAGACAAAAGCTGATTTTGAGGAGATTGAAACCAAGAAACTTGATTTTTTGAATAACATTCGTGCTTATCCAAATATGCAGGTTAAAGATGGAATCACTCGACTTAAAACGGAGGGTCGAAAAAAAGATGCGAGTGAAGTATTAGAACAAAAAGGGGTTGACACTTGGATTGCAGTTGATGCTGTAAAATATGCACTTACTGGTGTCGCTGAAGAAATTGAGATAATCACTGCTGACTCTGATATTTATCCTGTTTTTGAAGTCATTAGAGAAACTCGTGCGAAAGGAGTATTGAGGTACGCGGTGGGTCGGACAAAAAGTGAGCTCATATTCTCTGCAGACATAGCGCGCGCAATGGGAATTTCGGAAGTTGCAGGGTTAGCTAATATTCCGATGGGCAAGGCAACGTCAACGAATGCGCATGTGCCATTTTCAAAGGATTTCGAATTTGAGTTGGATGACGCGAGGTATGAATGCGGAAAGCTCGACGACTGGTACGTTGTAAACAAGACCGACAAGAACGGGTTACCAACTTCCCTAAAGACAGATCATTATCTCTGCATAATTTCTTGGCTAGAAACATTTAGTAAAACGAGACGATGGTCTGATTTTGATGAGAAAATTAGCCGATTGAAGCAGGCACATTAAATAGTTCATTATTCGAACTCGCTACCTTCCCCCGCCCGATTTTCTGACGGGTGGTTTGCTGCACGACGCCTCTTGGCTTGCGGCTTTCGCCTTCAGCCAAGGGGCCGGGTGTCCTTCCACAGGAAGGCCACCTTTTCGGCCCCAAGTGGCGCTGGATTTACTGGGGCCGGTTATTGGGTTGTGGTTGCCGCGCCAGCCAAGCCCCTAAGATGCGCGTTCTTCGCGCACCGTTACACCCGTCCCTACCGCCCAAAGGCCCCCACGCCGCGCAGTTTGGGGTGGCGGTTGATGTCTTTGTACAGCAGGTAGCGAAACGGGCCCGGGCCTGCGGCGTAGCAGGCTTGCGGGCAAAAGGCGCGCAGCCACATGAAATCGCCGGCCTCAACCTCGACCCAATCTGCGTTCAGTTTGTAGACGGCTTTGCCTTCCAGCACATAAAGCCCGTGCTCCATCACATGGGTTTCTTCAAACGGGATCACGCCGCCGGGTTGGAAGGTGACGATATTGACCTGCATATCATGGCGCAGGTCGTCATTCTCGACAAAGCGGGTGGTGGCCCAGCGGCCTTGGGTGTCGGGCATGGGGTTGGGGGGGATGAGCGCCTCGTTCGTGACAAAGGCGTCGGGCACCGCCCAGCCGGGGGCGGGTTCGTAGAGTTTGCGGATCCAGTGCAGGCGGGCGGGGGTTGGGCTTGCGGCGTGCAGCTGCCAGTCAAGGCCCGGGGGCAGGTAGGCGTAGCCGCCTGCGGTAAGGGTATGGGTTTGGCCTTGGAACGTCAGGGTCAGGGTGCCGTCGGTGATAAACAGCACGCTTTGCACCCCCGCATCGGGTTCGGGGCTGTCTGATCCGCCGCCGGGGGCGATTTCCAAGATCAGTTGGGCGAAGGTTTCCGAAAAGCCGCTTAACGGACGGGCGATGATCCAGGCGCGGGTGTCGGCCCAGCCGGGCAGGACCGAGGTGACGATTTGCGTCATCACGCCGCGGGGGATGACGGCGTAAGCCTCGGTAAAGATCGCGCGTCCGGTGTGAAGGGCGGTTTGCGGCGGCAATCCGTCTTGGGGGGCGGCGTAGCGTGTCATGGCAAGATGTCCTTTAAGCGCAGGGCCGCGATGCGTTCGACTTGTGCGCAGGCGGTGGCGAATTCGGTCGCGGTGTCGTTGGACAGGCGGGTGTGGAAGGCCTGCAGGATCGACGCCTTGGTGTTGTCGCGCACAGCGATGATGAAGGGAAAGCCGTGTTTGGCGACATAGGCGGCGTTGAGGTCTTGGAAGGTTTGGCGTTCGGCGTCGGTCAGCGCGTCTAGGGCGGCGGCGGCCTGTTCGGCGGTGCTTTCAGGCGTCAGGCGTTTGGCCGCGGCGAGTTTGCCGGCAAGGTCGGGGTGGGCTTGCAGAACACCCAAACGCTCGACCGCGCTGGAGGAACGGAACATCCGCGCAAGGGCGTTGTGCAGGCCCAAGGCACTGTCATGCGCGGGGCCGAGTTCCAGATCAAAGGCGCGTTCGGCGATCCAAGCGGAGTGTTCAAAGATGCCGCCAAAGCGGGCAACAAAACGGGCACGCTCCATCTGCGAGGGCCGTTCATGGCGGTGGTGCGGGTGGGTGGCGGCCCAATGCTGGGCAATCTGAATCCGGCGGGCGAACCAGACGCCGTCATGGGCGCGCGCATAGTCCAAGAACCGCTTCAGCCCCGCGATCTTGCCCGGACGGCCGATCAGGCGGCAATGCAGGCCGACCGAGAACATCTTGGCCGACCCTGCTTGGCCTTCGGCATAGAGGGTGTCGAAGGTATCGCGCAGATAGGTGAAAAACTGCTCGCCCTCGATATAGCCAGGCGCAGTGGCAAAGCGCATATCGTTGGCTTCTAAGGTGTAGGGGATGATCAGCTGATCACGGGGGCCAACCTCGCGCCAATAGGGCAGGTCGTCGTCATAGGTGTCAGAGATCCAGTCGAAATGGCCAGTTTCGGCGGTAAGATCGACGGTGTTGACCGAGCAACGGCCCGTGTACCAACCGCGCGGGGGGTGGCCCACCACTTCGGTGTGCAAGCGGATCGACTCGGCGATCTGGCGGCGTTCTTCATCGGCGGGCATATCGCGGTGGTCGACCCATTTAAGGCCGTGGCTGGCAATCTCCCATCCGGCGTCTTTCATGGCGGCGACCTGTTCGGGGTTGCGCGCTAGGGCGGTTGACACGCCGTAGATCGTGACGGGAATGTCCATGCCGGTGAACAAACGGTGCAGACGCCAAAAGCCTGCGCGCGCGCCGTAGTCGTAGATCGATTCCATGTTCCAATGGCGCTGGCCGGGCCATGGGGCGGCGCCCGCGATATCGGACAAAAACGCCTCTGACTGGCCATCGCCGTGCAGGATGTTGTTTTCCCCGCCTTCTTCGTAATTCAACACCAAGGAAATGGCAATTTTCGCGCCGTTGGGCCATTGGGCCTTGGGCGGGCTGGCCCCGTGGCCACGGAAATCTCTGGGATAGCGTTGCATCTGAACCCTCAAAGCTTAAGACTTACCTTAAGCGCGATAAGTGGAAGGTAATATCAAATAAAGCTGGAAAGTGCTTTGTGCGATGGCACGGGTGCAGGCGGCGGGTGAATGCCGCAATGTGATGCAAAAAGGAGGCGATGATGGCGGATGGATGGCTGACGACCCATGTTTTGGATACAGCGCGGGGGGTTCCGGCGGCAGGGATCAAGATTGTGCTGTCGCGCCTGACGGATAAGGGCGCCGTGCAGGTGGCTGCAGCCGTGACCAATGCCGATGGCCGCACCGCAGCGCCGTTGCTAAAGGGGGCTGATTTTCAGGCGGGCAGCTATGAGCTGATGTTTTTCGCAGGCGACTATCTGCGCGCCAGCGGGCAGGTCAGCGGGGCGGTGTTGTTTTTGGATCAGGTGCCTATTCGCTTTGGTATCAGCGATGAGGGCTCGCACTATCATGTACCGCTGTTGCTGTCGGGCTTTGGCTATTCCACCTATCGCGGCAGCTGACGCCTTTGACCGCCTGCGCCGTGCAGGATGCGCAGCAGGCGGCGGCGGTCTTGGGCGAGGGCGGCGTCGATCAGCCCTTCGATCAGGCCACGCGCCTTAATGTGCGGGGCGAGGGTGGCATGGGATTGATCGGCAAAGAGAATATGATCGCAGCCCTTTTGGGTGGGGAAACGTTGGGCTTGAGCCGCGTCGTCAGCCAACCCGTGCATCAGGCAAATATAGGGGCCTTGGGGCAGTGGGGCGGTGAGGGTTTCAGGAAGAGATTGCGTCCACTCCCGCCAGCGCGTTTCCCACTGCGCTGCGGGGTGATACTGCGGGCTGATGGCCAAAACGGCGGTCATGGGTAGGGTTTGGGCGGCGCGCAGCGCTGCGAAAGCACCCATCGACGCGCCGATAGCCAAGATGCGGGTGATCTTTTGGCGCGATTGCAGGGTGGCGGTGGCTTGGGCCAAAGCCTCGTCAAAGCCCGATGCCGTGGCCCAACTGCGCGAGTTGTCCATCACAAACAAGGCAGGCCTGTCTTGGGCGGTGGCAGAGCGTACGAATTCGGGTGAGGGGACACGGGTGGCATCGTGGCCGATGGAGGCAAAGGCGATGACCAGATCGTCCGAACGCCCCGCTATCGCCTGAATAAGGTACGGTGGGCGCAGGCTGAGCGTTTCAAACGGCGGCATCGGGCCCAAGGGTGGCGCGGCGCATTTCGTCTTTGATGCGGGCCACCATGAAATCGGTGAAAAGCCGCACCCTACTGTCTTTGGCGCTGCGCTGTTGCGACAGAAGCGATAGTTGCGTGGGCAGAGGGGTCGCTCCTATCGCAACAGGCACAAGGCGGCCTGCACGCAGATGGTCGGCCACTTCGAAGGCGGGTTTCAGCACTATGCCGCGCCCATCCAGCGCCCAACCGGTCAGCACATCGCCGTCATCTGATTCGTAAGGGCCTGCGATTTCAAAGCGGCGCGGGCCTTGGGGGGTTTGCAGCGTCCACTGAAACTCTTTGGCACCGGGGAAGCGCAGGTTCAGGCATTCATGCTTGTCACGCACCAAAGACTCGGCATCGGCGGGCATTCCACGGCGGGCGATATAGGCGGGGGCGGCGCATAAAAGGCGGGGACAATCGGCGATGAGGCGGACTTTGAGGGTGGAATCTTCAAGAATTCCAAGGTGAAAGGCGACATCCAGACCTTCGGCTGTTAGGTCAATCACGCGGTCTGACAGGCGCAGGCGCACATCGATCGAGGGGTACTGGTCTTTGAAAGCGGGCACATGGGGGGCAATGAACCGCCGCCCGATCCCCAAAGGGGCCGCCACAAAAACCACGCCGCGCGGGTTTTGCGCCGTCTCGATCACCGAGGCTTCGGCGGCGTCAATTTCTTGCAACACCTTTTGCGCGCCTTCGTAGAAAATCCGGCCCGCCTCGGTCGGTTGCAGGCTGCGGGTGGTGCGGTTGAAAAGGCGCACGCCAAGGTGCTTTTCCAGTTCAGAAATGCGAGAAGAGGCAACGGCGGGCGAGGTGCGCTGATCGCGCGCCGCCGCCGACATCGACGACAGGTCATAGACCCGTACAAACATACGAAGATTGTTCACATAAGACATGGGTTTGCCAGTTTTCTAGACCATCTCGCCAGTATTTCGCGATTATTGCCAGAGTTTTGTGATTATTGAAAGTGATCCGGCATTTGCAGGATTAACAGAAGAGTATGCGCTGGGATAGGTTGAGCAAAACGCAAGGGGTTGGGCATGTATGACTGGGTCGTCCTGTGGGACTGGGTGCAAATCGCGGTGCGCTGGGTGCATGTGGTCACGGCCATGGCGTGGATCGGGTCGAGCTTTTATTTCATAGCACTTGACCTTGGCCTGCGGCGCGATGTGCCGTTGCCGCCGGGGGCCTCGGGAGAGGAATGGCAGGTTCATGGCGGCGGGTTTTATCATATCCAGAAATACATGGTGGCCCCAGCCGCCCTGCCCGATCATCTGATATGGTTCAAATGGGAGAGTTATTCGACATGGCTGTCGGGATTCGCCCTGCTGATTTTGGTCTATTACATGGGCGCGCAGATTTTTCTGATTGACCCTGCGGTGATGGATTTAAGCGTGGGCCAAGCGGTGGCAATTTCACTTGCTTCGCTGGCCTTTGGGTGGGTGGCTTATACTACGATCTGTCGGGTTTTCATGAATGCCAACCAGACGGCGGTGATGGTGGCCTTGTTTGTTGTGCTGGTGGGGATGAGCTGGTTTTACGCCCATGTCTTTTCGGGCCGTGCAGCGCTGTTGCATTTGGGGGCCTTCACCGCCTCGATCATGTCGGGCAATGTGTTTTTTGTGATTATGCCCAATCAAAGGGTGGTGGTGGCTGATCTGAAGGCGGGCCGAACGCCGGATGCGAAATACGGCAAGATCGCCAAGCAGCGCAGCACGCATAACAATTACCTGACGCTGCCTGTGATTTTCTTGATGCTGTCGAACCACTACCCGCTGGTTTTTGCCACGCCCTACAACTGGGTGATTGCGTCTTTGGTCTTTTTAATGGGCGTTACCGTGCGCCATTGGTTCAACACGCGCCATGCCAAAAAAGGCAGCCCGCATTGGACTTGGGCTGTTACGGGGGTTTTGTTCTTGGCGATTGCGTGGCTGTCTACCGCGCCAATGCAGCACCCCGCCGAGGAAGGTGCCTTGCAGGGGCCATCGCTGATTTATGCCAGCGCAACTGGGTTTGACGATGTTGTCAGTATCGTGCAGGGCCGCTGTGCGATGTGCCATGCCCGCGAGCCTTTGTACGAAGGGATCCCTTGGGCCCCCAAAGGTGTTGTTTTGGAAACCCCGTCCGACATCGCGCGCGAAGCACGGCGGGTTTATACGCAGGCTGGCATCACCCATGCCATGCCGCCAGCCAACCTGTCTTATATGGAACCGGCAGAGCGGGCCGCGATCGTCACATGGTTTCGTGCGGCGGGTGGGGGTGGTTTGGAAGGCTAAAAAGCGCGCCCTTTTTCAACACCCGATCGTTGAAAGCAGAACGTCTTTGTCATATGACTGTCACGCAAATGCGGCATTATCTTTAAAAACGGCGCCATCAAGCAAGGCCCGTGTGGCCAGACCATGAGGCGAAACTATGATCAATGACACGTCAACAAATTTCATCGATCTGTCGCCTGATGCCCCAATAACCGCCCAAAAAGGGCCGGTTTTTACCTATTCCACCCCCCAAATGCCTTGGCTGCGCCGCACTTTTATTCGTTCGGTTGAACGCCTCAGCGGGCGCGCGGGGTTTGAGCGGCTTTATCGTAACTGGCAGCAAAAACCGCGCGACCCAGAGGATTCGATTTTCACCCAAGCCATCGGCGAGTTGGGCCTGACGGCTGACATCACGCCCGATGACATGGCCCGCATTCCCGAAACGGGGCCGCTTTTGGTGGTATCGAACCATCCTTACGGCATTATTGACGGGTTGTTCATCGGGCATCTGATGGCTTCGGTGCGCAAGGATGTGAAACTGATCTGCCACTCGTTGCTGTGCCAACCCCAAGAGGCGCGGGATGCTTTGTTGCCCATCGACTTTGGCGCAGGCCCTGAAGCGCGCCGCACCTCGGCCGAGACGCGGCGCAAGGCGGTGGAGTGGTTGGAAGAGGGCCATGTTCTGATCATTTTCCCCGGTGGCGGGGTGGCAACCTCGGTCACGCCGATGGCGCGCAATGCGTCCGATTTCGAATGGCACCCGTTCATCGCGCGTTTGGCGCGGCGGCCGGGGGTCAAGACCTTGGCCATCTATGTGGCAGGCCGCAATTCTCGCATTTTTCAGGTGGCAAGCCATCTGTCTTACGCGCTTCGCGTTGCGCTGATCTTCTTTGAGACCAAGCGCAAGATGAACAAACCCGTCACTGTGCGTGTGGCTGAGCCTGTGGAATGCGCCACCATGGGCAAAGGCGATGTGGTAGCATGGCTGCGCGCGCGCACCTATGCTATGGCTGAACCCGGTGGTCCAGAAGCGGATTTCGTCTTTAACTTCCCGCCGCGCATTACCCTGTAACGTCTTTTGGACTTGAGGCGACCCTAAGCTAGGGGTAGGTCGCCCCATCCAGACGGGGCGCGCCATGCTTTTTTCCCTTATCCAAGGCTTTATCACAAGTTTTAGCCTGATCCTTGCGATCGGGTCGCAAAATGCCTTTGTGCTGCGGCAGGGCATCAGGCGCGAACATGTCGCGGCGGTGGTGGCGGTATGTGCCATTTCGGACGCCATTCTTATTGGCCTTGGGGTGGCGGGGTTTGGCGCCGTGGCGGCAGCCCTGCCTTGGCTGGTGCCCGCGATGCGCTGGTTTGGTGCAGCCTTTTTGCTGTGGTATGGGTTGCAGCGCTTTTTGGCCGCCCGCAACGGGGGTGAGGCTTTGATGCCCGCCGCCGATAAGCCCAGCCCCCTGTCGAAGGTGCTGTTGACCTGCGTGGTCTTCACTTGGGCCAATCCGCATGTCTATCTGGATACGATGGTGCTGATCGGGTCAATCTCAACCCACCACGCACCGTTTGAGGCGGCTTTTGGCCTTGGGGCTGCGGCCGCGTCTTTGACGTTCTTTGCCCTTTTGGGCTTTGGTGCGCGGCTGTTGGCGCCCCTGTTCGCCACACCCCGCGCTTGGGTGATTTTGGAATGCGTTGTGGGTGCCACCATGTGGGTGATTGCCGCCACCTTGGCCTTTGGCTAAGGGCGCACGGTCAGGTCACTAACAATTTAGGCATTTTATTTAGCTTTGCGGGTCAGTTAATCCCCGCGGAGGTTAAAAATGTCGACCACAACAGCCTTGCAATTGCTGCCCCTGATCGAGCCCGCCCAAGCCCAAAAACACATCACCCATAACGAGGCACTGGCTGTCTTGGACGTCTTGGTCCAAACCACGGCCACCAGCCGCATGCTGACAACGCCACCAACTGCGGTTGCGGCGGGGGCTTGTTACATCGTGGCCAACAATGCCACGGGGGATTGGCAGGGCGAAGACGGAAATGTTGCCGTCTATTCCGGCCTTTATTGGGATTTTTATATACCCAAAACGGGTTGGCGCGTTTGGATCGGGGGCGAGGCCACCGAAGCTGTGTTTGATGGCGCAACTTGGACAACATCGGCTGACCGAACCGAGCGGGTTGCAGCCCTTGGCGTTTCGGCGGACGCTGACGGGACCAATCGTTTAAGCGTGTCATCTCCGGCCACTTTGCTGACCCATGCGGGCGCGGGGCATCAGGTCAAGGTCAACAAGTCCCGCAGCTCTGACACGGCCAGCCTGCTGTTTCAAAGCGGCTTTTCCGGACGGGCCGAGATGGGCATCGTGGGCAGCGATGATTTTGTCCTGAAAGTCAGCGCCGATGGCACGACCTTTGTGACCAGCCTGACGATCGAGGCGGCAACGGGCCGCCTTGTGGCATCGCGCGGGATTAACGTCGTGCAAGGTGCTGGCGATCCGGCCAATCCGCAGAACGGCGATATCTGGTATAATGCCACCGCCAGTCGTTTGCGGGCCCGACAGGGGGGGCAAACGGTTGACCTGTTTGATCCCGCCATCAGCACATTTGGCCGGGGCCTGATGGATGACGCCGATGCCGCCGGGGCCCGCACCACGCTGGAACGGCAAGATTTTGCCACGCGCGCCGCGTTTGTTACTTGGGCCACGGGGCGCGTCCTTTCGGCAGGGTTGGTGATGCGTGCGGTGAATGCCGCCTATCGCTACATCGGTACGGGAACCGCCATTGCAGACCTGCCCGGTTGGGTGCCCCATGACAGGGTCACGGCTTTGCATTGGGGGGCGGACATCACCGGCACCACCAATGCCATTCCCGCCGTTTCAGCCATGATCGACTATGTCAACTCTTTGGGTGGCGGTGTCGCCTTTTTGCCGGCCGGCACCTACCTTTGGGCGGGCGAAATGATTAAACACGTGCTGAACAATGTCGTGCTAGAGGGGGAAGGCAACGCCACAAAACTGGTGCGCCGCAACAACCGGCCTGCGGCGGCTATCAAATTTTTACGCGGGGCAAACAACCGCGTCCGCAACCTTAAGATCGATTGCGCGGGCTATTCGGGGATCGGGATTTATCTTGCCGACCATTACTCAGGCGCAGAAAATGTCGAAATTGTTAACAGCCCCGATCGCCCCTTTCAAATGCAGGGTGGCGGAGATTTCTCTTGGGGGATCGACGCGCAGGGCCGCACCTCAGATGATCAGACCTTTACCGGGGCCACGTTTTTTCCCATCGGCTGCTATCTGGATAACTGCCGCGTCATCCGCGCAGGCTCTACCGCGTTCAGCCAAAAGCAAATGCCCCATTCGCGCATTCAACGCTGTGTCGGGCGCACGGTTTATTCTGAAGGCATCACCATCGACAAATGCGATTATTCCTTGGTGTCCGGTAACACCTTGTTCGACTGCGGCCTGACGATCGGTAACCAATGGCCCAACCTTGACGGCACCGGCTTTTTGGTTGCAGGCGGCGGGGGCGTAGGAGCTATTGGCATCGACGGATCGGTCGGCGCGCGCTTTGTGAAAAACACAATCATCGGGGTGAACACCGACATCGCGAACCGGAACAACCGCATTCGGGTGGCTGTAAACTTTGTAAACAACATCCAAGCCTCGAACGGCTGCGAGGTTGAGGGCAACTATATTCTTGATGCCAAGGCGGGCGTATGGCTGAAGGGCACGGGTTCGGGTGCCACCGGCAACAATTTCCGTTGCATCATACGGGGCAACGTTTTTGACACGATGGGCACCGGGGCTGGCCTTGGTATGGCCCAATTTGGCGCGATCTGGATTGATGCTGGTTGCACCGACAATGTGATCTCTGACAATACCCAAGTGGGGGGAACCCCTTTGATAACCGGGGCCAGCAGCGCCAATACGCTGGACCAAATGGCCGCAGCAACACTCAAAGGTAATGCCACGGGCGGCTGGGCCCTTGGGCGAGATCTGACCGGTGGCCAAGTGACTGCCATGTTGGACACGTTCACCAGTGCTGCCAAGGGCCTAGCGCCGGCATCGAGCGGGGGAATCACCACCTATCTGCGCGCCGATGGCACTTGGGCCCCTATCGGTGCGGAATGGAGCGCGATCATCGGCAAGCCCTCCAATTTGTCGGGCTACGGGATCACGGATGCGTTTGACCTTGGCACGGCACAAACCGTGACGGGGGCCAAAACCTTTGCCGCCCCCGTTGCGCTGAACGGGCTGACATCGGACCCTGCCAGCCCAAGCAATGGTTCCATCTGGTACAACGCCAGCGCAGGGCAGTTAAAGGCGCAGGTCGCCGGGGTGACGCAGGTCATTCAGCCTGAAAATGACATTCCCTGGCTGACCCCTGTCGCGGGCGAACTTATGAGCACCGCCTCGTTTTCAAGTGGCCCTATGAGCACCATCGTGCTAGGCACGAACGCGCTGCGGCTTTTCCCCTTCACAGCACGGGCGCAAACGCCGATCACGGGGTTGGTTTTAAACGTCACCAATGCTGTGGTGGGTTCACTTGCCAAATTTATCGTTTACGGCTCTGACGCCAATGGCCGCCCTGATGCTCTTTTGGCCGAGACGGCCGATGTGGATTGTAGCAGTCTAGGGCCCCTGACGGCCGCCGTGGCACTGACCTTGCGGCGCGGCCAGACCTATTGGTTGGGCCTGCGGACTAATGGGAACGCCACACTCTCGGCTTGGGTGGCCAGTGCAACGCCTGATATCAACGGGGGCACAGTTCCAACCACACCGCGTAAATTATTGTCGCGGACCTTGGCCTATGCGACACCCGCACCCGCCACTTGGGGCTGGACCTCTGCCGATTTGAACACAGGTTTGCCGCCTGCGGTTTGGTTGCAGGTGTGATAGGCTTGTGGAAGTGACAGAAAGGCTGGCAAGGCCCAGCCTTTCTGCATAGCCCGCCGTTTCTTATTTGACACGGGGGGCCCTGCTTTCTAGACACGGCCCAAGTCAAACGAGGCAGGCATAGCCCTGAAACAGGCGTCACCATGAAGATTGCGATGATCGGGACAGGCTATGTGGGCCTTGTGTCTGGCGTATGCTTTTCAGACTTTGGCCATGATGTTGTCTGTGTTGACAAGAACGCGGGCAAAATCGCCAAGCTTCAGGCCGGACAGGTGCCGATCTTTGAACCGGGCTTGGCCGATTTGCTGGCCAAAAACGTGCAGGCGGGGCGGCTGTCTTTCACGCTGGATCTGGCGGGGGCCGTGGCGGGGGCCGATGCCGTTTTCATTGCCGTGGGCACGCCCGCGCGGCGCGGTGATGGCCATGCAGATCTAAGCTATGTTATGGCAGCTGCTGAGGAAATTGGCACAGCGCTGACGGGTTACACCGTTGTTGTGACCAAATCGACCGTGCCCGTCGGCACCAACCGCAAAGTGGCCAAGGCGGTGCGCGCAGCCAACCCGCAGGCCGCGTTCGACGTTGCCTCGAACCCTGAATTCCTGCGTGAGGGGGCGGCGATTGACGACTTTATGCGCCCCGACCGCGTGGTGGTTGGGGTTGAATCCGAGACCGCCCGCAAAGTGATGGCCGAAGTCTACCGCCCCCTTTTCTTGCGCGACTTTCCGGTGGTTTTCACCGGACTGGAAAGTGCCGAGATGATCAAATACGCCGCCAACGCCTTTTTGGCGACCAAGATCACCTTCATCAACGAAATTGCAGCCCTCTGCGAAAAGGTCGGGGCGGATATCAAGGATGTCTCAAAAGGAATGGGGCTGGATGGGCGGATTGGGAATAAATTCCTGCATGCAGGCCCTGGCTACGGTGGCAGCTGCTTTCCCAAAGATACCAAAGCCTTGGCGCGCATCGGCCAGGAACACGCAGTGCCGATGCAAATCACCGAAACCGTCATAAAGGTCAACGAAGAGATCAAGCGCCGGATGCTGGATAAGATCATCGACCTGTGCGACGGGTCGGTGAACGGCAAGACGATCGGCGTTTTGGGCGTGACCTTTAAACCCAACACCGACGATATGCGCGATGCGCCCAGCCTGACGATCCTGCCTGCCCTGATCGGCGCTGGTGCCAAGGTTCGTGTCTGCGACCCCCAAGGTCGGCGTGAGGGTGAGGCCCTGTTGCCTGGTGTCACATGGTGCAACACCGCTTATCTGGCGACCCAAGATGCCGATGCCGTGGTGATTTTGACCGAATGGAATGAATTCCGCGCCCTTGATCTGGCGCGGATGGCCGCCAAAATGACAACCCCGCGCATGGCTGACCTGCGCAACATCTACGCCCCCCAAGCCGTGCTGCAGGCAGGGTTTGACCGCTACCTAGGCGTGGGCCGCTAAGTTCCTTGGACAACCTAAATGTCCAGCACATCAAAGATGTAACGGTACAGGCCCACCAGCCCTAAAGCAAAGCAAACTGCCGCGATCATCAGTACATAGGCGGGTGAAACCCAAGCGATGTCATAGCTTGGGAAAAAGGCATGGCGCATCTGGGCCACGATCTGGGCCGCAGGATTCCACTTCAAGACGGCAAAGATAGGCTCTGGCAGGTCTTCGATATGGATAAAGACCCCTGAGAACAGAAACAATGGTCCGCTCACCAACCCCCAAACGCTTTCATACACAGCCGAGGCTGGGAACAGCACTGAATTCAGCGTGCCAATGCCAAGGCCTAGGGCCATAGCCATACCCAATCCCAAAAGCACCGCAGCCATATCAGGCCGCACTTGCAGATCGTAGTAGGCGTTGAGCAAAAACACGATGGCAATAAAAACACAAAGATCCGTTATCGCGCTAAGCAAAAAGCGCGCCATGATCACATCAATCACCGTGACCGAGGGCAACCCCAACAAGTTACGCGAAAACCGCATCGACCGCGCAATGTGCCGGCTGAGGGCAGAGTACAGATGAAAAGGCACGACCCCGGTAACGTAATAAAGGGCAAAATTGGTCCCAAGGGGGGGCGAAGCCCTGATCATGGAAAACAAAATAGACAAGATCGCAATCGAAACCAAAGGTTCAATCACGTTCCACAAGAACCCCAACGACGCGCGGCTATCGCGCGACCCTGTTTCGCGCAAGATCAGCGCCGCGACCACACGGGCCATGCGAAACCTTGACAGCTTGGCAGTTTGCGGGGGGGCAAAGGGCGAGGGGGGGTGCGCCCGAGGGTCATCTGCAATATCT
>CANIKY010000019.1 GCA_947468085.1 Paracoccaceae bacterium | reverse complement strand
TCTGCTCTGCCACCGATTCGCCCGGCGTGCCAACTTGCCCTGCCACCCAGACGATGCCGTTATAGCAAACCGCCTCTGACATGCGCGCACCAGTGCCGATGCGTTTGATATCTTTGTTCATGCTCATCTCCCTTTGATGGGCTTTGCTATCCTGCTGGGCGGTGTTTGAAAAGCCGCTCTGTAGGCCGAAAGCCCAAGCTTATTCGTAAAGAAGCCCGATCTTTTTTAGATGGGCATCGACAGCCACTTTTTCGGGCCGCATGGCAAAGACCAAAAGCTGCTTTTTCACATCTTCTAGATCGGCTATTTTGGCATCGACCTGTGCGATCTGGGCCACCATAAAGGCGCGACGCTCTTCACTGGTGGTTTGATTGTTGATGACCCGGTCCAAGGCCCCCGCGATTTCGCGCAACGAAAAATGCATCCGCTTGCCCAAGGCGATCAGGCTTAGCCGGTCAAGTGTTGTGTCGTCATATTCGCGGTAAATGCGGCTTCCAGCTTTGCGCGGCTTGGAGTGGATCAGCCCAAGGTCTTCATAGTAACGCAAGCCGTCCTTGGACAATCCGGTTATTTTCACCAGTTCACCAATTAACATCCAAAGCTCCCGCATCAGCATCGGTTGACCGACTTAGACACCAACCTTAGCCTGAATATGTTAGAAATTGAAAGCCGTTAATCGTCACATGTGGTACTCCACCCTTAAAGTAAGGGGCTGCATGTTAATTTTCAACCAGAAGTGAGCCGAGTTTTTCACCCAGAAGTGAGCCACCTCCGATTAAAGATTTCGGTTCAGGGCGGGGTCAAGCTGTGTGTTGTCTCCTTCTTTTTCTTGGCGGTGGATGCAGCAGCTGAACTTGCTTTGAAGCGGAAGCTCTCGTTTCCAGTTTCAAGGATGTGGCAGCGGTGGGTGAGGCGGTCGAGCAAGGCTGTAGTCATTTTGGCATCACCGAAAACGGTAGGCCATTCGCGGAAGCTGAGTGAATAGCCCCTAGATTTGTAGACGCCTTGCTTGGTAACTTTGGAAGCAAGGAGGACGAGATGTCCGGAGCTAAATTCACAGACGAGTTCAACCGCGATGCGGTCGCGCAAGTTGTTGATCGGGGTTATCCAGTGAGCGAAGTGGCCGAGCGGTTGGGCGTCAGCACCAAGTCGATCTACACCTGGCAAAAGCAGTTTTCGCGGCCAGCGAAGGTGATCCAAGAAGTCGATGCTCAGGCCGACGAGATTCGTCGCCTTAAGCGCGGGTCACGGATTTGAGCTCGATCAGAAAACAGTCTGGAAGACTGTTTTCCCAGCGAATGGGGACATCTTAAAAAAGGCGACCGCATACTTCGTCAGGGGATCCCGGTGAGGTATGCCTTCATTGCTGAGAACCGGCTGATCTTTGCAGTCAGGGCCATGTGTCGGATGCTGCTGGTTCATCCGAGTGGCTTTTATGCATGGCTGCGCGAACCCCTTTCCCAACGGGCGCTGGAGGATCAGCGGCAGACCAAGCTTATCAAGAAAGCTTGGGAGGAAAGTGGTGAGGTCTATGGATACCGCCAGCTCCGTGATAAGCGCGGTCGTCCGGATGCTAGCGCTCGCTCACGCGGCAATCTCGCCAACCCCAAAGTGGCAACATTTTGCGCCGCCCTTTGGCCCACTTTTGCTTTGCCGTTGACATCTATCACTTCGTCATGGCCCACAGTCGCTGGGCACCAAGGGAATCGCGTTAAGGATAATGCTTTGATGCCTGCCGCAACGAAATCGGCAAGAATCCCTCAACGGTAACTCACTAAGCCGGCAAACTGCCCCAAAGTGCTTATGGTGTTTCGGGCGCAATCTGCTCGACCTCATTCCTGTAGGATTCATCGTTAGAATAGCCGAAGGCCTCCATTTCTGGACCACAGATGTTTTGAAAAATAGCACGGTGAGGTTCAGTCCACAAAGTATCTAAGGCATAGACACGGCTGGCTGACCCGTCTGAGGTTTGTTGCGGACGTTTCTTGGCAAAGATGCTGCCCAAAGCGTCCCTCTGGGTGTCTGACAGGTTCAAAAAGTTAGCCAGTTTAATGGATGCCGTTGTGGGTGCGGTGATCAGCGTTTGCTGATCCATCTCTAAAAAGCTCAGAGGGTCTAACTTTGTGCGAGCTTCACGCCACGTTCTCATAACGCGCGCCCAATCTTTGCAATGGTATTCGAAATTATGCGCTGGGAATTTCTTTAGACGTGAGACGATATTTTCGATCCCACGCCGCTTTGAGAATATAAACATCGCCTCCGGCCAGGTTTCCAAAAGATAAGGTATAGCCTCAATCATCTGGGGATTGCCCGACTTGTCTAGCCAAGGGGCAGTCGGATTAAGTTCGGCTGCGCGGGATGCCAAGACAGCGGCTATAGATGATTTCACCGCAGCTGGGTCGATTAAATTGACCATAGTATAGGGATTACCATTAGAAAAAATTGCGAAGTGGCGGTCAACGGCCTCATTGACTGCGGAAATCAAGGACAGAAAATTGCCTTCAAGGAACCCGTTGTATCCGACACCCAAGAGTGCCGACACCATGGCACTTGTGCCCGAGCGAGGAGAGCCGACGATGAAAACAGGGAAACGGTTTGTCAAAATCCAAATTCCTACTGAAATACGACGATTAAACTATAAATTATATAAACGCTGCTAAACAATTTTTGGCCATTTTGCAAGCCCAAAACGCTTTCCTTCTCTGCACGATCTTTCTGGCCACCCTCACGACCCTTCGCAGTTTCGGCTGATGCTGGAAAGAATATTAAGCGGTGCACTGACACTTTGGTATTCATGCTGCAATACTGTCAACACACGAATTCCTTTATTTTCTTTAACAACATAGTTTTGGTCGGACAAATTAAAAGTCACCCCCCCCCTGTCTGCGTCAGGACAAGGTGCCCTCGGCCGTGATCTTGGTCTTGCCGTGAAGGTAGGGATGCAAGGCCGCAGGCAGGGTCACAGAGCCATCTGCCTCCTGGCCGTTTTCCAACACAGCGATCAGGCAGCGGCCCACCGCAAGGCCAGAACCGTTCAGCGTCGCCACATAATCCGGCTTGCCGCCGCCATTTGGGCGGAAGCGGGCGTTCATGCGGCGGGCTTGGAAGGACCCGCAGGTCGAAACAGAAGAGATCTCGCGGTACTTTTGCTGGCCGGGCAGCCAAACCTCTAGATCATGGGTTTTTTGCGCGCCAAAGCCCATGTCGCCGGTGCAAAGCACGATGGTTCGGTAGGGCAGGCCCAGCTTTTCCAAAATCGCCTCGGCGCATTTGGTCATGCGGTCATGTTCGGCCAGCGCTGTTTGTGGCGTGCAGATCGTCACCATTTCGACCTTTTCGAACTGGTGCTGGCGCAGCATGCCCGTGGTATCTTTGCCCGAAGACCCCGCTTCGGACCTGAAACATTGGCTGTGGCCTGCCATGCGGATGGGCAGTAGAACTTCGTCTAGAATCTCACCCGCGACGGAATTGGTCAGTGTTACTTCAGCGGTGGGGATCAGCCACCAGCCGTTGGTGGTTTGATAGCTGTCTTCGGCGAATTTGGGCAATTGGTTGGTGCCGTACATGGCTTCGTCCTTGACGAGCACGGGCGTCCAAGTTTCGGTTAGGGCGTGGTCTTCGACATGGGTGTCCAGCATCAGTTGGGCTAAGGCGCGGTGTACGCGGGTGACAGCGCCTTTCAGAACCACAAACCGGCTGCCGGACAGTTTTGCGGCGGTGGCGAAATCCATTCCTGGAATGACGCCAGCGATGTCGAAATGTTCTTTGGGGGTAAAGTCAAAGTCGCGTGGCGTACCCCAGCGGTGAATTTCGACGTTTTGGGTTTCATCCTTGCCGTCGGGCACCGCATCTAGTGGCAGGTTGGGAATGCCCATCAGCAGGTCGCGCAAGGCTTGGTCTTGGGCGGCGGCCTCTTCTGTCAGGCGCTGGATAGCTGCTTTTTTAACCGCAACCTCCGCGCGCAGGCGTTCAAATTCGATCTCATCGCCGCGACCTTTTGCCGCCCCCGCTTCTTTTGAGGCGCGGTTTTGCTCTGCTGTCGCAGTTTCGGCCGCAAGGATTTTACCGCGGCGGTCTTCGTCTAATACCAGCACTTGAGCAGATAGGCCCTGTAGGCCACGCCGGGCAAGCGATGCGTCAAAGGCTGCGGGGTTTTCACGAATGGTGCGAATGTCGTGCATGGCGGAACCTATTTGAGGATCGATGCCTCCATATGCCCGATCAACGCGTGCGGGTGAAGCGCAATTCAAACACCCCTGACCTTGAAACCCGATCGTGCAAGCCTCATCTGGTCAAGGTTGGATGCTGACTGCCTTGCGCCTATGGCCCCGTAGGGCTAGGGTGCGCCAAATTTCAAGGTGGCCGCTGAGGGCTGCCCTTGACCGAAAGGACGACCGATGTTTGTGACTGCTGCTTATGCTCAGACCGCTGGTGCTGCAGGGGGTGCTGGTTCGGCCGTAGCCTCTTTCTTGCCACTGATCCTGATTTTCGGGATCATGTACATGCTGCTGATCCGTCCTCAGCAAAAGAAGATGAAAGACCTGAAGGCCATGGTCGAAGCTGTTCGGCGTGGTGACCAAGTTCTGACGGCAGGTGGTATCATCGGCAAAGTCGTCAAAGTGGGCGATGACAATATGTTGGAAATTGAAATTGCCGAAGGCGTCAAGGTCAAGGTCGTCAAGCATACGATCACCCAAGTGATGTCCAAGACCGAACCTGCGTCTGCCTGAGCCGCCCATGCAATTGGAAACGCCGCTTTGGAAAAGCCTTTTGGTCTGGGCTGCTGTGGTGGTTGGGTTGATCCTTGCCGCTCCGAACCTGTTTTATTCTCGGGTTGAAACCCACAATGATGCGGCCAAGGCCATTGCCAAGGCGGAAAAGCTTGGTGGGGCGGCCACGCCCGAACAGATGGTCGCACTGGGTGTCTGGCCGTCATGGGCGCCGTCAGGCTTGGTCAACCTTGGGCTTGATCTGCGCGGTGGGGCACATTTGTTGGCTGAAGTGAAGCTGGCCGATGTTTACAAGCAGCGGATGGACGCCTTTTGGCCTGATGCCCGCGATGCGCTGAAAGATGTGCGTGATGCGACCGGGCCGATCAAGCGTAAGCCGTCGCCAGACGGCACCTTGCGCATAACCCTGACCAATCCTGACGGCATGCAAGCAGCTTTGGCCAAGATGCAGGGGCTGACTTCCAATGTGGCCAGCCTGACCGGCGCGGGTCAGAAGGATATGGATATCGTTGCAGATGGTGGCGATATTGTCGTCACCCTGTCGGATGCCGAAAAAGCCGCGACCGACACACGCACGATGCAGCAATCTTTGGAAATCATCCGCCGCAGGGTGGATGCGGCAGGCACGCGCGAACCGTCAATCCAGCGGCAGGGGGCGGATCGGATTTTGATCGAAGTGCCCGGCATCGGCTCGGCTGAGGAGCTGAAGGCCATCATCGGCACGACGGCCAAACTGACATTTAATTCCGTAGTCACCCTATCTGCCCAAAAAACCGATGCGCCCGGCGCGGGTAATCTGTTGCTGCCTTCGGCCGATCGTCCGAATGACTATATCGTCGTTGAAGAACTGCCAGTGGTCACCGGTGACGATCTCGTCGATGCGCAGCCCTCCTTTGACCAAAACGGCCGTCCGGCGGTGAGTTTTCGCTTTGACACTTCGGGCGCGCGTAAGTTTGGCGACTATACTGGGGCGCATGTGGGGCTGCCTTTTGCAATTGTGCTGGACAAGCAGGTGATCTCGTCCCCCACCATTCAAACCGCCATCACCGGCGGGTCGGGGATCATAACGGGCAACTTCACTGTGGAAGGTGCGACCAATTTGGCTGTCCTGCTGCGCGCAGGCGCCTTGCCTGCCGAGATGAGTTTTCTGGAAGAGCGCACGGTCGGCCCAGAACTAGGGCAGGATTCGATTGACGCCGGTAAGATTGCCGCCATCACGGGCATGGTGTTGGTGGGTCTGTTTATGCTGGCGAGCTATGGGATGTTTGGGCTTTTTGCCAACATCACCTTGGTGATCAGCATGGGGATCATCTTTGGCATCCTATCGATCATTGGTGGCACACTGACGTTGCCGGGCATTGCGGGCCTTGTGCTGACGATTGGCACGGCGGTGGATGCCAATGTGCTGGTCTATGAGCGGATCCGCGAGGAATTGCGCCACGCAAAGACTGCCGCGCGGGCGATTGAACTGGGGTATGAACGCGCCACAAGTGCGATTGTGGATGCCAACGTGACCACGTTGATCACGTCTGTCGTGCTGTACTTCTTTGGGGCAGGGCCCGTGCGCGGCTTTGCCGTGGCCCTGTTCATCGGCATCATCACCTCGGTGTTTACCGCGCTTTTTGTGACGCGGTTGATCATTCAGGTTTGGTTTAACTGGCGCAAGCCCAAGACCCTGATCGTGTGAGGTAATCGTCATGGCATGGCGTCTAAGACTGGCCCCGGAAAAAACCAATATCGACTTTTTCAAGTTGCAATGGATTACCTTTGGCGGGTCGATGCTGCTGATGGTTTTGTCCTTTGTCGCTTGGGGCGTTATGGGGCTGAATTATGGCATCGACTTCAAGGGCGGCACCACGTTGCGCACTGATTCGGCCACGGTGATTGACACGGCCCTGTACCGCGCAACGCTGGATGGGTTGGGTTTGGGCGATGTGGCGATCAACGAGGTGTTTGACCCCACGTTCCGCGCCGACCAGCATGTAGCGGGGATCAGGATCTCGGCGGCCAATGGGCAAGACCAAATTGATGATGCAGGCTTAAAGCGCGTTTCGGATGCGCTGACCGCCATGGACCCTGCGCTGAAAATCGTCTCGGTGGAAACTGTGGGGCCCAAGGTATCGTCCGAGTTGGTCTGGTCGTCGATCATCGCTTTGGCGGCCACCTCGTTGGGGATTTTGGGTTATATCTGGCTGCGGTTTGAATGGCAGTTTGCCTTTGGTGGTGTTTTGGCGCTGCTGCATGATGTGTTCATAACGGTGGGGATTTTCGCGGTGTTTCAGATCAAGTTTGATCTTACCATTGTGGCGGCCTTGCTGACAATCTTGGGCTATTCGATCAACGACACAGTGGTGGTTTTTGACCGGTTGCGCGAAAATCTAATGAAATACAAGACCATGCCGCTGAAAGAGGTGATGAACTTGTCGGTCAACGAGACCCTCAGCCGCACATTGGCCACGTCGTTTACCACATTGTTGGCGGTGGGGTCGATGCTGGCTTTGGGCGGGGATGTGATCCGGGGATTTTCCTTTGCGATCTTCATGGGGATCATCTTGGGCACCTATTCGTCGGTCTATGTGGCCAAGAACTTGGTTTTGTTCCTTGGGCTTGACCGCACCGACAAGCCGCGCGCCACGGGCAAAGGGGCGGATCACGAGTTTGCCAAGATAGACGCCTAATCAAATGGCCGATATCCGCATGACCGAGATCACCTATGGCGCGGCCTTGGCCATCGAAGGCTATGGACCGGGCTTTTTTCGCATCGGCCGCCATGTGCTGCGCGGGGCGTGTTTGGTCACCCCTTGGGATGCAGGACCGTGGGGGGGCTTAAGCGATTGGGCAGGGCCTTTGACGTTGATTGACAAGATTGATGTGCTGATCGTGGGCACAGGGGCCGAAATTGCCCATCTACCGGCCGATTTTCGGGCCGCGTTTGAAAGTGCCGGGATCGGGGTGGAGGGGATGAACTCTCCGGCCGCAGCGCGCACCTATAATGTGCTGTTGGGCGAGGGGCGGCGGATTGCGGCCTGTTTGCTGCCGGTGTGATGGGGGGTGACGCGCGCCTCAGGCCCAAAAGGCCATCGGCCCGCGTCCGGAGGGGCGCCCCCTCCTGACCGCCGCGCTGGAAGGGCATCTGCCCTTCCAGACCATCCTGAGAGGGTTTTTGGCAAGATGAAGGGGAAAAGCCTAGCGCTGTCTTTCGCGCCAATGATCTTGGGCTTGCAGGGACCAATAGGTGAGTTGGGCTATGGCGAGACCTATCGGGCCGCCAGCATAGGTAAGGCCCCAAGGCGCGAAAAGGTCGATGCGGTTAGATTGGCCAAGGATGGCTTCGGCCAGAACCTTGCCGGCAATGGCGGTGGTGTTAAGGCCGTGGCCGCCAAAGGCGGTGATGTGCCAGACATCGGGCTGCAACGGGCCGATTTGGGGCATCAGGTGGCGGGCATAGCCCATCAGGCCTGACCAAGCCAGATCGGTCTCTAAGGGGGCAAGTTGGGGGTAGACATCCAGCATAGCGCGCCGCAGGTCGGCGGCTACAGCTTGGGGGGAAGCGGCGCGGGTGGTGATGCGGCCCCCCCAGAGGAGGCGCTGGCCACCCTCAACCAAGCGGTAGTAATCTGAGGCGCGGCGATCGTCGAGCACAGCGCTTGGTGTCTTGATCACTTTGGCCAAAAGGCCGGAGGCGGGTTTTGAGACCATCATATAGGTGGCAATCGGCAGCACCGCGCGTTTAAGGCGTGGGATCAGGGGGCCGGTGTAGCCGCCTGTGGCAAAGATTGCGCGTTTGGCGGTGACCTGGCCATTGGGGGTGCGCAGGCGCTTTTGGGGGCCAAGGGCGCAGCCTGTGGCGGGGCTGTGTTCATATATCTTGCCGCCCAGACGCTCCACCTCGGCCGCTAGGGCGCGCAGGTAGTTCAGGGGGTGGATGTGGAAGGCTAAGGGGTCTTCCAGTCCGTGGAGGTAGCGGGTGGTTTGCAGACGCTCTTGGATGGTGGGGCGATCAAGATAGGTGAGGGCATAACCGTAGTCGCGTTCGAAATCTTGCGCATAGGCTCGCAGGTCTTGCGCCTGATCGAACCGGCGCAGGTTAAGGAGGCCTGCGACAGGCTCTGCCTGAGGGATGTTCAGGGTCTGGATATGGCCGCGCAAGCGTTGCACGCCTTCGATGGTCAAGCGGTGCAGGGCGCGGGCTTTTTCAGGGCCGACGCGGGCCTCGATCGCGTCTGATCCGCAGGCAAAGGCGGGTGAGACGATGCCGCCGTTGCGGCCAGATGCGCCAAAGCCGATGCATTCAGTTTCAAGAACGGTGACGGCCACGCCTTCTCGGGCAAGTTCCAGCGCGGTGGTCAGGCCCGCTAGGCCGGCGCCCACGATGACAGTGTCGGTATCCACCGCACCGTGCAGGGCAGGGCGCGCGGCCAGATCGCTGCGGGTTTGGGCATAGTAGGTTTGGGGATACATCAGGCGTCCAGATCGATCCAGACGGGCACATGGTCAGAGGGCCTGTCGCGTCCGCGTACCGCTTTGTCGATGCCACAGCCTTGCAACAGATCGGCCGCTTGGGGTGACAAAAGCAGATGGTCGATGCGGATGCCGTTGTTACGCTCCCACGCACCGGCTTGGAAATCCCAAAATGTATAGGTGCCGGGAGCAGGGTTTTGGGCGCGGATGGCATCGGTTAGGCCCAGATTTAACAGCCGCTGATAGGCCGCACGCGAGGCGGGCAGATAAAGCGCATCGGTCAGCCAGTTTTGCGGGTTGGCGGCATCTTCGGCCTGCGGGATGATGTTGTAATCGCCGCACAGGACCAAGGGCTGCTCGTCGCCCAAAAGGGTGCGGGTGCGGGTCAGCATCCTGTCCATCCAGGCCAGTTTGTACTCATATTTCGGGCCGGGGGTCGGGTTACCATTGGGCAGGTAAAGGCCGCAAACCCGCACGGGGCGCTTTGGCCCCATCACTGTGGCCTCGATCCAGCGGGCCTGCTCGTCGCCGTCATCCCCTGGCAGGCGGCGGGTGACATCTTCAAGCGGCAGTTTGGACAGGATCGCCACCCCGTTGAAGGCCTTCATGCCGTGGGTTTCGATATGGTATCCCAAGGCTTCAAAGGGTTCGCGGGGGAAGGCCTCGTCCACCGATTTGATCTCTTGCAGGCAGGCGACATCTGGCTGCGCCTCAGCCAACCAATCGAGCAGGGCTTGGGTGCGGGCTTTGATGCCGTTGATGTTGAAGGTGGCGATTTTCATGCGCGATGCTCCTGTCCGCGCCTTGGTAGCCTGTCAGTCGGGCGCTGTCACCCCTTTGGGATGGTGGTTCACGGTCAGGAGACTTTGGCGGCGCGCAGCCAAAGGGCGTCAAGCTGGTCGATTTCGGCAACATCGAACCGGTGCGCCTCCTCCCAGTAGCGGCCTGAGGGTACTTGGTAGCCAAGGGCGGATTCACGGGCCAAGGCAGCTTTGGTTAGGCTTTCGTCAAACGGGGCAGGGCGGATTTGCGACAATTGCGCTTGGTTGGTGCGGGGAAAGACAAGGCGCGATGGGCCAGTGGACAGGTTGACTATGGCGCAGCCTTGGCGGGCCGCCAAGATCATCAGACGGGCAGATTTGGCTTCTAGGCTGCGCAGGGTGATGTCAGGGCGCAAAGGGTCGGCGGTGCCTATGCCGTAAAAGTGGGTTTGACCAGAGGCCGGATAGTGCATATCGCAGCCGAGCACCGCCAAGACATCCGGCTTGAGGGCGGCGAGCATCCAATAGGCCGTGGTAAAAGCCATGGTTCCGCCAGCATAGACAAAGCCGCCGTACAGGTTCTGGGTGGGCACAAAATCTTCTTGCAAGATCAGGCGTTGGTTGGGCTGTGGGGTAGGGCGCTTATCTTCGGGAAAATCCCACGGGCAGCACAGATCGTCCCAATCGTCGCGGATGCGCCACGCGTTGTTGATGGTCACGATATGGTCAAACGGCGCGCGTGGCCAAGCGCGGGCGTCCAGCGCATTGGGGGCAGAGCCAAGCATAAGAGCGATGCGCATGAAACCTCCGGTATTCAAAGACGGAAGTTAGGGCAAAATTAGGCAGGGGCGAGGGATCAGAGCGAGAAAGATGTGCCGCAGCCGCAAGAAGATTGCGCGTTGGGGTTTTGAATGACAAAGCGCGCGCCGATAAGCTCGGCCGAGAAATCAATCACAGCGTTGGAAAGAAACGGCAGCGAGACCTGATCGACCAGCACACGTTGACCGTTCTTTTCTAAGATAAGATCGTCGGCTGCGGGCTCGTCAAGCTTGATATCATATTGAAAGCCAGAACATCCGCCGCCTTCGACTGCCACGCGCAGGGCCTTGGCTTTGCCGGTGAGTGCTGCAATCTCGGCCAAGCGATCAAAGGCGCGGTCGGTGACGTGGGGGGGTAGGGTAAGGGACATGGGGCACTCCTTGAAGGTCAAAGATAGGCCCAAGCGGGCCAAGGTTCAAGGCGCAAGGTGGGGTGCGATTTTTCTGCGAAAAATCAGGCTTCCGGCGGGAGTTTAGCGGCAAAGTGCAAATTGAGAGGCTTTGGGTTGGTTTGGAAGGGCGGGGGGCGTATAAGGGGAAAAATCCAACGGGAGGTCTTATGCTTGCCCTTTTCGCCTGTCATCCCGACCAATCGCGCGGGCGTCTGCAGGACGAGCGTTTGTCGTCTTTCCGCTCGCCCTTTCAGCGCGACCGTGATCGGATCATTCATTCCAGCGCTTTTCGTCGGTTAAAGCATAAAACGCAGGTTTTCGTCGAACATGAGGGTGATTATTACCGCACGCGTCTGACCCATACGATCGAGGTGGCCCAAGTGGCGCGCACCCTTGCGGGTGTTTTGGGGCTGAACACCGATTTGGCCGAGGCGATCGCCTTGGCCCATGATCTGGGCCACACGCCCTTTGGCCATACCGGCGAAGACGCGATGGAGCGGTTGATGGCGCCCTATGGTGGCTTTGATCACAACGCCCAAGCCTTGCGCATCGTGACCCGTTTAGAACGACACTATGCCGATTTTGATGGGCTAAACCTGACTTGGGAGACGTTAGAGGGCATAGCCAAGCACAACGGCCCTTTGCGTGGCCCGCTTGCAACAGAAAAGCACGCTGGACCCTTGCCCTATGCTTTGGCTCACGTGAATGCCGCATGGGATTTGGAATTGGACACCCACGCCAGTGCCGAGGCGCAGGTGGCGGCAATTGCCGATGATATTGCCTATTCCCACCACGATTTGCATGACGGCTTGCGATCAGGGCTTTTTGATGAGGCTGACCTTTTGGACCTACCCGTCACCGGCCCCGCCTTTGGCGAGGTGGATCTGCTTTACCCAGGGCTTGAGAAGATGCGCCGCAGGCATGAGGCGCTGCGTCGGGTGTTTGGCGTGATGGTCGAGGATGTGATCGCAGTCGCGCAAAACCGACTTGCCGCAGCCCAACCGCGCAGCGTGGACGAGATACGCCACTTGGGCACAACCATGATCCGCTTTTCCAAACCGCTTTATCAAGACCTGAAGGCCGTGCGGTCGTTTTTGTTCACGCGGATGTACCGCGCGCCATCAGTGATGGTAGAACGCGCGCGGGTAAGCCGAGTGATTGACGGGCTTTTCCCTTTGTTCATGGCCCAGCCAAGCCTTTTGCCTGCTGAGTGGCAAGCTGATCTTTTGGCTGTGCAAGATGAAACGGCGCTGGCGCGCTGTGTGTGTGATTATGTGGCGGGAATGACCGACCGTTTCGCCTTGGCCGAGGGAGAACGCCTGTTGGGCGCGGGGTTTGGGCCTAGCTCTTTGTGACCCTGCTGGGCCTTAAGCCTTTAGTGCTTCTTAAAGGCGAATAGCCAAAGGGCCACCAAGGCCAATGAAAAGAGCATATTCCACGAGGCCATGGACAGGCCAATCATCTGCCAAGCCACTTGATCGCATTTGATCACTGGGGCGGCTTGGATCTGGGCCAGCAGGTCTTTGGCCGAGATATTGGCGATAGAGCCTGAGGTACAGGTGGAGGGGCCGGGCCACCAATGGCGCTCAACCCCTGTGTGATAGGCCCCGATTGCAGCGGATATCAGGGCTGCAGTCCCGCCGGCAAGGGCCAGACTGCGGCCAGCAACGGGCAAGCGGATCAAGAAGGCCAGTGCCCCCAAGCCTACGGCTGCAAAATGCGGGTAGCGTTGCAGCCAGCACAGATGGCACGGCGCCAATCCCCCCAGATATTGAAAGGCATAGGCCGCAGCGAGAGCCAAGAAAGACCCGCCCGTAGCCATTGCGATCAGGGTGCTGCGCTGTAGGGACTTAACCATAAAACTTCACCCAAGCTATCACAACCAACCCAAGAATCACGACCAGCGACACGAGGGCTATGCGCTTGGCCAAAGCCTGGGCCAAGGGGGCGCCATAGCGCTGCAGGGCCCATCCCATTAAAAAAAACTTGCCGCCTCGCGCCACGACTGCCGCCAAGATAAAGAGCCATATGTTCACCCCCACGGCCCCCGCCAGAATGGTGACCACCTTCATGGGCGGCAGGTGGGCAGCGCCTGATGTCAAAAGCAAGACAAGGATCATGCCCGTGCCGGTTTGTGCCTTAAGTGCCTCAAACGCGGCCATGGCGTGCCAAAAGGTCAACAATGGAGCAGCGATCAGGTCAAACAGAAAATGGCCTATCATCCAGCCAAAGATGCCCCCCAGTACCGAGGCCACCCCCGCAATGGTGGCAAACCGCAGCGACTGCGCCGGTTTTGTCAGGCACATGGGCACCATGATCACTTCGGCAGGCACTGGAAAAATCGAGCTTTCCAAAAAGGCCACCGCCGCCAAAACCACTTGCGCATGGCGCGAGTGGGACGCTGCGTGCAATCTTTGGCTCAGGCGGGAAAACATCGGGGGCCTTGCGATCAGGGACGGGAAACGCATATGCGATGTGGCGACTTTGCGCTGCGGGGTCAAGGGTGGGATCGCAAGGCAAGTGTTTGGATTTCACCACGAGGGGCGTTGACGCGGCCGTCTGGGACAATTAAACACTGCCCCAGTGCGGGCGTGGCGGAATGGTAGACGCGACAGACTCAAAATCTGTTATCGCAAGGTGTGTCGGTTCGAGTCCGACCGCCCGCACCAGTGTTTCAGAGAATATATTTGCACTGCCCTAAGGGTGCGCGTCGCTGGGTTAAAGGCACGGCGTCTTGGATCACTTAGTATGTTCGCGGGGGATCCGAAAAGTTTAGGGCTTTGCGCTGCATTTGCCTCACATCGCGGCTTAAGAAGTAAGAATAATTGATGACAAAATCGTTGAGAAATCTGGCGATCACAAAAGATCAAGCACTGAAACTAGGGTTTTGATCCCTTCAAAAGCAATAGTGATTGCCGCCACTCTTGCCATGCTTCGGGCGTATCAAGATCGGTGAGCGCGTGCTGGCCGGGCAGCACTAGGGTCTGCAGGCGGTGCGCATTGGCCAGCAAAATGGGTCGCGCGCCGTGGTCGCCGTGCAAGGTAGCAAAGGCCGCGCGCAGATTGGCTGGAAAGATCACCGGATGGCCAGGGATGCCATCCTGGCCGCAGGCTCGCCACAGCGTATCGGGGGCAGCGTCAGAGGATTGGATCAACCGGGTCAGATCTTCGGGCGTCAGATCAGGCATATCTGCGGGCAATATCATCAAGCGGCCTTGGCCCTGCGCTGCAGCACGGCGCAGCGAGGCGGAAAGCCCAATGGCAGCATCGGGGATTGGCACAATTTGCACCGGTAAATCGTGCAAGACCTGAAGGCGTGCGCCGTCATTTTCCCGCAGCGTGATCAGCACCTGCGGACAAGCGGCCAGCGCCCTCAAAGCCGTGCGGCGCACAAGGGGCACCCCGTCAATCGTGATTAACAGCTTATCTGCCCCCCCCATGCGAGAGGAGGCGCCAGCGGCAGGGATGACGATGGTCAGGTCTGACATCTTGCGCTCTATCATCTAGGTTGGTGCAGGTGTTTCCCCCCTGCACCCCGTAAAGTATTTGCGCCTCACTGAAGGGCGGGGCTTAGGCGCGCATCCTGCCTTGATCATCCCATAGGGGGGCCAGATGGACGCGGGCAGGGCGGCGTTCGCCCAAGATTTCCACCTCTAGCGCCAGCCCGTCGACCACGCGGTCGGCGGGGATGAAGCCTTGGGCCACGGATTTTCCCGTCCAATGGCTGAACCCGCCAGAGGTGCACCAGCCCACAACGCCGCCATCAAGCCAGATCGGCTCCCACGCCACAACATCGGCATCCGACACGTCGATCACGATGGGCACCAGTTTGCGCGTCGGGCCCTTGGCCTGTTCGGCCATGGCGGCGGCTTTGCCGATCCAATCGGCGGGTTTGTTCCACGAGATGAACTTATCCAGCCCCGTTTCGGCCGGCGTATAATCGGGCGAGAATTCGCGCCCCCAAGAGCCGAACCATTTATCAAGCCGCAGCGACATCATCGCCCGCATCCCAAAGGCACGCAGCCCAAGGTCGGCCCCTGCGGCATTCAGCGTGTCCCACACTTGGCGCACTGACATATGGTCGGTGAAGATTTCATAGCCCAGATCAGCGGTGTAGCTGACGCGCTGCACAAGGCAATTGGCCATGCCCACTGTCATCTTGCGCACATCCATGAACTTGAACGCCTCAGCCGAGACATCCGAACGGGTGACGCGCGACAGCAGTTCACGGGCCTTAGGGCCTGCGATCTGAAAGCCCGAGCGCGCGTCAGAGATGTTTTCGACCGTGACACCCTCCATGACGTTCTGCTCGAACCAGCGCACATGCCAACCCTGCGCGCCGTAGCTGGCGGTCAGCTGGAATTCGGTTTCCGACAGGCAAGACACAGTGAAATCGCCGATGATCTTGCCGGAATGGGCCAGCATCGGGGTTAGCGACAGACGGCCCGGCTTGGGGATGCGGCCGGCCATGATCTTATCCAGCCAAGCGCGGGCATTTGCGCCTTTGACCAGATATTTGCCGAAGTTCTGCACTTCGTTGATGCCCACGCCTTCGCGCACGGCCATCACCTCTTGGCGGGTCGCTTCCCACGCGTTAGAGCGTTTGAAAGTCGGCTCTTCGTAGCGCGGCTCGCCGGGCAGGGCGTAGTAATTGGGCACTTCCAGCCCGTATTGCTGGCCCCAGACGGCGTTCATTTTGTCGAACACCTCGTACATGGGCGTGGTGCGGAAGGGGCGGGCGGCGGGGCGTTCCTCGTTCGGGTAGCCCACGGAAAAGCGCATCTGGTAGTTTTCGATCACCTTGGGCACGGTATAGCCGGGGCTGGTCCAATTGCCAAAGCGCGCCACGTCAAAGCCGCGCGGGTCGCGTTCCACCTCGCCATGGATCATCCACTGCGCCAGCGCCAGACCCATGCCGCCGCCTTGGCTAAAGCCCGCCATCACAGCGCAGGCCGACCAATAGTTGCGCAGCCCCGGCACCGGGCCGATCAGCGGGTTGCCATCGGGGGCAAAGGTAAAGGGCCCGTGGATCACCCGCTTGACGCCCGACCGTTCCAACACGGGAATGCGGCGATAGGCGAAGTTGACGGAATCTTCGATTTTGTCGAATTGCTCGTTGAGCAGTTCATGGCCAAAGTTCCATGGGGTGCCATCAACTGACCACGGCTCGCACGGCTTTTCGTAAAAGCCGATGCACATGCCGCGGCCCTCTTGGCGCAGGTAGAACTCTCCGCCCGGATCCATGACATGGGGAAATTCGCGGCCAGTTTTCAAGATGTCCATGATTTCAGGGATATCGTCGGTGACGATATATTGGTGCGCCATGGGCAGCAAGGGCAGGTAAATGCCAGCCATAGCCCCCACTTCGCGCGCCCAAAGGCCGCCTGCGTTGACCAGATGCTCGCAGGTGATCGTGCCTTGTTCGGTGACCACTTCCCAGCCGTCTTTGATGGGGTTGGTTTCCAGCACACGGTTGTGCAAGATAATCTCTGCCCCGCCCATGCGGGCCGCTTTGGCATAGGCGTGGGTCGTGCCTGATGGGTCAAGGTGGCCATCAAGCGGGTCGTAAAGCCCGCCCAAGATGCCCTTGGTATTGACCAAGCCATCCGTCAGCTTTGAGATTTCTTCTGGCGAGAGGATCTCTGTATCCAGCCCCATATAGCGGTGCTTGGCGCGTTCAGCTTTCAGCTGTTCAAACCGCGCCTCGTTATCGGCCAGCGTCACACCGCCCACATGGTGCAGCCCGCACGACATGCCGGTGATCGCCTCCAGCTCTTTATACAGGCGGATCGTATAGCCTTGCAGGGCTGCCATATTGGTATCGCCGTTGATCGTGTGGAAGCCACCTGCCGCGTGCCAAGTTGAGCCAGAAGTCAGGTCAGACCTTTCAATCAAGGTCACATCTGACCAGCCAAGCTTGGTCAGGTGATAAAGAACCGAGCAGCCGACAACGCCGCCGCCTATAACCACCACGCGCGTATGCGATTTCATGACCATTCCCTATGCTGGCAAATTTGGGTCAGAGAATACCGCCAAACAGGCAAAGTCACGCCCGAAGGCGACATTGCGCGTCGCGGATAGAATGCAATCCCCCTGCCGCAATGCAAGGGCGGGTGTTTGGTGACAAAAAGACGGGGTTACTTTTCGGGCAGCAACCCGCGCGGGCTAAAGCGCAGCACCAACAGAAGGGCCACGCCCAATGTCAGAAGTCGCAGTTGCGGGGCCACATCTACCAAATGCGATTTCAGCGCGCCGTCGGCCAAGCCTGCCGTTGCCGCACTCATGATCAAAGGCCCGGCATTGTCCACGATCAGCCAAAGCCATCCCACCAGCAAGCCGCCCAGAACCGAGCCCCAATTGTTGCCCGACCCGCCGACGATCACCATGATCCAGATCAGAAAGGTAAAGCGCAGCGGCGTGTACTCACCAGGTACCAATTGCCCCAGCATCGACACATACATGGCCCCCGACATGCCCACGACAGCAGCACCCAGAATAAAGATGATCAGGTGTTGGCGCTTGACGTCTTTGCCCATGGCGGCGGCAGACACCTCGTTATCGCGAATGGCGCGCATCATGCGCCCCCATGGGGAATTGAGCGCACGTTGCAGCAACCAGATCAGCACCCCAAGCACGATGGCAAACATCACAATATAGATGCCCTTGACGGACAAGGTGGAAGTCGTGATGGGGTTCAGGCCCCAATTGGTGCAAAACGCCAAAAAGCCGGGGTCGGCCTGCATGTCTACTTCATAAGGGACGGGCCAAGGTCGGGGCAGGCCGACCAAGTTTTTCACCCCGCGTGACATCCAGTCTTCCGATTTGATCGCCGTAATGACAATCTCGGCAATGCCAAGGGTGGCGATGGCCAAGTAATCCTCTCGCAGTCCAAGGGCAATTTTGCCGATGGCCCAAGCGGCCACGGCGGCAAAAAGCCCGCCCACAGGCCATGCCCATATCGAGTTCAACCCAAAGCCGCCTACATTGCCATGTGTGGCAGGATCAAAGGCCTCGATCCGCTCTACTGCGGGGTCAAAAATGCCGCGATACAGAAAAAATCCCCCGATCAAGATCGCAGCGACCACCAGGTTGCGCAGACGGCCGGGCGCCATATAGGTCCAAGCGGCGACGGCGGCGGCGATGCCGGCCACAGCCACCACCAGCCCAAAGATCGCCTGCCACCCCCCTGCGGCGAAGGCTTCGGGTACAGGGTTGCCCGAGACAAAGACAACAGCCAAACCGCCCAGTGCGATGGACCCGACGATGCCCGTGGAAAACAGGCCCGCATAGCCCCACTGCATGTTCACGCCCAACGCCATGATAGCGCTTAAAAGGCCCAAGATCAGAATGTTCAAGCTGACGTTCCAAGACAGCAAGACCCCCGTCAGGACATAAAGCATCCCCACGCCGGCAAAGAGATAAATGGCCCGGGTGTTCATCTTATTTCCCCTTATTGAACAGCCCATTGGGCATGAACAAAAGCACGATGATCAGGATCGAAAAGCTGACGGCAAATTTGTAATCAGTTGACAAAAGCTGCATCAAACTGTCCGGCGCCCAGGATTGGGGGACGACATAGGTGATGACTTTTTTCCAAGCATAAGTCACCACGATCTCAGAGAAGGCGACAACAAATCCCCCCGCCACAGCGCCCATGGGCGACCCAAGACCGCCCACCACCGCGGCGGCAAAGATCGGCAGAAGAAGCGAGAAATAGATGAACGGTCGAAAGCTTTTGTCCAAGCCGTAAAGGGTGCCCGCGATCACTGCCAAGGCTGCGGCAATCACCCAAGTCACTTGCACCACACGGTCGGGGTTTATGCCCGACAGCAGGGCCAAATCCTCATTGTCCGAAAAGGCGCGCATCGATTTTCCGGTGCGGGTTTTTTGCAAAAACCAAAACAGCGCGACCATCGTCAGCAGCGCTGTCACCATCGTCACGGCCGTGGTGCCTTTGATGGCTAAACCTTCTGCAAGACCTGTCCATGCCTTGAAGTCCCCCGCCGAGATCAAAAACCGCCCACCATCTGCGAAGTTTTGTTCCTCGGTGCCGATGATGATGCGCACAAGGCCGTTCATCACAAACATCACCCCGGCGGAAACGATGACCAAAATGATCGGCTTGGCCCTTTGTTTGCGGTAAAATCGGTAAACCACCTGATCTGTGCCCAGCAAAAGCACTGACGTGACCACAATGCTGAAGGGCAAAGCCAGAAGGGCCGTGGGCAACGGGGCTATGGAAACGCCAAGGCTTTGGAACAACCAAGTGAACAAAATCACCACCATTGTGCCAAAGGCCATGGTGTCGCCCCAGGCAAAGTTGGAAAACCGCAGGATGCCGAAGATCAACGTGACCCCCAAGGCCCCGACCGCCAACTGCGCGCCGTAAGAGGCGGCCGGAATAAACACAAAGTTCAAGAAAGCGACCAGAGCGTTCAATAGATCCATCCCTTAGCCCCCCAAAAAGCTGCGGCGCACATCGGGGTCGGCCAAAAGATTGGCCCCGGTGTCGGTGTAACGGTTGGCCCCTTGCACAAGCACATAGCCTTTGTCGGCGATGTTCAGGGCCTGACGGGCGTTTTGCTCGACCATCAGGATCGAGATGCCAGACCGCGCCACTTCGATGATGCGGTCAAAAAGTTCGTCCATCACAATCGGGCTGACACCGGCGGTAGGCTCATCCAGCATCAATACCTGTGGCTGGGTCATCAAGGCGCGGCCTACGGCCACTTGCTGGCGCTGGCCGCCCGACAACTCGCCTGCAGGCTGGGTGCGCTTGGTCTTGAGGATGGGGAACAGGTGATAAACTTGCTCTAAAGCTGGCTTGATGTCGTCACGGCGCAGGAAGGCCCCCATTTCAAGGTTCTCTTCCACCGTCATTGAGGTGAAAATGTTGTGGGTCTGCGGCACAAAGGCCATGCCACGGGCAACGCGGTCTTGGGGGCTAAGTTTGGTTATATCCTCGCCATTCAGCCGCACCCGACCGCCGCGCAGGTTGATCATTCCAAAAACCGCCTTCATCGCGGTGGATTTTCCCGCGCCATTTGGGCCGACGATGACGGCAATTTGGCCTTTTTCAACGGCAATGGTGCAGTCGTGCAAAATGTCGGTGGCGCCATAGCCGCCCGTCATCGCCTCGCCGATCAGGAAGGGGTCAGGCATGGGGGGGCTCCATCACAGCGGTCGCGCTCACGAATTTTCTGCGAAAATTCCAGTGACGAATTTTCATGCGAAAACTCTGCGACACAATTTTCGCAGAAAATTGGTTTTTCTCAGGATTTTCGCAGAAAATCTGTTCTTTGGGGTCAGCCATGCGCAAGCACCTTGTTTTTCAAGCCGGTGCCCAGATAGGCTTCAATCACGCGTTCGTCATTCTTGACCTGATCCACTGTGCCTTTGGCCAGCACCTTGCCTTCGGCCATCACAATCACCGGATCACATAAGCGCGCGATGAAATCCATGTCATGTTCGATCACGCAGAACGTATAGCCGCGCTCTTTGTTCAGGCGCACGATCGCATCGCCAATGGTGTTGAGCAGCGTGCGGTTCACCCCCGCGCCAACTTCGTCCAAAAACACCACTTTGGCATCCACCATCATCGTGCGGCCCAGTTCGACGAGCTTTTTCTGCCCGCCCGAAATATTGCCGGCTTTTTCATCTGCAATGTGGGAAATTGTTAGGAATTCAAGAACTTCATCGGCTTTCTTGCGCAAAGCCGCCTCTTCTTGGGCAATCAGGCCGCGTCGGAACCAAGTGTTCCACAGTTTTTCACCAGCTTGACCCGCAGGCACCATCATCAAATTTTCACGCACTGTCATAGAGGCGAATTCATGAGCAATCTGAAAGGTGCGCAGCAATCCTTTGGCAAACAATTCATGCGGCGCAAGGCCGCTGATATCTTGCCCATCCATCAGCACGCGGCCAGAGGTGGGCTTTAACCGCCCTGCGATCACGTTAAACAACGTGGTTTTGCCGGCGCCATTTGGCCCAATAAGGCCAGTGATCGACCCCGAAGCAATTTCCAGCGATGCCCCATCCACGGCACGAAAGGCGCCGAAATGACGGTGAAGATCTTCCACGACGATCATGTTTCCCTGCTTCCCCCTGTGGCCCTTATGGGCTCTGGGTCAATTTATGTAAGGCAACGGCCCGGGGGGGTAAGCCCCGGGCCGCTTTGTCTTATATCAAAGGGTGATCAACGGAACTTGATGGTTTCGTACTTGCCCGCTTTGATTTCGAACTCTTTGTAGCGGCCAGCGGATTCGCCAGCGCCGACCAAAGTCACGCCCGATGCGCCATCATAGTCGATGGCTTTGCCAGCAGCGATCAGCTCCATCGCGTGGCCGAGTTGGCCGGGAAGGATCTTTTCGCCCGAACCATCGGCCGGACCGTTGGCGATTTCCATGATCTTGGCAGAATAGACCTTGGAGTCGGTCGAATTTGTCGCCTGCATGGCCAACATGATCAAAGCTGCTGCGTCGTAGCTTTCCATCGTGTAGGGCGAAGTGGCATCGTAAGCCGGCATTGCGGCTTTGCCCATGTCTGCCAAGATGGCAGCACCTGCCGAGTCAGACTGAGCGACTTGGCCGTACGAGCCGTCAAGCGCCGGGCCGATGGCCAAGGGCAGGCTGTCGCCGACCATGCCGCCGGGCAGACCGAACTTGCTAAAAGCGCCGGTGTCGAGCGAGGCTTGAATGATGCCTTTGCCGCCCTGGTCCAGATAGCCTGCCACAACCAGCAGATCGCCGCCCGCTGCTGCCAGCGAGGCGACTTCGGCCGAGTAGTCGGACTTGCCGTCTTCATGCGGGATGTTGATCGTCACAGTGCCGCCAACGGCTGCAAAAGACGTTGCAATCGCATCGGCCAGACCCTTGCCGTAGTCGCTGTTGGAATAGGTCAGCGCGATCGAGGTTACGCCGTGTTCTTTCAGCACGTCAGCCATAACTTCGCCTTCGCGCGCATCCGACGGGGCTGTGCGGAAGAACAGGCCATCATCTTCAGCGGTCGACAAAGCGGGCGAGGTGGCCGAGGGCGACACCATCACGATGCCGTTCGGACGCGCCACGTTCTGCAAGACAGCACCGGTCACGCCAGAGCAGTCGCCGCCGATGATGCCCTTGACGCCATCTGCAGTGACCATTTTTTCAGCCGCAGTTTGCGCAACAGCAGCGTCAGTGCAGGTGTCATCGCCGCGCACGGACACAAAGGTCCAGCCGTTCAGCGATTTACCTGCCGCGTTCACTTCGGCCATAGCTGCCTCAGCGGCATTGGCCATGTGGCCGGTCAAGGATTCAATCGGCCCGGTGAAGCCGATCAAAATCCCCAGTTTCACGTCTTCGGCCGAGGCAACGGAGGCGCAAAGCGCGGTTGCAGCCGTAGCGAGCAGCAGTTTTTTCATTTTTAACTCCCATGTTGGATCGCAATCCTTCCTTTAGACTAGAGGGATGCGATGTAAAAGAAAAGTGGGCAGTGATGGGTATTTCAAGGCGGATTTTCGCGTTTTTTGAGGGCAAAGTGGATGAAGCTGCAAAAAAACCCTGTTTTGCGGTGCTGTTTTGCGCAAGTTTGGTTGCAAACTTGGGTGCGAAGGTGCGGCGGGCCTTGACGCTGACCCTTGGCGTCTCCACCTATCTGATACAACTCCGGTCTGTTCGCGGGGGGTGAAAGGAAACCATGTCCTACCGTATGGCCACAGCCTTTGTGTTCACGCTTGCCCTAGGGGCCCCTGTTTTGGCCGAGGGCCTGTTTGGTGCCATCGCCTTTTCACCCTCTACCGGTAAGGTCGGGGCCGGGTGGAACTTTACCTCCAAGGACGAGGCATCCGCTGATTCGATCACCCGTTGTGGCGTTGGCGATTGCAACGCGGTTGTGGTTTTTCCCAACTGTGGCGCTGTAGCCGTAGGCGATGGGTTTGGCATGGGCTTTTCGGCTGACCAATCGGTGGCCAAGGCGGAAGAGACGGCTTTGGCCAATTGCTCGGGCTACACGGCCAATTGTTTGATCGTGCAGTCTTTCTGCAACGAAGGTTCTTAAACACTCTGCAAGGTGTCTTGGCGAGCGCCCAAACTTCTGGCCTACTGGCGGTGGCACAAAGCATCAAGGATCTGCGGATGACCTTTCAGGGCGCTATCGTTTCTGGCTATCAAAGCTACGCAAATTTTAATGGCCGCGCCTCGCGGTCGGCTTATTGGTGGTGGACGCTGTTCCAAATTCTTGCCACTGCCGCGATTGGCATCGTTTTTGGACATGGTGTCATGATGATGGACCCCGACACGATGGCGATGGGCTACCACGGCGGCACGATGTCAAATTTGTGGACCCTGGCAAACTTTCTGCCCTCGCTGGCGGTCGGGGCGCGGCGGTTGCATGACATTGGCAAATCGGGATGGTGGCTTTGCATCATGCTGATCCCGTTGATCGGGATCATCGTGCTGATCGTGTGGTTCTGTCAGAAAAGTGATCTAGGCCCCAATCAACATGGGCAGCCAACCGCTTAAATCGACAAGCGGCCTGCCATAGGCGGCGTGGGATTGCCTTGGGTTCCACGCTCGCGGTAGGGCGTTGTGTTATAATGGCTGCGGTAGCATTTGGAAAAATGCGACGGGCTGGCAAAGCCGCAGGCGAGTGCGACGTTGATCACCGACATATCTGTCTGCATCAACAGGTTGCGCGCCTTTTGCAGCCGCAATTCCATGTAATAGCGCTTGGGGCTGCGGTTTAGATAGCGGCGGAACAGGCGCTCCAACTGGCGGGTTGACATGCCCACTTCCTCGGCCAGATCGGCGGGCGACATCGGGTCTTCGATATTGCCTTCCATCATCTGGATGACTTGGGAAAGCTTGGGGTGGCGTACACCTATGCGGGTGGGGATCGACAGGCGTTGGGTGTCTTGATCAGTGCGCGGGGTGGAATAGATCAACTGGTCCGCCACGGTATTGGCGACATCCTCGCCGTGATCGCCCGCAATCACCTTCAGCATCAAATCCAAAGACGAGGTGCCCCCCGCCGTTGACCAGCGGTTGCCATCCATCACAAAGACCGACTTGGTCAGGGTGACATCGTCGAACTCTTCCAAGAACCCGTCTTGATTCTCCCAGTGGATCGTCGCTTTCTTGCCATCCAGCAGCCCCGCCTTGGCCAAGGCATAAGCCCCCGTGCAAAGCCCGCCGATGATAGCCCCGCGCCGCGACTCGCGCCGCAGCCAGTTCAAGATCGGTTTGGTCGCGGCTTTTTGTACATCGATGCCGCCGCAGGCCAATAAAATATCGTCGCGCTCGATCTCGTCTAGCCCCATATCCAGCTTAAACGCCGTGCCGTTGGAACAGGTGGCCCACGCCCCGCCTTCTCCCGCCAAGGCCCAAGTATAGGCCGTCTCTCCCAAAACCCGGTTGGCAATCCGCAAGGGTTCGATGGCCGAGGCAAAGGCCAGCATGGTGAATTTGTCCAACAGCAGAAAGACAAAGCGGCGCGGCGCCTCTGGCTTAGAAGTCTGGGTGGCTTTAAGCGGGGCGATAGACATGTTGCGACCTGACGTGTCGTTATTGACGCATAGGTACAGGAATAGTTTCCCGCCGCAAGGGGGGAATGCCAGAAAATTGGGCACAAAAAATCGGTGGCGTTCTGCTCTTTGCAAAGGGCACTAATTTCCTTATATCGCGGTGAACTTCTGACGTGAGGACACGGAAAATGACCAAAGGCTGGACAAAATCGGATTGGCGCGCAAAGCCACGGGTGCAGATGCCCGATTATCCCGACCAAGCGGCCCTGAACGGGGCAGAGGCGCAATTGGCCAAATACCCGCCGTTGGTCTTTGCCGGCGAAGCGCGCAAGCTGAAAAAGCAATTGGCGCTGGCTGCGGAAGGCAAGGCGTTTTTGCTGCAAGGCGGCGATTGTGCAGAAAGCTTTGCGGAATTTGCCGCCGATAACATCCGCGACACCTTCCGCGTGATGCTGCAAATGGCCGTTGTGCTGACCTATGGCGCCAAAGTGCCGGTGATCAAAGTGGGGCGCATGGCGGGCCAGTTTGCCAAGCCGCGTTCCGCTGGCACAGAAGTGATCGGCGGGGTGGAACTGCCCTCGTATCGCGGCGATATCATCAACGGCTTTGATTTCGACACCGCCTCGCGCGTGCCAGATCCGGCGCGGATGTTGCAGGCCTATACACAATCGGCCGCCTCGCTGAACCTGCTGCGCGCCTTTTCGACGGGTGGCTTTGCCGATATCCACCGCGTGCATGCCTGGACTTTGGGCTTTGCCGAACATGACAAGGCCGAACGCTACCGCGCCCTGTCCAACCGCATCTCGGACGCGCTTGATTTCATGAACGCTGCCGGGATCAATTCTGAAACCGCCCCTTCGCTGGCCTCGGTGGATTTTTACACCAGCCATGAAGCTTTGCTGCTGGAATATGAAGAAGCGCTTTGCCGGATTGATTCGATCACTGGTCAGCCGGTGGCCGGATCGGGCCATATGATCTGGATCGGCGACCGCACCCGTCAGCCCGACGGCGCGCATGTCGAATTCGCGCGCGGTGTCTTGAACCCGATTGGGCTGAAATGCGGGCCCACAACGACGGCGGAAGATCTGAAAGTTCTGATGGCCAAGTTGAACCCGCAGAACGAAGCCGGCCGTTTGACCCTGATTGCCCGCTTTGGCGCGGGCAAAGTGGGCGACAATCTGCCCCGTCTGATCAAGACCGTTCAGGCCGAGGGGGCCAACGTGCTGTGGTCGTGCGATCCAATGCATGGCAACACGATCAAGGCGGCGTCGGGCTATAAAACGCGGCCTTTCGAATCGGTGCTGCGCGAAGTGCGCGAGTTCTTTGGCATCCACAAAGCCGAAGGCACCATTCCGGGCGGCGTGCATTTCGAGATGACCGGCAAGGATGTGACCGAATGCACCGGCGGCCTGCGTGCGGTGAAGGACGAGGATCTGTCGGATCGCTATCACACCGCCTGTGATCCGCGCCTGAATGCCAGCCAGTCGCTAGAGCTCGCCTTCTTGGTGTCGGAAGAACTGTCGTCAATGCGCGATGTGCAACGCCGCGTGGCACTGTAAGCCAGACGACCTAGACGATTAGTGGCCCAAGGCAAACCTTGGGCCCTTTTTTGACCTAGTCGCGCGAATGCACCAGCCGCAGATAGGGCTTGGTGCGGCGACTGCCCTTAGCAAAATGCAATCCCTCAGCCAGATGCAATAATCTTGTTTTGGGCAGGCTTGGAAGCGGGGTGAAGGTTGCGCTGCTTTCGGGCGTGTCTGCTAGCGCCGCTATCGCCCCCGCCCCGATAGATATAGGTTCGCGCAGCAATCCCGTCATGGCAAAGCGGCGCGGAGCGCGTCCAAGCGCGCCGGACATGGCTAGGCAGCCCAAGGCGAGTGTCGTTTGGCCCTGCGCATCGCTTAAGGGCAGCACCAGGATCCGGCCTTCCAAACGTGGACGGCCAAGTCCGCGCTCGGCTTCAAGCCAGATCTCAAGGACGGCGGGGGTCGTAAAGACAGCCTCTAACCCTTCCGACAACCGATTGCGCCCGGCCGGATCAAAAAGAGTCGACAGGGGCATCCCGCGCACATCCATTCCGATCAAATCATGCAGATGCATGCCCGCAATGCGAAAGCGCGCCACACCCTTGGCGACGCGTTCCAGTAAAAAGGTGCTTTCCAAAGCCTCAGCAATGCCGCGCGGGTCAATTGTGTTGCGCGCGGGCAGCGCCCCGTCTTGCCGTAAACCCTGCCAATAAGCGCGCACCTGCGCCAAAAGGGCAAAGCGTCGCCCACCGTCTCGTTGGTCCAAGTCGTCAGAAAAGGGCCCCGTGCCCCAAGATGAGAATGCCATATTACGCCCGTCGCCGCTGGATGCGGGACGCCTTTTCAAATAGCCCCGCAGGAAGGGTTTCGTTTTCCTACGGGGCGAGGTTAAGATTGCGGCAACTTCGCTTGCCAATGGCTTTACATACAAGCTTGCGGGCCATTGTGGTGGACAATCTAAACAAATGGTAAACGCTGGTCCATCGGACCCCAAGACCTCTAATGCCCCTGATAGGAGATGCAGATGACCCTTTCCATGACAGGCTTTGCCGCGCGCAAAGGGCAGGGGGCGGGGCATTCTTGGGCATGGGATCTTCGCGCGGTCAATGGCAAGGGTTTGGATCTGCGCCTGCGATTACCAGATTGGGTCGATGGGCTGGAACTGGCCTTACGTGGCGATCTCGCCAAGGCCTTAGGGCGTGGCAGTGTGTCTCTGGCGTTGAAAATCACCCGTGATGGGGCAGAAGAGGGTGCGGTTGGCCTGCGGCTGAACCCAACCGCGCTGCAAGCGGCCCTTCTGGCGCTGCGTGCCGTCGAAGATCACGCTATGCGCATCGGTGTGACGCTTGGCCAAGCCTCGGCGGCCGATGTGCTTGGCGTGCGGGGGGTGGTCGATCAAGGCGCGGCCGAGGTGGATACGGCAGCCCTGCGCGCAGCCATTCTGGCTGATCTGCCCGCCCTTCTTGCTGATTTCAATGCTATGCGGGCCGCAGAGGGTGCCGCGCTGGCCTCAATTCTCACCGCCCAGATAGGGTGCATAGCTGATCTGGTGGCCCAAGCCAAAGTCGCCGCTTTGGCCCGCCAAGGCGAGGCAGCGCTTGCCCTGCGCGACGCTGTGGCGCGGATTTTGGCGCAAAGTGACGCAGTCGACCCCGCCCGCCTTTCCCAAGAACTGGCACTTCTTGTGGTAAAAACTGACATCACCGAAGAAATCGACCGCCTTACCGCTCATCTGCAAGCTGCCCGTGCGCTTTTGGCTGAAGCTGGCCAGATCGGGCGCAAGTTTGACTTTTTGGTGCAAGAGTTCCTGCGCGAGGCCAATACGCTGTGTTCTAAAGCGCAATCCATCCAGCTTACCCGCATCGGGCTTGACCTTAAGACTGTCATTGATCAGATGCGCGAACAGGTGCAAAACGTGGAATGACCATGACGCGACGCGGGCTTTTGCTGATCCTCTCGTCCCCTTCGGGGGCAGGCAAGTCAACTTTGTCGCGCAAACTGATGGCTTGGGACCCCTCTCTAAGTTTTTCGGTTTCCGCCACCACCCGCAGCCCGCGCAGCGCAGAGGTGGATGGGCGCGAGTACTATTTCAAATCACGTGCTGCGTTTCAGACCATGGTGAAAGATGGCCAGATGTTGGAACACGCCGAGGTTTTCGGAAATTTCTATGGCTCGCCACGCGGTCCGGTGGAAACGGCTATGATCCAAGGACGTGACACGTTGTTTGATATTGATTGGCAAGGTGGCCAGCAGATCAAACAGGCAATGCGCGGCGATGTGGTGTCGATCTTTATCTTGCCTCCGTCCATTGCCGAGCTGGAAGGCCGATTGCGCGGCCGTGCCCAAGACAGCGAAGACGTGATCGCCCAGCGCATGGCCAAAAGTCAGTCCGAGATCAGCCATTGGATGGAATATGACTATGTGATCGTGAACCGCGATCTGGAAGCGGCTTTTGCCGAACTTGTCACAATCGTTCAGGCCGAGCGGCTGCGGCGCGACCGCCAGCCCCATTTGGCCGAGTTTGTGCGCGGCCTTAATCAGGAGTTTTCTGCGCGATGATCTACACGCTTGACGGCCACACCCCAGAACTGCGCGTAGGCGCTTGGGCTGCCCCCACCGCTGATTTGATTGGCAAAGTGGTGCTGGAGGATGGCGCAAGCGTCTGGTTTGGTGCTGTGCTGCGCGGCGATAACGAAGTGCTGATTGTGGGCCAAGGGTCGAATGTGCAAGACAATGTTGTGATCCACACCGACATGGGCGTGCCCATGGTGATCGGGGCCAATTGCACCATCGGCCACCGCGCAATGTTGCATGGCTGCACAATTGGCGACGGCACGCTGATTGGCATGGGGGCGACGATCTTGAACGGGGCCAAGATTGGCAAAGGCTGCCTGATTGGCGCTTGTGCGCTGGTCACCGAAGGCAAGGAAATTCCTGACGGCGCGCTGGTCATGGGGTCGCCCGGCAAAGTGGTGCGGATGCTGGAACCGGAAGAGCAAGCCCGCCTGCTGCGTTCTGCCGAAGGGTATCGGCGCAACGCCTTACGCTATGCCAAGGGCTTGGTGGCGCAGGGGTGATTCCCTGCGCAACGGCCTAAAAAAGGGCGCCAGACGGCGCCCTTTTGGTATTCTAAGTCCCGTTTCAGATCAGCTTGCCCATGGCCACAGCCGTATCCGACATCCGGTTCGAAAAGCCCCATTCGTTGTCGTACCACGCCAAGATCCGCACCATCGTGCCATCCAATACCTTGGTCTGGTCCATATGGAACACCGAGGAATGCGGGTCATGGTTGAAATCTGCCGAGACATTGGGCTGATCGGTATAGCCCAAAATTCCCACCAAAGGCCCCGTGGTGGCAGCCACACGGATGGCGGCGTTGATCTCTTCGACCGTGGTGGACCGCTTGGCTTCAAACACCAGATCCACCACCGACACATTGGGCGTGGGCACGCGGATGGCCACGCCGTCCAACTTGCCCTTCAGTTCCGGCAGCACCAACCCCACCGCCTTGGCAGCGCCGGTGGAGGTTGGGATCATGCTTAGCGACGCAGCACGCGCGCGGTACAGGTCTTTGTGCATCGTATCGAGCGTTGGCTGATCGCCGGTATAGCTGTGGATCGTGGTCATAAAGCCCTTCACGATCCCGATGGAATCATTCAGCACCTTGGCCACTGGCGACAAGCAGTTGGTGGTGCACGAGGCGTTCGATACGACCAGATCGTCTTTCATCAGCGTGCCGTGGTTCACCCCGAAGACAATCGTCTTGTCGGCATTATCGCCCGGTGCCGAAATCAGCACCCGCTTGGCCCCGGTCGACAGATGCGCTTGCACCTTGTCTTTGGCGGTGAAGATGCCGGTGCATTCCATGATGACATCGACATCGCCCCACGGAAGTTCGGCCGGATTGCGAATGGCGGTGACATTCATTGGCCCGCGGCCCACGTCAATCGTATCGGCGGTGGTGGTCACCACATGGGGAAAGCGTCCATGTACCGAATCAAAGCGCAAGAGATGCGCGTTGGTTTCTACAGGGCCCAGATCGTTGATGGCGACCACTTCAATATCGGTGCGCCCCGATTCCAAGATGGCGCGCAGCACATTGCGCCCGATACGGCCGAAACCGTTGATGGCGACTTTGACTGTCATGACGAACTCCTAAGCAAAGGATGACGATGCGTGTGGGCCTGCGCGGTAAATTCGCCAGAACGGGTCCAAGATCAACCGCTGATTTGCGATATTGCGGGCAAAAAGACGCAATTCTTGCGAAGAGATCGTGACAAAGGCCAAAATTCCACTCACCCGCTGGATGCTAGGGCCTTTGCAAACCCACTCCGCCTGCCTAGATAGCGCCAAACAACCTTTGGTGAGTGATGAGTGGACTTCTAGCCTTATTGGATGATGTGGCAGCGATTGCCAAAGTGGCGGCGGCCTCGGTTGATGATATCGCGGCGGCTGCGGCCAAGGCGGGGGCCAAGGCTGCAGGCGTGGTGATTGATGACGCGGCTGTCACGCCGTCGTATGCCACGGGCTTTTCGGCGGACCGTGAACTGCCCATCATCTGGCGCATCGCCAAGGGTTCGATGAAGAACAAACTGCTGATCTTGCTGCCAATCGCTTTGCTGCTGTCGGTCTTTCTGCCCTCGGCCATTGTGCCGCTGCTGACGCTGGGCGGGGCCTATTTGTGCTTTGAAGGGGCCGAAAAGGTGTATCACGCCTTAGCCCCCCATAAAGACGCACAAGTTGAGGCGGATTTTGACACAGCCGATCCCGCCCATCTGGAAGAGCAAAAGGTGGCAGGCGCCATCAAGACCGACTTCATCTTGTCGGCAGAGATCATGACAATCGCCTTGGGCGAACTTCCCGACAGCGCCCTGTGGGTCGAGGCCGTGACCCTTGCCCTTGTCGCCGTTGCGATCACTGTCTTGGTCTATGGCTCGGTGGCGCTGATCGTTAAAATGGATGACATCGGCCTGTATCTGGCGCGCACTGCTGCTTGGCGTGGGATGCGGGCTTTGGGGCGGGGTTTGGTTTTGGCGATGCCGATGTTTTTGTCTTTCTTGGCCACGCTCGGCACGGCAGCGATGCTGTGGGTGGGCGGGTCGATGCTTGTTCACGGGGCCGAGGTGTTTGGGTTCGCAGCACCTGCCCATGCCTTTGAACATTGGGCCGAGATCGTCGCCTATGCTGTGCCCGTAGCGCAGGGCTTTGTCACTTGGGCCGTCAAAGCCGCGCTGGACGGCGTGGTCGGCCTGATTGCAGGGATGGCGATCATTCCGCTGGCCACCCGCGTAATTGGCCCGCTTTTTGCCCGCTTCAGCAAACAGTAAGGCGCAGCTCCAAGGGCGCTGCGCCTGACGTTCATCTTAGCCCAAATATTCTTGGGATGCGCGGGGGGGTGAGCCCCCCGTTTTTAAAGCAAGCTCTTGGCCAAGGCCGCAGCCGCTTCTGCCGTGATGCCAAACTCTTTGTACAAACGGTCAATCGGGGCGGATGCGCCAAAAGACGCCATACCCACAAAGCCCGCCTTGGCCTCGCGCCCGCGCTCACCCAAAAGCCAGCGGTCCCAGCCTTGGCGCACACCGGCTTCGATGCCCACCCTCACTGGCCCCGGAGGCAGCACTTTGCGGCGATAAGCCTCATCCTGTGCTGCAAACAGCTCCATACAGGGCATCGAGACGACACGGGTGCCAATCCCCTCGGCCTCAAGTGCTGCGCGGGCTTTCAGGGCGATTTCTACTTCCGATCCGGTGGCAATCAAGATCACCTGCCGCTTGGCCTCGGCCTCGGCCAGAATATAGGCGCCTTTGGCGGTGAGGTTGGCGTTGGAATGGGTCAGGCGCACGGTGGGGAGGTTCTGGCGGCTCAGGGCCAAAACCGACGGGGTGGATTTGGCCGTCAGCGCCAGTTCCCAAGCCTCGGCGGTTTCCACCAGATCGGCGGGGCGGAAGACATAGGTGTTGGGCGTTGCACGGCTGATGGCCAAGTGTTCCACCGGCTGGTGGGTCGGCCCGTCTTCGCCCAGACCGATGCTGTCATGGGTCATCACATAGACCACCGGCACGCCCATTAGCGCTGACAGGCGCATGGCGGGGCGGGCATAGTCGGTAAAGCACATGAACGTGCCACCATAAGCCCGCACGCCGCCATGCAGCGCCATGCCGTTCATGGCCGACGCCATGCCATGTTCGCGGATGCCGTAGTACACATAGCGGCCCTTGCGGTCTTCGGGCGAGAAAACGCCCAAGTCCGGCGTCTTGGTGTTGTTCGAACCGGTCAAATCGGCAGAACCACCGATGGTTTCAAACATTACCGGATTGACGGCCGTCAGCACCTTTTCACTGGCCGAGCGCGTGGCGAGCTTGGGTTTGCCTTCGACTGCGGCTTTTTTCACCTCGGTGATGGCTTTTTTCAGACCCTTTGGCGCGTCACCCGCAAAAATACGCGCGACAAGGTCTTGGCGAGCTTGGGGCAGGGTGGCAAGGTTTGCCTCCCAAGCCGAACGTGCCGCCGCACCACGCGCGCCCAAGCTTTCCCAACGCGCCTTGACGGCAGCAGGAATGCCAAAGGGCGCCTCAGTCCAGCCATAGGCGGCTTTGGTGTCGGCGATCAGCTTGGCATCGGTCAAGGCACCATGGCCTTTAGAAGTGTCCTGTGCAGAAGACCCCAGCGCGATATGGGTCTTGCAGGCGATCATTGACGGCGCGCCTGCAGCTTTCGCTTGGGTCAGGGCGCGGTCGATATCGACCGGATCATGGCCGTCACAGCTGAACACCGCCCAGCCAGAGGCCGCAAAGCGCGCCTTTTGGTCAGTGATATCGGCCATGGACACTTTGCCATCAATCGTGATGCCATTGTCGTCCCACAGCACGATGAGGTTTTCCAGCTTATGCTTGCCCGCCAAGGCAAGGGCCTCTTGCGAGACGCCCTCCATCAAACACCCATCGCCCGCCATCACATAGGTGCGGTGGCTTTGAACCTTGGCCCCCAGACGGGCGCGCAGGTTGGCCTCGGCCATGGCAAAGCCCACGGCATTGGCCAAACCTTGGCCCAAGGGGCCGGTGGTGGTTTCAATCCCCGCCGCATGGCCATATTCAGGATGCCCCGCCGTGCGCATGCCCCATTGGCGAAAGCCTTTGATCTGGTCAAGGGTGATATCGGCGTAGCCCGTCAAATACAGCACCGAATACAGCAGCATCGACCCATGCCCCGCCGACAGGATAAAGCGGTCACGGTCGGGCCAATGCGGCGCTGTGGGATCGAACTTCAGATGCTTTTCAAACAAAACTGTCGCAACATCGGCCATGCCCATCGGCATGCCGGAATGCCCCGAATTGGCGGCGGCCACCGCGTCCAGCGTCAAAGTGCGAATGGCGCAGGCGGCCATCCAATGCTCGGGGTGGCGCGCGCGCAGGGTGTCGATATTCACTTTGGTGTCCTGATGTTAAGAAAGGATCAAGTCTTGGTTGCACCCGTGCATAGCAGCCTATCGGACAAGTTCAAGCGGGGCGGGGAAAATTGTGTGAAGATCGGCCTTGACGCGGCGGGGTTTGCATCGCCAAGTTAAGGACGAGTGACGCGCAAAGACCGAGGGATCCGATGGCCGATTTAGCCACACTAGAACAGCGCATCCTGTCTGCTTTGGCACGGATCGGCGCTGGCATTGACCAGTGGTCCGCAGGTGCCACGGACCCAAGGGTTAATGATACAGCCTTCCAATTCGGCACTGGTGAAGAGATATCCGCTGAACTGGTTCGCCTTCAGCGTAAAGTGGATGAAAGCAGCTTTGAAAATCAACGCCTGCACAGCGCCATTGCCCAGTTGCGCGAAGACTTGCGCCTGATGGAAGAGCAGGCTGATGCCCACTTGGCACAAGCAAGCCGCGCCACCCAAACGCTTCAAGCCGAATTTGATGCGCTTATTCAAGCGCGCGAAGCTGAAACTGCTGAGATTGCTAAAATCTTGGCAGCACTAGCCCCCTTGGTCGACGCAGCAGAGGCCCATCCCAATGCCTGATCTTGAAATATTTATTGCCGATCGCAAATTTCTTGTCACCTGTCAGGCTGGCGAAGAGACGTTTTTGCAAGCTGCGGCCAAGATGCTGGATGACGAGGCAGGCCCCTTGCAAGCGAAAGTCGGCCGCTTGCCAGAGGTGCGGATGCTTTTGATGGCGGGTTTGATGCTGGCCGACCGGACCGCCACATTGGAAGAAGACCTGCGCCGCACCAAAGCGCGCATCGCCGAGATGGAGCGTTTGTTAAAGCAAACAGGCGCGGTCGACCCCTCGGGCGTTGCGCAGGGGTCGGTGGAAGTTTTGTCCCATATCGCGGCTCAGGCGGAGGCTTTGGCCGACAGACTGGACGCAGTGATCAACTGATCTGCCAGAGGTGTAACAGATTTTCTGCGAAAATCTTGGTGTAGCGCGGCCCGACAGGGGGGGGTACTTTTTTTTATTTGTCAGTTCAAAGGACATCGGCGCGCTTTTCAGCGCGCCAAGCATCAATTTTCGCAGAAAATTTGTTAACCCGCCCGCCTAGGCTTCTTTATTGGCTTCGCGGATCTTTTCTGAAGCGGCTTTGTCAAAGGTGACACCTTTGGCTTCCAAGAGTTGGTCCAACTCGCCCGACAGGGTCATCTCGGTCACGATGTCGCAGCCGCCGACAAACTCGCCCTTGACGTAAAGCTGCGGGATCGTGGGCCAGTCCGAAAAGTCCTTGATACCCTGACGTATCTCGGCATCGGCCAGAACGTTCACATCGGCGAACTCGATGCCCATGTAATTTAGCACCCCCGCCACACGCGATGAAAATCCGCATTGCGGCATCATCTTGGTGCCTTTCATGAACAAGACAACATCGTTCTTGGCCACGGTGTCTTTGATTGTGTCAATCGCGTTCATTTTTTTCCTTTCGCCGCAGGTCAATCTGTGCGGTTCGGTTTTGGGATGAAAGTTAGTTTGGCGCTTTGGTGGTTAGGGCCAAGGCGTGCAATTCGCCCTGTGCCCCATCCATCTTGCCTTTCAGGCTGGCATAGACCGCGCGCTGTTGTTGCACACGGCTTTGGCCCTTGAAGCTGGCATCGATCACCTCGGCCGCCCAATGGTTGCCGTCACCGGCAAGGTCGGTGATGGTGATCTGCGCGTCAGGAAAGCTGGCGCGGATCAGGGATTCGATGTCATGGGCTTGCATGGCCATGGGGTCTCCTGTTCTTTGCATAAGATGTAGGGCGCGCGGGTCAGGGCTGCAAGGGTGCTTTGAAGGTCAGCCATTCATCGCGCAGGATGCCGTAAAGCATCAGATCGACAGCGCGGCCCAAGGCGGGGCGGTACCAATGGGCGCGTTGGCGGCCTTCAAAGACAAAGCCTGCCTTCAGATAGGCTTTTTGAGCGCGGGGGTTTTCGGACGAGGCATCCAACCACAGGCGCTGCGCGTGCAGGTCAACGAAGGCATAGTCGATCAGCGCGCCCAAGAACGCCGCGCCCTCGCCCTGACCGGGGTGAGCCAAGGCCAGACGGCGCAGTTCGACACGGCCAGAAGGCTCGCCAATCTCGCAATACAGCGCAAATCCTGCGGGGCCTGTCGCATCTTGCCAGATCACCAAGCGGTGGGCTGGGTTGGTCAGGTGGGCAAAAAGGGTGGGCTCGTCGTCGTCGGTGATGAAGGGCGCATAGGTGGGGTGCCCCGCCAGCCCGCGGATAAAGGCGAAATCTGCGGGCGTGGCTGGGCGAAGGATCATGCAACCGCCTTGGCAAAGGCGGTACGGTACAGGGCTGATAGGGCCGCCAAGGGGGCGCTTTCTTGACCAAAAGTGACGAGATTGCCGCCAAAGTGACCGATGGCGGCGGCTGGGATCCCGTGGGCCGTGGCTTGGGCCAAAAGCGCCTCGGCCTTTGGGGCGGGCAGGGCCACCAGATAGCGGGCCTGATCTTCGCCATAAAGTGTCGCTGTATCGGCGGCGGTTAGGGTCAGCCCTAAGCCTGCTCCTTCGGCCATTTCAAAGGCTGCAAGGGCCAAGCCACCGTCTGACAGGTCGGTACACGCATGAAACGCCTTGCCATGGGCGCGGATAAAGCTGCCATGGGCCTTTTCGGCCGCCAGATCAACCGGTGGGGCATCGCCTGCCTCGATCCCGAAGGCCTCTGCCAGCAGGGCCGATTGGCCCAGATGGCCAAAGGTTGTGCCAATCAGAACCGCCACATCGCCTTCCTGCGGCACACCGCCGATCAGATCGCTTGCATTGGCTAAGATGCCCACAGCACCGATCGTCGGCGTGGGCATAATTCCTGCGCCATCGGTTTCGTTGTAAAGCGACACGTTGCCTGACACGATGGGCATATCAAGGGCAATGCAGGCCGCTGCAATCCCTTTCAAAGCACCTACCAATTGGCCCATAATCTCGGGCTTTTCGGGGTTGCCGAAGTTCAGATTGTCGGTCGTGGCCAAGGGCAGCGCGCCCACCGCACACAGGTTGCGATAAGCTTCCGCGACCGCCTGCAAGCCGCCACGTTCGGGGTTGGCCATTACATAGCGTGGTGTCACATCGGATGTGAAGGCCAGCGCCTTTTTGGTGCCATGCACCCGTACAACACCAGCCCCCATGCCCGGGCGGCGGATGGTGTCGGCCAGCACTTGGCTGTCGTATTGTTCATAAACCCAAGCCTTGTGGGCATAAGACGGCGCGCTGATCAGGGCGCGCAACGCATCCAATGCGCCGATGGCGGGAAAGGCGGGCAGCGGGGCTGCGGGCGGGGTTGCCACCCAAGGCCGGTCATATTCAGGAGCAGAAGAGGAAAGTTTGGACAAGGGCAAATCGGCCTTGATCTGGTCACCATGCAGGATCAAAAACCGATCCTCGGCAATGGTTTGCCCCACAATGGCAAAATCCAGATCCCATTTCACAAAGATCGCGCGGGCGACATCTTCCAGCTCGGGTTTCAGCACCATCAACATCCGCTCTTGCGATTCTGACAGCATCATCTCGTAGGCGGTCATGTTGGTTTCGCGCTGCGGCACGGCGTCAAGCTGCAGCTTGATCCCCAAGCCGCCCTTATCGCCCATCTCAACCGCCGAACAGGTCAGGCCAGCAGCCCCCATGTCTTGAATAGATATCACAGCACCCGAGGCCATCAGTTCCAAACACGCCTCTAGCAACCGCTTTTCGGTAAAAGGGTCGCCGACCTGCACCGTCGGGCGCTTTTCCTCGATCGAGGCGTCGAATTCGGCCGAGGCCATGGTGGCCCCACCCACCCCGTCACGCCCTGTCTTGGCCCCAAGGTAAACCACGGGCATTCCGACACCTGAGGCCACCGAATAAAAGATCTTGTCGGCATCGGCCAAGCCAGCGGCAAAGGCGTTCACCAAACAATTGCCGTTATAGCTGCGATGAAAGCGCACCTCGCCGCCGACTGTCGGCACGCCAAAGGCATTGCCGTAACCGCCGACACCTTCAACCACACCTTTGACAAGGTGCGACGTCTTGGGATGCGACGGCAGGCCAAAAGACAGGCTGTTCATCGCAGCAATAGGCCGCGCGCCCATGGTAAAAACATCGCGCAAAATCCCGCCCACACCGGTCGCAGCGCCCTGATAGGGTTCGATGTAAGACGGGTGGTTGTGGCTTTCCATCTTGAAGATCACGGCCTGCCCGTCGCCAATATCGACAACGCCGGCATTCTCTCCGGGCCCGCAAATGACCTGTGGGCCCGTGGTGGGCAGGGTGCGCAGCCATTTCTTCGACGATTTATAAGAACAATGTTCATTCCACATGGCCGAAAAGATGCCCAGTTCGGTAAAGGTTGGCACTCGGCCAATGATGCCCAAAAGGCGGTCGTACTCATCAGGCTTCAATCCGTGGGAGGCAACAAGCGCGGGGGTGATCGCGGGTTCTGACATGGCAGTCTCCCTTATAGCGGCACAGGTCATCAGGCCTTTGCTGCCCTTTAGGGCAAGGGGAAAGAAAGGAAAAGCACGCTTGGGCCCGTTCGGCTGAAAACGAGCCGATTTTTCACAAAGGCGTGGAAATTTTATGTGTTTCTCCCATAGGCACCCCTGATTGAAGGCCATGGGTCGCAAGCGCTCATTTTGGGTTCTGCGGGGTCGCGCGGTGCAGGGCAGGGTTGGGATTTGAAAGCTTCGGCGCTTGAGCGATTTTGAAGGCGCATAAGCTTTGAGCGGGTCCTTCGCTAAGGTGGCTATATTTGCGGCAAAACGCAGAATTTAGGCCGTAAAAAAAAGGCCGAGCTTGCGCTCGGCCAAGTCCAACAGGGAGGTATGAAGCGCAAAGAGCGAACTCGATTGACGCCTCACTGACGCAGATAGGCTTTGCTTAGAATTTAGGCAACGGCTGCAGTGCTGCTTATGCAGCAATTCCGTTATGCGCTGCGTGCATAGCACGCCGGTCTAACCGCCCCACGCTAGTCTTGCTGACGGCGCCGAAAGGCCATGATCTCGTCCATCACAAAGTCGCGAAACGCCGCCACGCGTTTGGAATGGCGCAGTTCTTCAGGATAGGCCAGAAACACAGGCACTTCGGCACTTTCCACTTCGGGAAGGACGCGGATCAGGTGGGGGGAATCTTCGGTGACGTAATCGGGCAGAACCCCGATGCCAAGGTGGTTCAAAACAGCCTGCAAGACGCCGAAGTAGTTGTTGACAGTTAGGGTCGAGGGGAT
>CANIKY010000018.1 GCA_947468085.1 Paracoccaceae bacterium | reverse complement strand
GGCACCAGCAGCGCCTTGGACGGCGCGTTGTAGCGGTGGTTGGCCCGCCCGATGCGTTGCACCAGACGTTTGATGTTCTTAGGCGCCCCCACTTGGATCACCAGATCGACATCGCCCCAATCCAGCCCCAAATCCAGCGAGCCGGTGCAGACCACCGCGCGCAACTGGCCTGCGACCATCGCCGCTTCCACCCTTTCGCGCTGCGCGCGCGAGAGAGAGCCGTGATGGATGCCGATGTGCAAAGACTCGTCATTGGCCAGCCACAGGTTGTGAAAGAAAATCTCAGCCTGCGCGCGGGTGTTGTGAAAGATGAGCGTGATGCGGTGGGCTTTGACCTGTTCAAGGATCGCAGGAATGGCATATTTGCCACCACCACCCGCCCATGGCGGGGGTACGGGTGGGACGAGCATTTGAATATCAGGATCGGGGCCGGGGTCGGCCAGAAGTACGTGCGCCTTAGGGCTTAGGAAGCGGGCCAAGGCGGGCGGGTCTTCGACCGTGGCCGACAGGCCGATGCGGCGCAGGCCGGGGGCTATCGTGTCCAGTCGGGCCAGTTGCAGCATCAACTGATCGCCGCGTTTGGATTCGGCCAGCGCGTGGATTTCGTCGATGATCACCCGCTGCAAGCCCGAAAAAACCTTGGCCGCATCGGGATAGGTTAGAAGCAACGCCAAGGATTCCGGCGTGGTCAGCAGAATGTGCGGCGGATCGGCGCGTTGTCTGCGGCGTTGGGTGTAGCTGGTGTCGCCGGTGCGGTCCTCGATCCTGATCGGCAGGCCCGCGCCTTCGACAGGGCGGCGCAGGTTGCGGTGGATATCGGCGGTGAGCGCCTTAAGCGGCGAGATATAGAGCGTATGCAGCCCCTGATAGCCGCCTGCCAGTTCAGCAAGTGAGGGTAAGAACCCCGCCAGCGTCTTGCCGCCGCCCGTGGGGGCGATCAGCAAGGTCGCGGGATCTTGTGCCCGTTCCAGCATCGCCAGTTGATGCGGGTGAAGCGACCAACCTTGGGCATCAAACCAAGCGGAAAGGGTGGGGGGAAGGTGCATCAGTGGGATATAGCACGAAGACGCGCTTAGGGCATCACTTCGAACTTATCGACATCGACCATGCCAAAATCGGTGATTTTCAAATGGGGGATGACAGGCAGGCACAGAAAGGCCAGCTGCAAGAAGGGCTCTTGCAGCACCACGCCCAGCGATTGCGCCGCAGACCGCAGGGCTATCAGCGCAGTGCGGACATCTTCAAAGCTGTTCAAGCTCATCAATCCGGCCACGGGCAGGGGAAGTTCGGCCAGAATGCGGCCCCCTTCCACCACGACAAAGCCGCCCTCAATCTCTCCCAAGCGGTTAGAGGCCAGCGCCATGTCGTCATAGTTCGCCCCGACCACGGCGATGTTGTGGTGGTCGTGGCAGATGGTCGACCCAATCGCGCCGCGTTGCAGGCCAAAGCCTTGCACAAAGCCTGTGGCCATATTGCCGTTGACACCGTGGCGTTCGATAACGGCGATTTTCACCAGATCGCGGGCGGTGTCAGGGCGTTTGTCGCCGTCGATGGGCGGGATGTCATAGGTCAGATGTTGGGTGATGATCTTGCCCGGGATCACGCCAATCACCGGCGTTTGCACGCGGTTGCCACCGGTACGAAACTGCGCGCCCGTCACTTTGCGCGCCTTGACTGAATGGCGCGCCACAGGGGCCACAGTGGCGCGGGCGGCAAAGGCCGCATCGGTCACCAAACGGCCAGCGGCGAAGACGGCCGAGACTTGGCAGCTTTCCAGACTGTCAATCACAGCAATATCGGCGCGTTTGCCCGGTGCGATCAGCCCGCGATCCTTCAGGCCAAAAGCCTCTGCCGCCGAGAGACTAGCGGCGCGGTAGACGGCCAAGGGCGGTGCGCCAAGGGCAATGGCGGTGCGGATGATATAGTCCAGATGGCCCTGTTCGCCGATATCCAGCGGATTGCGGTCATCGGTGCAAAAACACAGATAGGGCGCTTGGCCCTCGGTCAACAGGCCCACCATGGCCACCAGATCCTTGGACACCGACCCTTCGCGTATCAGCACCCGCATCCCTTTGCGCAGCTTTTCCAAGCCCTCGGCATAAGAGGTCGCCTCATGCTCGGTGCGGATACCGGCTGATATATAGCCGTTCAGGTCCCTCCCCAGCAAAAGCGGCGCATGGCCGTCGATGTGGCGGCCAGCAAAGGCGTCAAGCTTGGCCAAGCAGTCGGGGTCACGGGCCAAGACGCCGGGGTAGTTCATGAACTCGGCCAAGCCGATCACGCGGGGATGGTTCATAAGGGGGGCGATGTCGGCCGCAGACAGCCGCGCGCCGGTGGTTTCCATATGGGTTGACGGCACGCAGGATGACAGGTTGACGCGCAGGTCCATCAGCAAACAGGGGGCGGCTTCAAGAAAGTAGTGAATGCCGGTCAGCCCGCAGACATTGGCAATCTCGTGCGGGTCGCAGATGGCCGTGGTTACCCCATGCGGGGTGACGCAGCGGTCAAATTCAAACGGGGTGACAAGCGAGCTTTCGATATGCAAATGCGTGTCGATAAAACCGGGGACAAGGATTTTTCCATTGAAATCCAGCTCTGTCCGCCCTTCATAGCTGTCATAAACCCCCACAATTGTATCGCCGCAAATCGCCACATCACTGGCGACCAATGCGCCTGTGATCAAATCCAGCACCCGCGCGCCTTTCAGCACCAGATCGGCAGGTTCAAGGCCACGGCCTTGGGCGATGCGGGCGGATAGGGGGGACTGGGTCATGGTGATCTCCTTTGGACAAGCAAAGCGCAGATGGCCAGCGGCGTCCAGCGCTTTGCGCCCTTGCGGTGCGGGCGCGCCGGTGGTCAGGTGGCGCATGAGCGATCCGCTGATCCCCCTCCTGTCTCGCCCACTGCGCGGGATCATGTTCAAACTGGCCTCTGTGCTGGTTTTTATCATCATGCAATCGCTGATCAAAGTCGTCCATGTACCAGCGGGTGAGACGGTGTTCTTCCGATCCGCCTTTGCCATTCCGGTGATCGTGGTTTGGCTGGCGCTGCAAGGCCAATTGGCCACAGGTTTTGCGGCCAAACATCCGGTCGACCATATCTGGCGCGGATTGATGGGTACGGTTGCGATGGGTTTGGGCTTTGCGGGCCTGTCCTACCTGCCCCTGCCCGAGGTGACGGCAATTGGCTATGCCTCTCCCTTGTTGGTGGTGATTTTGGCCGCGATGTTCTTGGGTGAGAAGGTACGGATGTTTCGCATGGCCTCGGTCGCTTTGGGGCTGTTGGGCGTTTTGATCGTTCTAAGTCCCCGCCTGTCGGTCGGGCCAGATACCAGCACGCGCGAGGCGTTTGGCGCCATGCTGGTCCTAGGCGGGGCGGTGTTTGCAGCCCTAGCACAAGTGTTTGCGCGCAAGTTGGTCTTGACAGAAACCACCACATCCATCGTCTTTTACTTTTCTCTTACCTCAACCGCGCTGTCGCTGGTGACGATCCCCTTTGGCTGGGTCTGGCCCACACCCTTTGAGACTGCTTTGCTGATCAGTTGCGGGATTTTGGGTGGAACGGGGCAAATCTTTCTGATGGCCAGTTACCGCGAGGCGGATGCCTCATTGGTGGCGCCCTTTGACTATGCCTCGATGATCTTTTCGCTGGGTATCGGTCTGTTTATCTTTGGCGAGGTGCCGACCCTGACCATGTTGTCGGGCGCTGCGTTGATCATCTTGGCAGGCATTTTGATCATCTGGCGCGAGCGGTACTTGGGGCTGGAACGCGCCAAGGCGCGGCGCGCAATGACGCCCTGATCAGCCCCAGCGTACCGTGATGTCAGCCGAGCGCGAGCCTTGGGTGACGCGGCGGATGTTGGGCATATCGTTGGTATCGATCCAAGCGCGGGCTTCGGCGGGGGTTTTGCCGTAAAAATCCCAACGTTCCAACAGCCTGCGGTCTAGTTCGGGTTCGGGCACGTCGATCATCACGGTCAGATCAAAGAAAGCCCCAAGGTCGGTCCACGGAGTTTCGTTCAAAAGCAGATAGTTGCCTTCGGTCACCAGAATGCGGTGGTCTGCGGTCACCAGATCAGCCGATCCGCGCGATAACTCAAGCGAGCGGTCAAAGACGGGGATGGCCACGTCATCCTCGGCCCGCAGACGGGTCAAAAGGTGGCGGTATCCGGCCACATCAAAGGTATCCGGCGCACCTTTGCGGGCACGTTGGCCCCGCGCGATCAGGATCGCGTCGTCATAGTGAAAGCCGTCCATCGGCACGACACGGGCAGTGGGGCCAAGTGCGGCCACGACAGCCTCGGCCAAGGTCGATTTGCCAGAACCCGGCGGGCCCGCAAGGGCTGCGATGAACCGCCCTTGCCGCGATGCCGCCTGCGCACGGATGGTAGAGGCCAATTCGTCGGGGGTCATGCCGCCTCTGTCACGCCTTCGGGCAGTTTTGCACCTGTCATATAGGCCACGGCATCCGACATAGAATGTTGCTTGGGGTCGATCACGCAAAGTCTGCGGCCCAAGCGGTGGATATGCACGCGGTCGCACACCTCAAACACATGGGGCATGTTGTGGCTGATCAGGATGATCGGAATGCCCCGATCGCGCACATCGCGGATCAGTTCCAGCACCCGGCGGCTTTCCTTGACGCCCAGCGCTGCGGTGGGTTCGTCCAATATCACAACCTTTGAACCAAAGGCCGCAGCCCGCGCCACGGCAACCCCTTGGCGCTGCCCACCCGACAGCGACTCCACCGCCTGATGGATGTTCTGAATGGTGGTCAGACCCAATTCGCTAAGCTTGTCGCGGGCGAATTTTTCCATGCGGGGGCGATCCATCTGGCGAAACACCGATCCCAGAATGCCGGGCTTGCGCCATTCGCGGCCCAGAAACATGTTGTCGGCAATGGTCAGCGCGGGGCTGAGGGCGAGATTTTGATAAACCGTCTCGATGCCCACGTTGCGCGCATCCTCGGGGCCGCGAAAGTGAACCTCGCGCCCGTCCAGTTCGATGCTGCCATGGTCAGGGATCACGGCGCCCGACAGGGCCTTGATAAGGGTCGATTTCCCAGCCCCGTTATCACCGATGACGCCCAGAATCTCGCCCGGATACAGTTCGAAATCCGCACCGCTCATCGCCACGACCGTCCCGTAACGCTTCAGCAAGCCCTTCGCTTGCAAAATAGGTTTGACAGCACTCATTGTGACGCCCTCCTCAACCATTGATCCAGGGCAACTGCGATGATCACCAAAGTGCCCGCAGCAAACATTTGCCAATAATCGTCCACCCCTGCCAGCGAAAGGCCCGTGTTGAACACCCCCACGATGAAGGCCCCCAAAACCGACCCGATGATCGACCCACGCCCCCCAAACAGCGATGTGCCCCCGATCACCACAGCCGTGATAGAGGCAAGGTTCACCGTCGAAAACGCAATGGGCGACACTGACCCGACCCGACCAATCGCAATCCATGCCGCAAACCCGCAGATCAGGCCTGCGACTACGTAAACCGAGATCAGCACCGAATTGACACGAATGCCTGAGAGCATCGCCGAATCGGGATCATCGCCGATAGCATGAACGTGCCGCCCCCAAGCGGTATGGTTCAGCACATACCAAAGCACGCCAGCCAGTATGAACAGCGTCAGCCCGCCAAGGCTAAGACTGGCCCCACCAAGGTTTGCGCTTTGCCCGAACCACAGCAACGCGGGCGCTTTAGCCTCGATATCAACATTGCGGATCGATTCCGATTTGGAATACCACAGGGTCAGCGCCGAAAAGATCGACAAGGTTCCCAAGGTCACGATAAACGGCGGCAACTTGACGCGCGCCACCAAAATACCGTTCACAGCGCCCATCAGCGCACCAAAAAACACGCCAATCCCCACGGCCAGCAGGGCCGGAAGCCCCGACATCACGGCCAGATTGCCCATGATCAGCGAACTGAGCACCAAAATAGCCCCCACAGACAGGTCGATCCCCGCTGTCAGGATGATCAAGGTCTGGGCCAGTGCAATAAAGCCGGTCACCGTCACCTGTTTAAGAACAGTCGAAAGAGCACCCATGCCAAAAAAGCGCGGTGCGATGATGGAAAACACCGCAATCGAGATGACCAGTACCAAGGCGGGGATCATCGTGGGATAGGACCGCAGAAAGTTCCGCAGGACATGGATCAAAGATTTGTCGTCACGATCAAAGTTGGCGACGGTGCTATCGGCTTTGGCCAATCCGGCTTCGTAATCCGCAATCACCTTTGTCGGCGTGTCTTGGGTGCTCATTTTCTCGCGATCCCCCGTTAAGCGTCAAGCAGTTTGGCCTGCCCTTTAATAAGAAGGGCGACTGTAAAGCCGCCCTTCCTTTAATCAAGTCAGATCGTGTGGGATATTAGCCCCAGCACAGTTCCGTGCCTTTGGTGGTGTCGATCGACGGAACACCTTCGGCAGGCTTGTCGGTCACCAGGTTGACGCCGGTGTTGAAGAACGACAGGCCTTCAGTGACGGTGGGCTTGGTGCCGTCCTTGGCGAAGGCCACGATGGCCTCGATGCCTTTGGATGCCATCAGCAGCGGGTATTGCTGCGAGGTGGCGCCGATAACGCCCGACTTGACCGAAGCCACACCGGGGCAGCCGCCGTCAACCGAAACGATGATCGCTTGGCCTTCTTTGCCTGCGTTCTTCAGCGCTTGGAAGGCGCCTTCAGCGGCAGGCTCGTTGATCGTGTAGACCACGTTGATGTCAGGGTCTTTGGCCAACAGCGTTTCCATCGCGCGCAGACCGCCTTCGGGGTTCGCGTCCGATGTTTCGTGGCCGATCACACGTGCGTCGGTTTCAGAACCCATGACTTTCAGATCCGGAACTTCGATGCCAAAGCCAACTAGGAACCCAGTGTCGCGTGCAACGTCAACCGAGATGTTGTCCTTGTTGATGTCGAGCATAGCAATCTTGGCGGTAGCAGCGCCTTCGCCCATGGTCGCAGCAGCCCACTTGCCGATCAACAGACCCGCTTCGAAGTTGTCGGTTGCAAAGGTGATGTCCTGAGCTTCGGTGTCAGCCAAGGGGGTGTCCAAAGCGATAACCAGAATGCCAGCAGCGCGAGCGTCCTTCAAAGCTGGGCCGACCGAGTCGTTCGAGGGCGTGATCAAGATACCCTTGGCGCCAGCAGCGACGCAGTTTTCGATGGCGGTGATCTGCGGTGCAGCATCGCCGTCTTTTTCGCCAGCGTAAGCTTGGAAATCAAGGCCAGCAGCGGTCGCAGCAGCCTCAGCGCCTTCCTTCATTTTCACGAAGAAGGGGTTGGTGTTGTTCTTGGTGATCAGGCAAGCCAGATCGCCAGCGGAAGCGGAACCCGCAACCAAAGCAAGTGCAGCAGCGCCGATCAAGGCAACAGCTTTGAACTTCATGGTAGTCCTCCCAAGGATAAAGGGGCCCGTGCCCCCAACAGTAAAATAGCCTCATCAAGGATTGCGTCCGGCAGTGACCCGACCCTCTCCCCCCGATGGCCGGCACAAAAGCTGATTCCCCGTCATCCGTCAAGATAGATAAATCACAGTGATTTATTATTGACAGATTCCCCTATTCCTGCCCAGTGTCGCACCAACCTGACGTCTGTCGGGGCTTTGTGCTAAAGTGGTGACCAAAGATGTTGATCGGAATTCCTGCGATACTGGGGCCAGACCTGCTCTTTACGCTGCGCTCGATGGGGCATGGGGACGAGATTGCCTTGGTCGACGCCAACTATCCCGCGCAAGAGCACGCACGGCGTCTGGTGCGCGCCGATGGGCATGGGGTTATGGCGATTTTAGAAGCAATTCTGACGGTTATGCCTTTGGACCGCGCTGTTCCCAACGCCATAATGCGGGCCGCTTTGCACAATGACCCCGCCCAATCAAACGTCTTTCACCACGGGCTGGACGCTGCCTGCGCCCGCCTTGCCCCCGGCTTTGATGTCAAACCCTTGGCTGGGACGGACCTTTACACTCGCATCCGCGCCGCCCATACCATCGTGGCCACCACCGAACCCGCGCTTTTTGCCAACGTTATCTTGCGCAAAGGTGTCATCGGGGCGGATGGCCGCGCTGTCTGAGTGTTTCTAAAGGACCACGATCCGAACATGTCGCCGCACCAAGCCGAACTCGTCAGCGACAAACCCAATGCCGAGGCCGCAGCGCCGCGCGGCACGAATCAGTCTGGCATGCGCGATTATAACGAGCGGCTGGTTCTTTCCTTGGTGCGCAAGCACAGCGCCTTGGCCAAAACTGACATTGCGCGCATGACGGGCTTATCGGCGCAGACAGTTTCGGTGATCATGCGCGCCTTAGAGCATGATGGCCTTTTGCTGCGCGGAGAGCCGTTGCGCGGCAAGATCGGGCAACCGTCTATTCCGATGTCGCTGGCAGCGGATGGGGCGTTTTTTCTGGGGCTGAAAATTGGCCGCCGATCAGCCGATCTGGTCATGATTGATTTTCTGGGCACGGTGCGATCGTCCAGCCGCCGTGTCTACCGTTATCCCACGCCTGACGCGCTGGTGGAATTTGTCGCCGATGCTTTACCAGACATGCTGCGTCACCTGACCGCCGCCCAGCGCGGGCGGGTGGGGGGGATGGGTGTCGCCATGCCGTTCCAGTTGTGGAACTGGGTGCAAGCTTTGGGCGCGCCACAAGCGGAAATGGATGCTTGGCGCGACCGCGACATTCAAGCCGAACTGGCGCATGTCACGGGCGTACCAGTTTATGTGCAAAATGATGCCACCTCCGCCTGCGGTGCCGAACTTGTTTTTGGCACCGGCGAGCGGCCGAAAGACTTTTTGTACTTTTACTTTGGCACCTTCATCGGCGGTGGGTTGGTCTTGAACGGGCAATTGTTCTTGGGCCGCAGCGGCAATGCGGCGGGCGTTGGGCCTTTGCCGGTTCAAGGGCCTGATGGCCAAATGCGGCGGTTGTTTGATTCAGCCTCGATGTCGGTTCTTGAATCGATGATGGCGGCGGCGGGGGAAAGCCCAGATCATTTGTGGGAAAGCCCAGATCATTGGCAGGTGTCAGAGCCTGTCTTGCAAGCTTGGGTCGATCTGGCTGCAGAAGGTTTGGCAGGGGCTATTCTGTCGGCAGCAACTTTGCTGGAACTGGAAGCCGTGCTGATTGACGGCTGGATGCCGCCCAAAGTGCGCGCCATGGTGACCTTGCGCACGCAAGAGGCATTGGCCCGACTGGACCTGTCGGGCGTGTCTATGCCGCAAGTGCGCCAAGGTACCGTCGGCGCGCAGGCGCGGTCCTTGGGGGCGGCGGCTATTCCGCTGAGCCAAAAATATCTGATCGATCAGAACGCCGCAGCGCGGGCGATTTAGGGCCCAAGGTCACGAATTTCCTGCGAAAATTCGGTTCTTAATGAGACATTTTGGCGTTCTTTACCTTGGATATGCCGTTAGGTCGCGCGCGAACGAATTTTCGCAGAAAATTCGCTTTTATTCCCCGCGCGGAAAGCGTTTATTGTCTTCCAGAACGTTCAAATCCATGTGGTTGCGCATATAGCGTTCTGATGCGGCGCGCAGGGGTTGGTAATCCCACGGATAGTATATGCCGTTGCGCAAGGCGTCGTAAACCACCCAGCGGCGCGCTTGGCTTTCGCGCACCTCGGCGTCATAGGCTTGCAGATCCCAGCGCGCGTTGGCTGCGGCCTGAAAATGGGCCAAGATCTCCGCGGCATTGGGGTCGGTGGCCAAGTTCACCTCTTCCTGTGGGTCATTGGCCAGATCGAACAACTGGTCGGGGTCGGCCAGACAGCGGATGTATTTCCACACCCCTTGCCGCAGCGCGACCATGGGTGTGATCGACCCTTCCGCCGCATATTCCATCGCAACCGGCGTGCTGCGGATTTTGCCTTTGGTCAAGGGCACCAAACTTTCGCCGTCCGTCCAAGGCATCACCTCGGCCATCGAAATCCCCGCCAGATCGCACAGGGTGGGTGTCAGATCGATGGTTGATACCGGCGTGTCAATCAGACCGGCGTCCAGACCCGGGGCCGCGATCATCAAAGGCACGCGGGCGGCCCCTTCGAAGAAATTCATCTTGAACCACAGGCCCTTGCGGCCCAACATCTCGCCGTGGTCCGAAACAAACACGACGATCGCTTCTTGCCGTGACGCGTCTAGGGCGGCCAAAATCTCGCCGATTTTGTCATCGACATAAGAGATATTGGCGAAATACCCCTGCCGCGCGCGGCGGATATGGTCGTGGGTGACGGTCAGGCCGCGCCAATCGCACGCGTCCATCAGGCGTTGGGAGTGGGGGTCCATATCCTTATAATCCAAAGGCGCGGGGGGCTGCAGCTCGGCGGCCCCTTCGTACAGGTCCCAGTATTTGCGGCGGGCCACAAAGGGATCGTGCGGGTGGGTGAACGACACCGTCAAACTCCACGGGCGTGCATCAAGGCCGCGCGACAGATCGTAGATCTTTTGCACGGCTTGGTGGGCGACATCGTCGTCATATTCCAACTGGTTGGTGATCTCGGCCACGCCTGCGCCCGTGACAGACCCTAAGTTGTGATACCACCAGTCAATCCGCTCGCCCGGTTTGCGGTAATCGGGCGTCCAGCCAAAATCGGCGGGGTAGATGTCCGTCGTCAGGCGCTGTTCAAAGCCGTGCAATTGGTCGGGGCCAACGAAATGCATCTTGCCCGACAGCGCGGTTTGATAGCCCGCGCGGCGCAGGTGATGGGCATAGGTCGGGATATCCGAGGCGAATTCTGCCGCATTGTCATACACCCTTGTGCGGCGCGGCAAGGCGCCGGACATAAAGGCAGCGCGGGCGGGGGCACACAATGGCGAGGCGGTATAGGCATTGCCAAAGCGCACGGACCGCGCGGCAAGTGCGCGTAGGTTTGGCGCGTGCAAAAAGGCCGCTGGGCCATCAGCAAACAGCGTGCCGGTCAGTTGGTCGACCATCAAGATCAAAATGTTGGGTTTGGTCATATCACGCCCCATCGTGCTGCAAACTGTCGCATGGGTGGCGTGGGATTTGCACTGAGGCAAGAGCAGATTTTGCCTTGGCCCTAACCCTTGTCGCAATCGCACCGCCAAGCGCCGTTTCAAGACAGAGATTTGCCCCGATCCTGCCGCCTGATGGGGCAAGCTTGGGGAGGCACCTATGACCATTCGCACAGAGTTTCCGTTTGCCCTTGTCGAAGAGCCTGACATGGGGATCGTGCTGTCCGATGGCTGCCGCTTGTCGGCGCGGGTCTGGATGCCCAAGAATGCCGCACGCGCGCCCGTGCCAGCCGTTCTGGAATATATCCCCTACCGCAAGCGCGATGGCACCCTGCCCCGCGACGAGATGATGCATCCCTATGTCGCGGGCCACGGTTATGCCTGCGTGCGGGTCGATATGCGCGGCAATGGTGATTCCGAAGGGCTGATGGCGGATGAATACACACCGCAGGAACTGTCTGACGCGGTTGAGGTGATTGCGTGGCTGGCCCGCCAGCCGTGGTGCAGTGGGCAGGTGGGGATGATGGGCAAAAGCTGGGGCGGGTTTAACTGCCTGCAAACAGCTTTTCTGCAGCCGCCTGCGCTGAAAGCGGTGATTTCGGTCTGTTCCACCACCGACCGTTTTGCCGATGACATCCACTATCGCGGCGGCTGTTTGCTGGGCGAGAATTTCGGCTGGGGGGCGGTGATGCTGTCATACTCCTCTCGCCCGCCCGACCCTGTGCTGCGCCCCGACTGGCGCGAGATGTGGCTGGAACGGCTGGAGGCGGAGCCTTGGCTGGCACCGCACTGGGCCGCGCTGCAAGAGCGCGGGCCCTATTGGCAACACGGATCGATCTGCGAGGATTACGCCCGTATGCAGGTGCCGATCCTGATCTGGGGCGGATGGGCAGATAGCTATATGAACACGGTAGCGGCCATTGTGGAAAATCTGCCGCGATCCAAAGGCATCGTTGGGCCTTGGGTGCATCAATATCCCCACACCGCCGTTCCCGGCCCCGCCGTGGGCTTTTTGCAAGAAGCTGTGCGGTGGTGGGATCGCTGGTTAAAAGACATCAACAACGGCGCAGAACACGATCCGGCCTACCGCGCCTATATGCTGCATTCCCAAGCGCCTAACGCCAGCCCCAAACATCGGGCGGGGCATTGGGTGGCAGAGAAGGATTGGCCCTCGGCACGGGTGGAGCGGCAGAATTTCGGGCTTTGCCCTGCGGCCCAAAGGCCGACGGGTTTCACACACCCCGGACCTTCTGTGGAGTATTTAAGCCAAGATGAAGAGGGCGTGATTTCTTGCCAAATCTCGACCCCGCAGCATCTGGGGATGCATGCAGGCGAGTTTTTTCCAATGGGGTTGAATGCCGAAATGCCCGGCGATCAGCGCGCCGAGGATGCGGGTTCTGTGTGTTTTGACGGCGATGTGCTGGCCTCGCCGCTGGAGTTGCTGGGCGCAGCGCGTCTGACGATCACTGTCTCAAGCGACAAACCCTTGGGCTTTGTTGTGGCGCGCTTGTGCGATGTGGGGCCGGATGGCGCCTCGGTTCGGATTGCGCATGGGATGTTCAACCTATGTCACAGGACGGGGGCTGCCACGCCACAGCCTTTGGTGCCGGGGCAAACGGTTGCTGTGACCTTTGCGTTGGATCAAATGGCTTACCGCGTTGCGCCTGGGCATCGGCTGCGTCTGGCGCTGTCGAATTCCTATTGGCCCTTTGTCTGGCCCTCGCCAGAGGCGGGGGTTTTGACACTGACGGGCGGCAAGTTGGACTTGCCCGTACATCAAGGATCAACCACAGAATGGGCGCCGCCTGACGCACAAACGGCCCAGCCTTGGGCGCACCGCGTCGTGCGGGCGGGCAGCAGTGCGCGCCGTATCGAGACGGATCTTTTGTCAGGCACCCATCGGTTGATCGTGCACGAAGACGGCGGCGATGTCGAAAACCTGACCCACGGCTTGATCAGCGGCGAAAGCCTTGACGAGCTTTGGGAGATCGCGGCCGACGATCCCACGTCAGCGCGCGCGCACCATGTCTGGGAGCAGCGCATAAGCCGCGGCGATTGGGCCGTGCGCACGAGGGCCGAGGCCGAGATGACCTGTACCGCCAGCCATCTGCGCATGACAGCCCGCCTTACGGCATGGCAGGGCGATGAGGTCATCTTTGAACGCGCTTGGGATGACCAAGTGGCGCGGCGGTTTGTGTGACGAAAGTTGGCCTGAGGGTGCAAAAATAATCCTTTGCGCGATCCAAGAAGTGCGTTTTATTCAGACCAGAACAACATGCTCCGGGCGACCGGGAACCAAATAGGGAGAAAGACATGTCCAGTGAACTGAACCACCTGCTAGGCCTAGCCTCGGCCGGGAAAATGAGCCGCCGCGAATTCGTAGGCCGTGCTGGCGCCTTGGGCGTATCGACCGCCGTGGCGGGGACCATGCTGTCAACGGCAGCCTTTGCTGACACACCCGTCAAGGGTGGCCTGCTGCGCGCAGGGATGCAGGGCGGCGAAAGCACCAACACGCTGGACCCAGCCTTGGCGGCATCGGACGTGCCCTTCATGATCAATTCGACCTGGGGGGAAACCTTGGTCGACGTAGAACTGAACGGCACTTTGGGCCTGCGTGTGGCCGAGGAAGTATCGTCGAACGCCGATGCAACCCAGTGGATGTTCAAGATCCGCAAGGGTGTGGAATATCACAACGGTGCAACCATGACAGCCGAAGACGTGGTGGCAACGCTAAAGCGCCACACCGATGACAAGGCGCAATCTGGCGCCCAAGGCATCGTCAAAGGCATCACTGACATGAAGGCCGAGGGCGACATGGTCACCCTGACACTGGCTGCAGGCAATGCCGACTTGCCCTTCTTGATGGCCGACTACCACCTTATCATCCAACCCGGTGGCGGCGTGGACAACCCCACATCGGGCATCGGCAGCGGCGCTTACAAAGTGGTCGAGCATGAGCCGGGCGTGCGCACCGCCTTTGAAAAGCACACTAACCACTGGGATGCCTCGCGCGGTCATGCCGACCAAGTCGAAATCCTGACGATCAACGATAACCCCGCCCGCACCGCTGCAATTCAGGCCGGCCAAATCCACCTGATGAACCGCATCGATCCGAAGATCGTTGACCTGCTAAAAGGCAACACTGACATCGCGATAGAACGCGCTGCAGGCCCTGGGCACTATGTATTCATCATGCGTTGCAACGCCGCCCCGTTTGACAACAACGACCTGCGCATGGCGCTGAAGATGTCGGTCAACCGCCAAGAAATGCTCGAAAAAATCTTGGGCGGCATGGGTTCGCGCGGGAACGACTTCCCGATCAACGCCGCCTATCCGATGTTTGACGACTCGATCTCCCAGCGCGAATACGATGCCGCGACTGCCGCCGATTTCTACAAGAAATCGGGCCATGACGGGTCGCCCATTCTGCTGCAGGTTGCCCCCGGTGCCTTCCCCGGCGCTGTGGAAGCAGCGCAGTTGTTCCAAGCCAGCGCCAATGCCGCCGGCATTCCGCTGCAAGTGAAGCTAGAGCCCGATGACGGCTATTGGGACAACGTTTGGAATATTGCCCCCTTCTGCGCCAGCTATTGGGGCGGTCGTCCGGTGCAAGACCAGATGTATTCGACGGCCTATCTATCGACGGCCGAATGGAACGACACAGCCTTTAAAGACGCGCATTTTGACGAAGTCATGATCGCCGCACGTGGCGAACTTGACCAAGCCAAGCGCAAGGGCATGTATTCCGAAATGGCCACGATCCTGCGCGACACGGGCGGCTTGATCTGCCCAATGTTCAACGATTGGGTCGAAGGCCGTCGCAGCGAAGTGGGCGGGTGGATTCCAAACCCCGCAGGCACGCTTATGAACGGCAAGGCCATGTCCATGTGCTGGCTGAACGCCTGAGGATCCTGTGCATCCTTTGATCAAACTCGTGGCCCAGCGTATTGCGCTGGGCCTCATCCTGCTTCTGGCCGTGTCAGTCGTGATCTTCCTTGGGATCGAGATGCTGCCGGGCGATACCGCGCAGGCCATCCTTGGGCAATCAGCAACAGCCACGTCTTTGGCTAACTTGCGCGAATCCTTGGGGCTGAACCAAAGCCCTGCGACACGCTATTTCACATGGCTTGGCCACGCATTGCAGGGTGATCTGGGCAAAGCTCTGACGAACCAACAAGACATCGCCCAAGCTATCGGCCAGCGTTTAGGCAACACGCTATTTCTGGCGGTTTGCGCCGGAGCAATTGCTGTGCCTCTGTCAATTGGCCTAGGCCTTGTCGCTGCACGTTTCAACGGTCGCTGGCCAGACAAATTGATTTCGGGCGTAACTTTGGCCATGATTTCTCTACCAGAGTTTGTCGCAGCCTATTTCATGATTTTGCTTTTGACCCTTGTCATTCCCATTTTGCAGCCCGTCTCGATGATCTTCCCCGGCATGGGGTTCTTTGAAAAGCTGCACGCTGTGGCCCTGCCCGTGATCGTTCTGGTCATGGTGGTTCTGGCCCATATGATGCGCATGACTCGCGCGGCGATTTTGAACGTGATGCAATCGGCCTATATCGAAACGGCCGAGTTAAAGGGCCTATCACCCATGCAAGTCATCTGGCGGCACGCCCTGCCCAATGCGGTGGCACCCATCATCTCGGTCGTGGTGATCAACTTGGCCTATCTGGTGGTGGGCGTTGTCGTGGTCGAGGTGGTGTTCAGCTACAACGCCTTGGGGCAATATCTGGTCGATCATGTCGCCAAGCGCGATCTGCCGGTGGTGCAGGCCGTGGGCATCATCTTTGCCGCTGTCTATATCGGCCTGAACATTCTGGCCGATCTGATCGGCATCATCGCCAACCCGCGCTTAAGGCATCCGAAATGAGAATACCGCTTTCGGCCCTGATTGGTCTGGTGATGACGGGGCTATTTGTTCTGTCGGCCGTCTTTGCGCCGTGGATAGCGCCGTATCCCATTGATGCGGCCGTGGGAAAGGTGTGGGAGGGCCCCTCCTCGCAATACTGGCTGGGCACCGATACGATTGGCCGCGATATCCTTAGCCGGTTGATCTACGGCGGGTCGGTGACGATCTTTGTGGCGCTGTCTTCATCATTGCTGTCCTTTGGAATGGGAGCGTTTTTCGGCTTTCTGGCCGCCACGCGCGGTGGCTGGATAGATACGGGCCTATCGCGGATCGTTGATCTGATGATGGCTGTGCCATCGCTGATCGTGGCCTTGGTTGTGCTGTCAGTGCTGCCTTTGAACCTGACAGTGCTGATCTTGGTGATGGGCGTTTTGGATTCCACCCGTGTGTTTCGTCTAAGCCGCGCTGTGGCCGCCGACATCGCCGTGATGGATTATGTCGAAGCGGCCAAGCTGCGCGGCGAAAAGCAAGGCTGGATCATCTTCCGCGAGATATTGCCCAACGCCATGTCACCTTTGGTGGCCGAATTTGGCATGCGGTTTATCTTTGCCGTGCTTTTCATTTCCACTCTGTCGTTCTTGGGCCTTGGTATTCAACCGCCGCTGTCGGATTGGGGTGGCATGGTACGCGAGAATAAGGACGGGCTGGTTTACGGCAAAGCAGCCGCCCTGATGCCCGCGCTGGCCATTGCCGTACTGGCGATTTCCGTCAACTTGGTGGCGGACTGGATCTTACAACGCACATCCAGCTTGAAAGGGGGTCGCGGTGGCTGATTTGTTAACCATCAAGAACCTGCGGATCGAAGCCACAGCCTATCCCCCCGGCGAAGCGCCACGCCACTTGGTGCTGGTGGATGGTGTGTCTGTCTCAGTGCAAAAAGGCCGCGTGCTGGGGTTGATCGGCGAATCCGGTGCCGGCAAATCCACCATCGGGTTGGCAGCTTTGTCTTACGGGCGGGGGGGCGTGCGATTGACGGGCGGGCAAGTGCTGCTGAACGGCCGCGATATTCGCGCTGAGGGTGCCGCTGGCCTGCGCGCCCTGCGCGGGCGCGAGGTGACCTATGTCGCCCAATCCGCCGCCGCCGCCTTTAACCCCGCCAAACGTCTGATGGCACAGGTGATCGAAACCTCGCTTTTGCACAAGCTGATGACCAAAGAACAGGCAGAGGTCCGCGCCATAGAGCTTTTCGCCAAACTGGGCCTGCCCAATCCCGAAACCTTCGGGCGGCGCTATCCGCATCAAGTCTCTGGCGGGCAACTTCAACGCGCGATGACGGCGATGGCGCTGTGCCCCAAGCCCGACCTTGTAATTTTTGACGAACCCACCACCGCATTGGATGTCACGACCCAGATCGACGTTCTGGCCGCCATAAAAGAGGCCATCCGCGACACTGGCGTTGCCGCCATCTACATCACCCACGATCTGGCTGTGGTGGCACAGGTGGCCGATGACATTCTAGTGCTGCGCCACGGCAAGGCGGTGGAATATGGGGCCACCGATCAGATCATCTCGACCCCCGTGCAAGACTATACCCAAGCGTTGGTCTCGGTGCGCCGCATTGACCATGCCGAGAAAAGCGATGCCGCGCCCATCTTGCGTGTCCAAGGCATCACGGCGCGCTATCGCGGCACAGACTTTGATGTGCTGCAAAGTATTACGGTGGATGTGGCGGCAGGCCAAACCTTGGCGATTGTGGGCGAAAGCGGGTCGGGCAAATCCACCCTTGCGCGCGTGATCACTGGGCTTTTGCCCGCCCGCTCTGGCCAGATCACCTTTGACGGCCGTACCCTCTCGCCCGATCTCGCCAATCGTAGCAAAGACGATCTGCGCCAAGTGCAAATGATCTACCAAATGGCCGACACCGCGATGAACCCGCGCCAAACGGTGGGCACCATCATTGGCCGGCCACTTGAATTCTACTTCGGCCTGAAAGGCGAAGCCAAACGCGCCCGTGTGCAAGAGCTGCTTGACCAAATCGAAATGGGTGCAGGCTTTGAAAACCGCTACCCTGCCGAACTGTCGGGCGGCCAAAAACAACGCGTCTGCATCGCCCGCGCCTTGGCCGCCAAACCCAAGCTGATTTTATGTGACGAGGTGACCTCAGCCCTTGACCCCTTGGTCGCCGATGGCATCCTGAAACTGCTGTTGAACCTGCAAGCGCAAGAAGGTGTCGCCTATGTATTCATCACCCACGATCTGGCCACCGTCAAAGCCATAGCCGACAAGATCGCCGTGATGTACCGCGGCAAAGTGGTGCGCTACGGCCAAAAATCTGACGTCCTAGCCCCGCCGTTTGACGATTACACCGACCTATTGCTGTCTTCGGTGCCCGAGATGAAGACAGGCTGGTTGGAATCTGTGCTAAAAACCCGCAAAATGGAAAGTGCTGGAAACTGACCCTCTCATACGTGCCCAAATATCCCCGCCGGAGGCTCTGCCCCCCATCACAGGTGTGCCCATGTCAAAACTGCTGCTGATCCTGCTTGACGGCGTGCCCTATGCGAATTGGCGCAGGCTCTTTGGCAATCTGGAAGGCTGGGTTGCCAGCGGCGAAGCGCGGGTTTGGAAGATGCGTGCTGTTTTGCCGTCAACCTCGGGCAGCTGCTATGCCTCAATCCATACCGGCGTGCCGCCGCAGGTGCATGGCATCTGGGGCAATGCCACAAGACGGCGGCTGGAATTTCCCGATGTGTTCTCGCAGGCGACCCAAGCTGGCCTGAAAACCGGCGCGGTGACCCATTCGTTCTGGTCTGAATTCTTCAACCGGCACCCCTTCGACATGGTGCAAGACATCGAATATGACGAACCCGATGGCCCGATCACCCATGGCCGTTTTCACACCATGACGGGCGACAGCAGCTATAACCAGATGACTCCCGCCGATGTCGACCTCTTCGCCACGCTAACAATGCTGTGCGAACGCAAAGGGATCGACTATGGATTGTTGCACACCTGCACCCTCGACAGCATGGGCCACCGCTTCTTTCACGATTGCACCGAGATGGACGATGCCTGCTACAGAATGGATGAAGACTTGGCCAATTTCTTGCCGCGCTGGCGCAGCGCGGGATACGAGGTGATCGTCACCGCCGACCATGGCCAAGATGCGCGGGGCCATCATGGCGGCACCAGTGATTTTCAGCGCGACTTTGCGTTGTATTACTTTGGCGCCGCCGAAGGCCCCGCATCCGATGTGGTTTTGGGCCAGTTGGCGCTGGCCCCGACGATCCTGACGCGGTTGGGCGTGCCCGTGCCTGCAACAATGCGGGAGCCAAGCTTTCTGGGCGCTGCGCCTGCACCCGACGCAACCTGATTTTTCGCAGAAAAATCGTGCCTCCCGGCGGAAAGCGATTTTTCTGCGAAAAATCCTTACTGACCGTAGGTTGAGCCTTCTTCATCCAACAAGGCCTTGATCTCGCGCAGGTGAAAATCGGCCCCACCGGGGTAATCTTCCCATTCTTGCGCGGTTTTCTCGGCGATTGCATCCGACAGCACGCGCAGCGGTCGGCCGGTTTGCAAGGCGCGGATATAGGTTTCTGCTGCGCGTTCAAAATAGGTCAGGCGGTTGAAGGTTTCCGCCACGGTTTTGCCAATGATCAGCACACCGTGGTTGCCCATGACCATCGTGGTGATCTTGGGGTCGGCCAGCATATGCGCACAGCGCGCGCCTTCCTCCGCAAAGGCCATCCCGCCATAGGAATCGTCCACCACATGCCGGTTGAAAAACATCGCCGAATTCTGGTCAATCGGCGGCAAGGTGCTGTCGGCCAGACTGGCCAGCACCGTGGCGTGCATTGAGTGCACATGCATCACACAGCGCGCGTGGGGTAATGCGCGGTGGATCGACCCGTGCAAGCCCCAAGCCGTCGGGTCAGGCGCATCGGGGCGGTCCATGGTGGTGGGGTCGTTGGCGTCAATCTCGACAAGGCTTGATGCCGTAATGCGCCCAAAATGGCGACCGTTGGGGTTGATCAAAAAGCGCGTGCCTTCGGGGTTCACGGCGAGCGAGAAGTGGTTGGCGACCGCCTCGTGCAGGTTCAGCTTGACGGTCCAGCGAAAGGCTGCAGCCATATCAGTGCGTTCGGACCAGTGGGTCAGGTTGGCATGGGCGTTCATGGGGCGTCTCCCTTTGGGTCCCCGCCTGCGGCGAGGGTTTGCAACGCCCGCGTGATGCGGGCAAAACTGGATGCAGCGCGGTCCACCGTGCGCCGCGCGCGCAAATAGCCGTGCACAAGGCCGGGTTCAACCACCCAATGGGCCCTTCCCCCGGCGTTTTGGATGGCCTGCGCATAGAAACGGGCGTCATCGCACAGCGGATCACATTCAGCTCCGAAAGCGACTGTGGGGGGCAGCCCTGAAAAGTCGGTGTCTTGCAGCGGCGACACAGTGGGATCGCCCTTGGGCACGCTCCCGCCATGGCGAATGCCCGCATAAAACAGCACATCGTCGCGCGTCAGCATGGGTGCCTTGTCATGGGTCATGTAACTGCCCGCATCGACATCGCCGCCCAGCCCCGGATAGATCAACACCTGCCCCAGAACCTGCCCTGTGCCGCGCAGCGCATGACTGACCGCCGCCGCCAAATTGCCCCCCGCACTGTCACCCGCCAAAAGCACGGGGCCATCTGCGGCCATGGCGCGGGTGACTGCGATGGCATCGTCAAAGGCCGCCGGATGCAGATGTTCCGGTGCCAGACGGTAATCGGGACAGATCACCGACAACCCCGTGGCCGCGCAAATATCGGCACAGACATCATCGTGGCTTTCAAGGCCACCGACCACAAACCCGCCGCCGTGCAGGTAGATAACCGCAGGGTCTGCCCCCGCAAAAACGCGACACATAACCCCCGCAATCGGGCGGTCTTGCGCCCTGATCCCTTCAGGATACCCGCGATGGAACGTGCGGCACATTTTGTCATAAATCGCCCGCTGCTGGGCAATCGACAATGTCGCGGCATCGGGGGGGTAAGCGTCTTCACTGGCCTTGATAAAGGCCCATGTCTGCGCATCGATCAGCCGTTCATAGTCCATGCCCGCCCCCTGCTGGGCACAGTCTTGCAGATGTCGTGCCAAAAGCAAAGGGCGCGCACCGATCCGGCACGCGCCCCTTTTGGTTGAACTTGGCTTTAGCCCAGCGTGATGTTGATCGCCGATTCGCGGCCATCACGGCCCGCTTCGATGTCGAAGTTTACGGCTTGGCCGTCCTTTAGCCCGCGCAGACCAGCACGCTCTAGCGCGGTGATATGCACGAACACGTCCTTCTTGCCGCCTTCCGGGGCAATAAAGCCGTAGCCTTTGGTTTCATTGAACCATTTCACGGTGCCCTTGGCCATCGTGAACACTCCTGTCATTTTGCCGCCCGCGAGATTGCGGCGGCCCGGCCCCGTCAGCTAAGAATCGAATGCTGTGGCCGATTGTGGTGGCAGACAGGTCGATAGAGATAACGTCGCGGTAACATTATTCCGGCAAGAGGCTTTGAAATCAAGAATAAATGCAAAGGTATGGGGGGCTGGCGCCCGGATCGGGGGGTGGGTTGCCTGTTTTTTAAGCAGGGCAAACCCGTGGTAATCACGATTTTGGGACCGTCCTATCCGCGAAAAGGCCAACCTCGCACCGCATTTGCGCCATTGCTGGTAGGATGCGGTCAAACATCGGCTGGTCTGCGAGCCTTTGGATTGGCTGTTTTCCTTGCCCCACCGCGAGGTCGCTCTGTGGACGGCTGAGCAGTTATGGACCTATATCAGCCAAAAACGGCACCATCACACAGGAGGGGTGGTCTAAACCACCCTCAGGCTTGTTGATGGGTTTCATTCGGTTAAGGTCATCCCTACCTAGTGAACTTCTTATACTTCACCCGCTTCGGCTCGATGCTGTCTGCCCCCAAGCGGCGCACTTTGTCTTCTTCGTAGGCTTCAAAGTTGCCCTCGAACCATTCCACATGTGCATCGCCTTCAAACGCCAGAATATGCGTGCACAGCCGGTCTAAGAAGAAGCGGTCGTGGCTGATGATCACAGCGCATCCAGCGAAATCTTCGATCGCGGCTTCCAGCGCTTGCAGGGTTTCCACATCCAAATCGTTGGTAGGTTCGTCAAGCAGCAATACATTCCCACCGCTTTTCAGCAGCTTGGCCATGTGAACCCGGTTCCGCTCTCCGCCCGACAGGCTGCCCACCTTTTTCTGTTGGTCAGTGCCCTTGAAGTTGAACGCCCCGCAATACGCGCGCGAGTTCATGTCGAAATCGCCCAGCTTGATCACTTCGGCCCCGCCCGAGACTTCTTCCCACACGGTCTTGCTCGGTGCCAGCGCGTCACGCGATTGGTCGACATAAGACAGTTGCACGGTGGTGCCCAAGGTGATCGAGCCCTCATCGGGCTGTTCTTGCCCCGTGATCATCCGAAACAGGGTCGATTTGCCCGCCCCGTTTGGCCCGATCACACCGACAATCGCGCCCGGTGGCACGGTGAAGGACAGGTTTTCGATCAACAACCGATCACCCATGTGCTTTTTCAGGCCGACCACATCAATCACCTTGCCGCCCAAACGTTCGCCATTGGGAATAATGATCTGGGCCGAGGTGGCGCGTTCACGCACGGTTTGGGTCGCCATTTCGTTATATTTGCTGATACGGGCTTTTTGCTTGGCTTGACGCGCACGCGCACCGGCGCGGATCCATTCCAGTTCCTTTTCCATCGCCTTTTGCTTGGACTTGTCCTCGCGCGCCTCTTGGGCGGCGCGTTTGGCTTTTTGCTCTAGCCAAGCCGTATAGTTGCCTTCGTAAGGAATGCCGCGGCCGCGGTCCAATTCCAAGATCCAGCCCGTGATGTCATCAAGGAAATAGCGGTCGTGGGTGACGACCAGAATCGTGCCCTTATAGTCGATCAGGTGCTGTTGCAGCCAAGCGATCGATTCGGCGTCCAAATGGTTGGTCGGTTCGTCCAGAAGCAGCATCTCGGGCGCATCCAGCAACAACTGGCACAAAGCCACACGGCGACGCTCGCCGCCAGACAGGCTTTCCACGTCGGCATCATCGGGCGGGCAGCGCAGGGCTTCCATGGCAACGTCGATCTGGCTGTCAAGATCCCAGAGGTTTTCGGCGTCAATCTCGTCTTGCAGGCGTGACATCTCGTCAGCCGTGTCGTCGGAATAGTTCATCGCCAGTTCGTTATAGCGGTCTAGCTTTGCAACCTTGGTGGCACAGCCCAGTTTTACGTTATCACGCACGTTCAAGCCCCCGTTAAGCACAGGTTCTTGCGCCAGATACCCAACACGCGCGCCTTTGGCAGCCCAAGCATCGCCTGCGAAATCGGTGTCGATCCCCGCCATGATGCGCAGCAAGGTCGACTTGCCCGACCCGTTCACGCCAACAACGCCGATCTTCACGCCGGGCAGGAAATTAAGCTTGATGTTCTCAAAACATTTCTTGCCGCCAGGATAGGTCTTCGAGAGATTGTCCATGTGGTAGACGTATTGATAGTTGGCCATCTGCGCGCTCCATCCGAGTTTGGGGATCATCTAAGGGAAAGGGCGCGCCTCTTCAACGCCGATTGCGGTTGACATGGGCGTAAGCTGGCCCTGAAATTGCGCTTTCAAAGGGTGGGGGCCGAAAGGCAAATGGTTCAGGGCTTTCCAGCGGCCTATCGGGGCATGGTCGTGGGCCTGCTGGGCGGGTCGTTTGACCCGGCACATGACGGCCATGTCCACATCACGCATCAGGCTTTGCAGCGCATCGGGCTAGACAGGGTGTGGTGGCTGGTTAGCCCGGGCAATCCGCTAAAGGCAAGTGCTCCGGCGCCCATGGCGCTGCGGATGGCGCGGGCCCGCGAAAAGCTGGGCGATGACCCAAGGGTTGTGGTCACCGACCTAGAGGCGCGTTTGGGCACCCGCGCCACGATAGACACCTTGCGCCGCTTGCAGGCGCTTTACCCCGGTGTGCGCTTTGTCTGGATCATGGGGGCGGATAACTTGGTGCAGTTTCACCGCTGGCGCAACTGGCGCCAGATCATGGCGCGCGTGCCCGTGGCCGTCATGGCGCGGCCCGGCGCAGGGCTGGCCGCGCGCCTTTCGGTGGCGGCGCGGGCTTTTCGTGCCGCAAGGGTTTCAGCACCCGATCTGCTTTGCCACCGCACAGCGCCGGTTTGGGCTTTTATAAACATGCCGCTGCACGCGGCCTCTTCCAGCGTGATCCGTGCGCAGGGCGAATGGCGGCGGTGAGCGTGTTGCATTCCAGCAGCCTTGCGCGGTACGACATGGCGCGCGGATAGGAGCAGCACAATGGCATCAGCGACATTGACACGGCGTTGGGTCTTGGCAGGATTAGGGGCAGGCTTTGCCGCCCCCTCTTTGGCGGTTGCCCAAACAGCCACAACCGCTGATCTGGTGGCCAAAGCCAAGCTAACCGGCACCAGCGGCTTTTGTGTGGCCGATGTTGCCACTGGCCAAATCCTTGACAGCTTTCAACCATCCGCTCCAGTTCCGCCTGCCAGCGTGATCAAAGCCATCACCACGCTATATGCGCTTGATCATCTGGGGCCAAATCACCAATTCACCACCCAAGTGCTGGCCACCCAACCCATAAATGCGGGCACTTTGGCGGGCGATTTGATCCTATCGGGCGGCGGCGACCCTACGCTGGATACAGATAGCTTGGGCGAAATGGTTGCAGCCCTTGCGCGCGCGGGTTTACAAAAGGTGACGGGGCGCTTTTTAGTCTATGCCGATGCCCTGCCGGCTGTCGGGCGCATCAGCGACGATATTCCTGTTGAGGCGGGCTATGATCCGGGCGTGTCAGGTCTATCACTGAACAACAACCGCGTTAATCTGGAATGGACAAAGGGTGGCGCCACGGCCCAGATGACAGCGCCCGGCCTGCAGTACCTGCCCGTTGTGCAAGGCATTAAAATCAACGTGGTTGACCGCGACACACCCGTTTTCACCTATTCCGACCAAGGCGCTGAAAGGTGGACGGTTTCACGCGCAGCCTTGGCCAAAGAGGGCAGCCGCTGGTTGCCGGTGCGTCACGTTGCCCCCTATGTGGCCGAAGTGTTTGCCACGCTGTGCGCCATGCAAGGCATATCTCTGCCGCCGCCGCTGATGATATCGGTCCTGCCACCTGCGACACCCCTGATCACATGGCCCAGCGCGAATCTATCAACCATCCTACTAGAAATGCTCAAGTATTCCACCAATGTCACCGCCGAAACTGTGGGCCTTGCCGCCTCGGGTGCGCGGTCGCTGCCGGCTTCGGCTGCGGCGATGCAAGATTGGGCGGCTGAAGTCTTGGGCCTTTCGGCCACTTTAGTTGATCATTCGGGCCTTGGTGCGACATCGCGTGTCACCGCCGAAGGGATGGTGCGGGCGATCATGGCGGGGGAAAAGCGCGCCTCTGGCGCGGGACTGCGCGCGCTGTTGAAAGAAATCAGCCTAAAGGACGAAAAGGGCAGCCCGCAGATCGGTGGACCTGTCAAGATCCACGCCAAAAGCGGCACGCTCAACTTCGTCTCGGGCCTTGCGGGGTTTATGACGCTGCCATCAGGGCGCGATCTGGCCTTTGCCATCTTCTCGGCCGACCCCGCGCGGCGCGAAGCCGTACCAATCGAGCAGCGCGAACGCCCGCCGGGGCAAAAGGCGTGGGTCGCACGGGCGCGGGTGCTGCAAAACGGTTTGCTGCGGCACTGGGCCAGTTTGGCTTAAGGGCGCAAGTGCCGCACCCGCGCACCCCATTCGATGGCGGCGGCGTGCAATCGATCAATCGCCAGTTCCTCGCGTACCTCTTCCAGCATCCGCAGCTCGACCTCGCGCAGTGTGCCATCTGCAGCCGCCACATCGCAGGCCAGCGCATAGGCTGTTTCATACAGCCGCTCGGGCAACGCATCACGGATCAGGCCGAACAGGGCCGCCAGCCCGTCTTCCTCTTCAAACAGGTCAAAGACAGTCTGGGCGATCAGGCGAATGCGGTCGTTGTCATACTCGGCGAAGACCGGCAAATGGTGCACAATGCGCTGGATCGCCACCAATTCGGTCGTGCGCATCTGCTCATCCGCTGCCGACACGGCGATCATCACCGCAATCAGCGCATCGGGCGGCGACATCGAGGCGGGCGTTGTACTGGTCATGGGTCTTCCTTTCGCAACTCCCGTTGACAATATTGACGTCGAGGCAGGGCGGCAATAGAGGACAAGGGTCAAGGGCGGCATTGCGCCGCCCTTCTGGAGGATCCCCTGATGAGTGCTTTGCGTGACGCCGCGATGAAGTCAAAAGCCTGGCCCTTTGAAGAGGCCCGCGCTTTGCTTAAACGCACCGAACACAAGGCGCATGACAAGGGCTATGTGCTGTTTGAAACCGGCTACGGCCCTTCAGGCCTGCCCCATATCGGCACGTTTGGCGAGGTGGCCCGCACCACCATGATCCGCCGCGCGTTCGAGGTGATCTCAGACATCCCCACCCGCCTGATATGCTTTTCAGATGACGTGGACGGCATGCGCAAAGTGCCCGAAAACGTGCCTCAGCAAGAGATGCTGCGCCAGCATATGCAAAAACCACTGACCTCGGTGCCCGATCCTTATGGCGCATTCAACAGCTTTGGCGACCATAACAACGCCATGTTGCGGCGGTTCTTGGACACGTTCGGCTTCCAGTACGAGTTTTATTCCGCGACCGAATTCTACAAATCTGGCCGCTTTGACGACACACTGCGCTTATGTGCTGAACGCTATGACGCCATCATGGCGATCATGCTGGCCTCGCTGCGTGAAGAGCGCCAGCAGACCTATTCGTGCTTTTTGCCCATCCATCCCGAAACCGGCCGCGTGCTGTATGTGCCGATGAAAGAGGTGAATGCCAAAGACGGCACCATCACCTTTGATGACGAAACTGGCCGCGAGTGGACGCTGCCTGTGACGGGCGGCAACGTAAAGCTGCAATGGAAGCCCGACTTTGGCGCACGCTGGGCAGCCCTTGGGGTGGACTTTGAAATGTACGGCAAAGACCATTCCACCAACACGCCGATCTATGACGGCATCTGCAACGCGCTGGGGGGCCGCGCGCCCAACCATATGACCTATGAGCTGTTCTTGGATTTCGAGGGCCAAAAGATTTCCAAATCCAAAGGCAATGGCCTGACCATTGACGAATGGCTGACCTATGCCGCCACGGAATCGCTAAGCTATTTCATGTATCAAAAGCCCAAAACCGCCAAGCGGATGTGGTGGGATGTGATCCCCAAAGCGGTGGACGAATACCACCAGCAGCTTAAAGCCTATCCGACCCAAGACATTGACGCGCAGGTCAACAACCCCGTCTGGCACATCCACGGCGGGGATGTGCCCGGATCGAAGATGGTTGTCAGCTTTGCCATGCTACTCAACCTCGCCTCGGTGGCGGGGGCCAAGGATGCCGCAGGGCTGTGGGGTTTCATCAAGAAATACGCCCCTGATGCCAGCCCGCAAACCCACCCCGATCTCGATGCGGCCGCAGGCTTTGCGCTGCGCTATTTCAACGACAAGATCGCGCCGAACCGCACCTACCGCCTGCCCACCGACACCGAACGCACAGCCATCCTTGATCTGCGCACCCATCTGGCGACTTGGGACGGTACAGCCGATGAAGAAAGCCTGCAAACCGCCTGCTATGCCGTGGGCAAAGACCACGCCTTCGATCCGCTGCGCGACTGGTTCAAGGCACTTTACGAGGTGCTGATGGGTGCCTCCGAAGGTCCGCGCTTTGGCGGCTTTATCGCCCTTTACGGCATCCCCGAAACCATCGCCCTGATCGACAAGGCATTGAAGGGCGACCTCATCGTCTAACCCTTTAACAAGGCGCAAATACTCTGTCGGGGGTTTGGGGGGGGGGCGCGCAGCCCCCATCTTGCTTACGGTCAAGTTATTGCTTTTAAGTAGAATAGGTTGATTATATACTTGAGCCGGATACCAATAAGTATACCATCTCAACAAAAAGGCCATGGCGCCCTATTGGAGCGCTTGCCGTATTCATCATCGTTTTTTTTGCACGACTGCTGTGAACGCAGTCCAATCAAGCGAACAAAAAGCGATCCACCGGCTGCTGGATGGCAACGCCCAATAAAAGCATCGTTTTCGAGATAGGAGGGTAGGTTCGGGGGCATCCTTTCAAAATCCTGAAATTATCCAATCATTACAAAGTGTATTGGCGGAGGGAGTGAGTGTTGTGTTCTCTCCTGATCCGCCAAAGTCCCGCTAACCCTCTGATATTGCATGATAGGCATCAGTCTGGTTCGATGCAAGTAGGCGCATAATGGTCAGTAATTTGGTCAACTCTCAAGGTGGCTAGAGAATGCATAGCCTTAGCGACACCAGACCCTTTTCCAGAAACTGTTAATGATGAGGGTGTAGGGGGGAGGGTATGGGCCATGGCACCCCTATGGGTAGTCGTACTTGATCTCTGCCAGCGGGGGGTACTTTAGGATTTGGGGGTGAGGTTAACGACTATAGGGCATCAGGTGGTACTTGGTCCTTAGGTTGATCCCTATTCCCTGTCGTTGAGCATCACGAAGGCTGCTAGTGGTTTGTTGGTACAAGCGTCGATGACATAGCCACATGCCCGCCGAGCTGCCACTTCAAAGGACTTCGGGCGACCTTTCCCCTTCTGGGTCAGATAAACATCCAAGGCATCCATCAGGCTGGGACCGACAATAACCGGTTGTGGTTGGGCAGGATGGTTTGCCCCATGTTTCATCAAAGGCCCTGATACCTGTTTGACGATCTTCAATCCAAAGACATCAGCATGAACGAGCCGCAGCTGCGCCCAGTAAGCTTCAAGCTTGGCCGAGGCAGATAACGACAACATACGTGCCTTTTGGGCAGACCTAGTTCCCAATGCCTGAACGATCCTTGGGTAGGTGTAATGGTCCAGAAGGTCAGCGGGGACACGTCGAGAATAATAGAAGTAGCCATCTCGAACGAAGGTATAGGGAATCGAATTGGTCAGCAATTTGGTCAGTACCCCAAGCTACCCACACCCAACAGGGGCAGGAATTATCAAGTGTTATCAACGGGATACTTTAACCTGTCTCGTCGTTTAAGACTGGTATTGGCGGAGGGAGTGGGCCTAGCCCCCAACTCTCTTGGCGGGGGCCTGAGTAGGCGTGCGCGCAGCTGCGGGAAGCGATCAATTTAAACGTTTCCGCACGTTTTCGCTGGATCCCGCCAAGCAAACACTAAGCTACGCAGAGGCCCGCTCGGCCGCTTTAGCTAGCTCTTTCGCTATCTTGGAACCTGCGATTGAAAGTCAGTAAAAGTCATCAGCCAGTTTCAGACAGATCAGATCGTTGATCAGAATGCCAAGATGGTTGCAAAGCGGCACATATTTGCCCTGACCACACTGTCAGCGCTGGGGTTGGCGGGCGAAGAAGTCGAGGATCATCGGCCAAGTCTGATCGAGCCCGTAGTCATGCGCCATGGCTGCCCGGCAATCGAGTACCACCGGAAGGCCTGAGCGGTCAGCCGCACAGGACGAGCGGCATTCGATACCTTCTGACCCGAAGTCAACGGCCATAGGCTCGCCTGTGCAGCCCTGCGCCTGTGCCCAGACCTCGGTGATCGCCGTGGCACCGGAGTAGTGGTAAAGGTCGCTGTCGGCAGTCGTGGTGAAGCCGGCATCGCCCCTGGCCCCTGGCGGCACGGTGGGATCGTCGGTCCCGGTGATCAACAAAACTGGCAGGCCATCCGTGCGGCCGGGACCGTCAAGGAAGCCGCGATGGGGAAGGCCGATCAGGGGGGCAATGGCGCGCAGCTTGCCGGCGACGGCTGGCGTTTGGCCCATGTCCCAAGTGAACATGCCACCGTTCGATCCACCTGTCATGAACACGCGGTCTAGATCGATGCAGGCGGACTCACCGACCTCGGCAATCATGTCAAGAACGAAGGCTGCGTCATCAGTCTGGCACTGGGTCCAAGAGCAGCCGTTCTTGGCAACGCCGTCGCCCACCGGCCCGCAGGACTTGTAGGCGTAATTTGTTTCAGACCCCGAGCAGATTGGCTGCCCATCACCACCGACCCCGGTGGCAGAGCCCTTGAACGTCCAGGAGTTGTAGCTCTCGTCCCCGCTGCCGGAACCCACGCCCCGCGCGGCGACAAGAACAAATCCAAGACGATCCGCTTCGGCCGTCACAATCGCTTTGTCCAGAAAGGCGTTCTCATCCTCACCCCAGCCGTGGAAGATCAGTGCCAGCGGTGCAGGTTTGGCGGCATCAAGCGCAGAGGGGATTTGCATCCGCCACGTGCGGGTCAGACCGCCGACGTCTGTCTGATAGATGCCGCTTACAGGGGTTGCAGTCCCGCAACCTTCGCTGGGCGTCTCGGATTGCGCCATTCCCGACGCAACGAATGACGCAGCTGTTGCGACGGTCGCGCAGACTTTTGTGAAACCTGACATGCCAAACCCTCCGTCTGTGGAAGAAAATCACTTCCGATGATCGATTGGAGCCGATCGACAGGATGGTGGGTCAGGTCACCTGACAGTGAATACAAATCCCACCCGGACCTGCATCAGAACACGCTGCGGCAACTCGGTCATGAGCGCAAACAACCAGTTTTCACGCTGAGGGCCTGCTTTGGTTATGGACCCGTCCGTCAATCCCCAAAAGTCTCGCCGCCCCCATCCTCGTGCCGACGCACATCGTCACCACCTTACCGCCACGCTTGCCAGAACGACGCGGTCTTCAAAGATTTCCTGTTATCACGGATCGTTGACGTTGAAGAACAAGGGCCATCGACAGCCATGGCTGAACAAGACGTGGAGTGCCCCCCGTGAAGGGGTCCATCAACTGGGATAGTATCAACCCACTTTTTGGAGGACACGAAGATGGCTGGGAAGCGAGAGAAGTCTGAGGACATCGTTTTGAAGGTGCGGCAGGTTGAGGTGCGGCAGGGTCAAGGCAAGTCGGTTCACGAGGCCGTTCGACAGATCGGCGTTACGGTGCAGACCTATTACCGCTGGCGCAAAGAGTATGGCGGCATGACCCGTGATCCGCTCAAACGGCTGAAGGAACTCGAGACAGAAAACCAACGCCCCAAGCGCGTCGTGGCCGATCTGTCGTTGGACAAGATAATCCTCACGGAGGCAGCTAGGGGAAACTTCTAAGCCCTTCCCCACGCAACAACGCCTTGTCGCACGATCACAACAGCCGGTCTTTGGTCTATGCCGTTACCCGCATGGACATTCCACCGTCAATTGTCAGAACTTCCCCCGTGATAAACTCATTGCAAATCATTGACATTGCCCCTTCGGCAACGTCGGACGTGCTACCTTCGCGGCGCAGCAGGATGCGATTGGCAATGTTGTGATCTCGTGCCGCATCGCTCATTTGGGCGTGAAAGCGGGTGCGGATGATGCCAGGGGCTACGACATTCACGCGGATACCGGCGGCGGCATTGTCGAAGGCGAGAGCCTTGGCCAAGGGGATCAAAGCGCCTTTGACCGTCTGGTAGGCCACCGAGTTCGGACAGCCGCGCAGACCCGCGACGGACGAGATCAACAAGACGGCCCCGCCCTTCTTGGCAAGCCATGGATGCGCTGCCCGGAAGAGGTGAAAGACCGGATGGACGTGCAGCGCGAAGGCGTCCATCCAACTGTCGGCTGTAAGGGTTAACACGCTGCCCGGCACCGGTCCCCCTGCGGAATGGATAAGAATGTCCAGACGGCCAAAAGCATTTGCGGCATCCTGAACCAGTGAGGTCGCCTCTGCGGGTTTGGAAACGTCGCACAAAGCGATTTTAACCCTATCTTTTCCAAAGGTGGACTGTAACTGCTCAGCCTCAGCGGTAGAGGTGCGCCCGTTCACCACAACTTTGGCACCTGCGGTTAGAAGATGCCGGGCGATCTCTAGCCCGATCCCCCGCGTGCCGCCGGTGATTACGGCGAGCTTGTCTGAAACATCGTACACAGTCGTTCCCTTTCTGCTTTTGGCCTAAGCCATGTCTGGGCGTGGTCCTGCGCCCTTTAGGAACAGCTGACCACGCATGCGTTTCATTTGCCCGGATAACTGCCCGCATCCAGGATCAAGCCGCAAGCCGTTTATCCAGCCCGCGCGGCTGAACCTGCGCCTTCACGCGGGTGGGCCGGATATTTTGCGGCCCAGGGGGCTGCCCGTTCAACCTCGGCCGCAAGCGCAATGATCAGCGCCTCGCCATAAGGTTGGCCTACAAATTGCACCCCGATGGGCAGGCCCGAAGACGACCAGCCCATGGGCAAAGACAGGGCGGGTTGGCCAGAGATGTTGAACGGATAGGTAAAGGGGATATAGGCCAAATCGTCATCAGACGCGCGTTCGGTCACAGCAAGGAACGTATCCAGTTGCGGCGGAATCAGGGCCACTGTCGGCAGAATGATGCAGTCCCAATCCGCCATCCGGCTGATGATATCGCGGCCTCTGCCAAAAAGTTCTTCTGTTGCCTTGATGTAATCGACAGCCGACCACCTTTTGCCGCGCTCGGCGCACCACGCTGAAAAGGGGTCACTGAACTCTGCCGGATCGCCAAGGTCGTTGGCGGCACTTTCGGAATGGCACATGACGCGGAAGATTGCGCCAAGTCCGGTCAGATCGACCTTTGCTTCGCCCACGGTATGGCCCATCGATTGCAACAAGGCACCCGTCTGTTCCACCGCAGCCACCACTTCGGGGTCGATCCATTGGTCGCTGGTCACCAGCATGCCGATGCGCAGCCTTGGCGGATCAACCCGTGTTGACGCCAAGAACGACTGGGCGGGCGGTGGGGCGTAATAGGTGTCTCCGGCCTCGTATCCGGCCATGACATCCAGCATCAGCGCAGCATCGGCAACCGTGCGGGCAATTGGACCATGGGTGATCAGCCCACCGCGCGGGTTGAAATAAGGCGCACTGGAAACGCGCCCTCGCGAGGGTTTGATACCGACAACGCCGCAACAACTTGCGGGTACGCGGATCGAGCCGCCACCGTCCGAACCTTCTGCAAGCGGCGTCATGCAAGCCGCGACCGCAGCGGCTGAGCCACCGCTGGAACCGCCTGCAATCTTGTCAAAGTCCCATGGGTTGCGGGTGGGCGGAAAGAGGCCAAAGGCCGTTGTCGCCCTGTTGCCAAACTCTGGCGTGTTCGTCTTGCCAAGCGGGATGCCCCCCGCCTCGCGCAAGCGGCGCGCCACGGCAGCGTCAAGCGTTGGCACGTTGTTTTTGCGCATCCGCGAACCATAGGTGGTCAGCATGCCTGCCGTGTCTGTCAGGTCTTTGAGCGCATAGGGCACACCGGCCAAGGGCAAGTCTTCACCAGCGTCAATGCGGCGCTGCGCCGCCTCTGCCGCGGCCAGCGTGAAGGCATGATCTACAGTGACAAAGGCGCCGATATCGCTGTCAGCCGTAGCGATTCGGGCGAGATAGGCCTTGGCCAACTCTGGCGCAGACACCTCGCGCTTACGGACTTTTTCTCGCAACTCCAGCGCAGACATCCGAAAAATTTCGTCCAGTTCCTCGTTCATTTCATGCCCCCCAGTTGGCCTCAATCCATGCGGTTTTTTCTTTTCGTGGTCGTGTCTTCGCCGGGTGAATAGTTGAAAGTCTTGTGCTGTCACGCCTCGGGATCAACGACCATTGACAAAAAAACATCATCGTGCTGTACATATTGTACTACAAGTTTTCCGCTTCGTATAGAGGCCTGGTCAACGCGAAAAGCGACACAATACCTCGGCAGGGCATCACTGATGCGGTTGAACCCTTGATCTGTCCAAACTTCGTAATCAACTAAGAGGAGATAGGAATGTTTATGAAAAAACTAGGTGTCCGCCTGGTGATGAGCGCCGCTTTCGCAACTCTTGCCGCACCGGCTTTTGCGCAGGGCCCGACGATTTGCATGGTTCACAACAATGCGGACCACCCCTCCATCACGGCGGTGGCAAAAGGAATGACGGATGAGGCGGCGAACTTCGGCGCTGAAATCACCTTCCTTGACCCAGCCTTTGACCCCGTAAAGCAAGTCGCAATGATCGAGGACTGCATTTCGCGTCAGGCAAATGTCATCGTGGTCAATGCGGTTGATCCGGCCGCCGTTGTCCCCGCCATCAAAAAGGCGAAAGAGGCAGGCATTCAGGTGATCATGCAAAACGCTGACACGACTCCTGAAGGTAAAGCCTTTACCGAGGCATTCATCGGCAGCCAGTCGTTTGATCAGGGCTATGCAGTGGGCGAGATGATCGTGAAGGCGCTGAATGGCACCGGCATGGTTGCTGTCATCACCGGCAAGACCGGCCAGACCGATTCGGTCAACCGCACCGCCGGCATGGAAGCCGCCTTCAAGGATGCAAATGCCACGATTGAACTGATCGCGGTGCAGCCTGCTGACTGGAGCAAAGACAAAGCGATGACCGTGATGCAAGACGTGCTGACGCGGTTCCCGCATATCGACGCCGTCTTCGGCCATGACGACCCAATGGCTTTGGGCGCGCTGGAAGCCATCAAGGCCCAAGGACGCGAAGCAGAAATCAAGGTCTTTGGCGTTAACGGCAACAAGGAAGCCTGTGCCGCCATCAAGAGCGGCGAAATGTATGGCACCGCCCTGCAGTTGAGCTATCTCGTCGGCGTTTACACCGTGCGCGCGGCCTATGACCTTAACCAGGGCCGGCTGATCTCGAAAACCATCCTGGCACCCACCGCGCCGGTCACACCTGAAACGGTTGGCCAGTGGGAAGGCCAGTGCTGGTAAGTTGACCCAATAACAGGATCCGACAGGTAGGTCATGAACAGTCAAGAAGTCGACCCTTCCCGCCGACCCGAAGGTCCGTCCAACAAGGTGCCTCCCGCAAAAAGCGGGGGGCGCCGTCGTCACTGGTCTGAACCGCTGCGCAACCACACGGCCTTGGTGCTATTGATTGTCTTGGTGATTGCCGGTGGCATGCTGTCAGACGTATTTTTGACCCCGCGCAATCTTTTGAATATCCTGTGGGCGGTATCGCTATTGGGCATTGTATCGCTGGGCCAGACGGTTCTGCTGCTGACGGCGCGGTTCGATATGTCGGTTGCGGGTGTGGTTGGCCTTGCGGGCATCGTGACCGTGTTAGCGCAGATCAACGGATTTGGTCTTTTCGCCTCGATCGGCTTCGGCCTTGGGTCTGGCCTTCTGGTTGGCCTGTGCAACGGGGTGCTGGTTCTGGCAACGGGGGCAAACCCTTTCTTGGTGACGCTGGCGGTAAACCTTCTCGTCTATTCCCTTGCCCTCTCGCTGACCCAGTCCAAGACACTTTACGCGACGATTCCAGAGTTCAATCTGCTCGGTCGCGGCCAGTTATTCGGCTTCTTGCACTACTCGGTCATTGTGTTCCTTGCTTTGGCGGCCGGGCTGCAATTCGTGCTGCGCCGGACAATTCCGGGCCGGACGATTTATGTCGCAGGGCTGAACGAAGTGGCTGGTCGCTTGTCAGGGTTGCGCCTTCAGATCACCAAACTGTCTGCCTTTGTTCTGTGCAGTGGGTTGGCGGCCTTGACCGGTATCATCATGACCTCGCGTCTCAACAGCACCGTTGCCAGTTCGGGCTTTGGCATGGAGTTCGATTCCATCATTGCCGCCGTCTTGGGCGGTACCAGTCTCTTTGGCGGCCGCGGCGGCACGCTGCGCACGATCGTAGGGGTGGTTGTGTTGGGTGTGATCAACAACCTGCTCGTTTTGCTGAACGTGCCCTCCGAGGCGCAGCAGATCGCGAAGGGATTGGTTTTCTTGGCTGTGGTCTTGGCCGACAGCGCTCTGAGGCGGAGTTGAGCGGATGAAAAGACTTTTGGGACTATTGGAAAATCACAGCGCGGCCCTTTTGGTCTTTGGGCTGGTGATTGCCTTCGGCTCGACGGCACCGGCGACCTTTCCGACCGGCTCCAACTTTGAAAACATCGCGCGACAAATCTCGCTGGATGCGCCGATGGTCTTTGGCCAAATGGTCGTTCTGATCGCAGGCGGCATTGATATATCAGTGGGTTCGACCATGGCCATGGCCGCATCCCTTGCCATAGGGTTGCAGCCCTTCGGCACGCCAGTGGCAGTTCTTGGGGCGCTGGGATTTGGTCTGGCGGTTGGGGCCCTGAACGGCCTGTTGGTCACAAAAGGCAAAATCGTTGCCTTTGTTGCCACGCTCGGCACCATGAGTTTGGTGCGCGGGTTGCTTTTGACCTATACAGGGCAGGCTTCGCTGGTGGGAATAGATCCGGCTTTTACCTTTTGGGGGGATGGTCAGATCGGGCCGGTTCCGGTTTCGTTTCTGGTCGTGCTCGCGATCTTGCTCGCTCTTTACGCCCTGCTCGGCCATTTGCGGCAGGGGCGCAATCTTTACGCCATCGGCGGCAACCAGGACGCCGCCTTCCTTGGTGGGGTTTCGGTGAACAAAGGGCTGATGATGGCTTTCATGCTCAGCGGGCTGATGGCGGCCGTCTCGGGTGTTCTTGTCGCCTCACGCTTGAACTCGGCCTCGGTGCAACTGGGGTCTGATGCGCCGCTGATGTCGATTTCGGCAGCGCTGATTGGCGGTGCTAGCCTGTTTGGCGGCAAAGGCAGCATCATCGCGGCCTTTTTCGGGGTGCTGGCCTTGGGCATTTTGAACAACGGCATGAACTTGCTGGGCGTCCCCACCTACACCCAGATCGCGGTACGCGCCCTGATCTTGATCGCCATTGTCGTGATAGATGCGCTGGCAACACGGCTGCGCCGCGCCGAGTTGGACAGTGCGCGCATCGTCGAATGACCCCGCCCTCAAGGACCATAGGCCCAAAATGACCAAGATCATCCGCATCGCAACCACCTCGCTTGCCACGCTAGAGGATTTTGCGCCACCCTATAACCTAAGCCATCCCGACCCCAAGGCCACGTTCGCGCGCGGATTGGCGCTGATCGATGCCGCCGCAGCCACCGGGGCGCATCTGGTCTGCTTGCCTGAGACCTTCATGGCCGCAGGTCTTCCCGCATCACGCATCCCTGATCTCGCCGAGCCCCTTGACGGCCCTTCATTTCAGGCACTGGCCGAAAGGGCACGGCGGCATAAGATACATGTCGTGGCTGGCATGTTCGTGCAAATCGGCACCCATGTCGAGAACCACGCCATCTTGATAAATGCGGCGGGGGAACTGGTTGGCTCTTACTCTAAGAAACACCCGACCGAAGGCGAGATCAATGGCGGCATCACTCCGGGTAACCGCGCATCGGTATTTCAAACTGATATTGGCCGGATCGGGCTGGCTATCTGCTTTGATCTGAACTGGGCCGATCTGTGGCAAGATATGGCGGACCAAGGGGCAGAGATCGTCTGCTGGATTTCCGCCTATGAAGGTGGTTTTCCGCTGCAGGCCTATGCTTGGTTGCACAAATTGACGGTGGTCAGTTCGGTGCAATCCTATCAGGGCAAGATCATCGACCGCACCGGCCGCATCCTTGCCGAAACCAGCCGCTGGGGCCGCGTGATCACTTGGGACATTGACCTGAACAAGGGCTGGTTTCACACCGATGGTCAGGGCGAAAAGATCGTCGCGGTGCAAACCCGCTACGGCAGCCGGGTGCGGGTCGAAACCTTTGGCCAAGAGCACATGTTTTCCATTGAAAGCTGCGATCCTGTCTTGAAAATGGCCGATATCGTCGCAGAGATGCACCTTGTCACCTATGAAACCTATATCGCGCGCTGCACGGCGGCCCAAAGCCATGGCCGTGCACATCCCCCCGTCATTGCTTCGCGAAATGTAAACCCATGACCGCGCCACAGCTACAATTGATCGGAATTTCGAAGGGCTTTCCGGGCGTTCAGGCGCTTAGCGATGTTCAGTTTGACCTGAAGGCCGGGGAAATTCATGCGCTGATGGGTGAAAACGGCGCCGGCAAGTCGACACTTATCAAGATCCTCTGCGGGGCCCAGCCCCCCGACAGCGGCCAGATCCTGATAGACGGTGCGGCGGTAAGCATTGGCAGTCCGGTTGTGGCGGGCGAGTTGGGCATCAGTCCCGTGCATCAAGAACTATCGCTGGAACCCTATCTCAGCATCGCCGAGAATATCTTTCTGGGGCGTCAGCCCGTCAACCGACTTGGGTTCATCGACCGCCGTCAAATGCTTACCGCCGCGCGGGAGGTGCTGGGCGAGTTGGGCGTAGACCTTGACCCCAGCGCCATTGTTGGGCGCCTGTCGATTGCAGAGCGTCAGGTTGTGGCCATCGCCCGCGCCGTATCCACCTGCGCCCGCTTTATGATTTTTGACGAGCCGACATCCTCGCTGACACGGCGCGAATCGGATCTTTTGCTGCAAATGATCCGCCGTCTGCGCGATCAGGGTGTGGGCATCATCTATATCTCGCACCGGATGGAAGAGATCTTTGAACTGTGCGACCGCGTCACGGTGCTGCGTGACGGCAAATTTGTGGCCACGCGGGATGTCGCCAGCATCACGCTGGACGACCTGGTGCGCATGATCGTCGGCCGCAGCATCGCGGCAGCGGCGCCCAGGCGGCAGACAAAGACCGGAGACGTCGTGCTAGAGGTTCGTGGCCTGTCCAAGCGCGGGCTGCTTAAGGATATCAGCTTCGATCTGCACCGAGGCGAGATCCTTGGCCTGTCTGGACTGGTCGGCGCAGGCCGCACCGAACTGGCCCGCGCCCTTTTTGGCGACCTTGTCCCCGAAAGGGGTGAGATCCGTATCAACGGCGAAAGGGTCGACATCCGCACACCCCGTCAAGCGATTGCGGCAGGCATCGGTCTGGTGCCCGAGGATCGCAAGGAAGAGGGCCTTGTCTTGGCCCAATCCGTGATGGCCAATATAGGCATGCCGCAACTGAACCTCTTTTCCCGCCTCGGCGTGATCTCTGCCCGCCGAGAGCGAGACCTGGCCGAGCGTTATGTGCAAGATCTGGCCATCCGCACCCCAAGCGTAGACCAGAACGCCATGTATCTGAGCGGTGGCAACCAGCAGCGCGTGGTGATTGCCAAGTGGCTGGCCACCAAGCCCAAGATCCTGATTGTAGACGAGCCGACCCGCGGTGTCGACATCGGGGCCAAGGCGGAATTGCACGCGCTTTTGCGCGACCTTGCGGCAGACGGCATGGCGATCTTGATGATTTCCTCTGACATGCCCGAGGTTCTGGCTGTCAGTGACCGCATTCTTGTCATGCACCAAGGGCGCTTGGCCGGTGAATTGTCAGCTGAAAACGCCACTCAAGAAGCCGTCATGAGCTTTGCCATGGGCTTGGGCGCACGCATCTGACGGCCCGCTTGTGGGAGGCCCTGTTTTGCCCTAGATCGTGGCTATTGTACCATCAAGAGTGATCCTCGCCTAAAAACCAAAATCGCGCACACTGTTACAGGAGCGGACGTGAAGCTGAGCCAGATTGCAGATTTCCAACCCATGATCCGAAAAACCCATCTGCAACTGGGCGACCAACTTGGTCTTGCGATTATGCGAGGGGATTTCAAAGAGGGGGAACTGCTGCCCTCAGAGGCCAAGCTTTGCGAAACTTTGGCTGTTAGTCGCACCTCGATGCGCGAGGCCATGCGCGGTCTTGTGGCGAAAGGTAT